>DATDLS010000114.1:0-38555 GCA_036519195.1 Occallatibacter sp. | reverse complement strand
TCCATGCTGCGCGAACTTTCTCCCGCCCCAGGCCGCCCCGCCATAGAGTTAATTGACGAACCGAGCGCGGACGAGGCGGCCCGATTTTATCGAGCGGCGCGGGCCAACGGATTTGCCTTTGCGCTGGATGCGTTGCCGGCAATTGCGACTGCGGAAGAAGAAGAGCCACTGCCGCATACGATGTCGCTGCTGGATGTGGCCGAGGCGGCGGACCGGCAGGTGAGTTTCAGCCTGGGCGTCTGCGCGGAGACGGGCACAGCGCTAAGGCTCGGACTGACGGCGGAGTTGCGGGAGCTGCTGGCGGACGGATCGGTGGCGAAATTTTTGCATGACTGGAAGCTGGCCTTGCACGCGCTGAGCGGGCAGGGGATCCGGCTTGGTGGGACGATTGAGGATACGATGCTGCTGTCCTATGCGCTCAATCCGACGCACACGACGCAGTCGCTGGCGGACGTGGCGGCGCGGCATGGGCAGGCGGCTCCGTCGTCGCTGGCCTCAGGGGCGGCGGCGATTCATGGGCTGGTTCCGGTGTTGCGCAAAGAGGCAGAAACCTTGGGCGTGACGCGGGTCTATGACGAGATCGATTTGCCGCTGGCGCCGGTGCTGTTTGCCATGGAGCAGGCCGGCGTGCGCATCGACAAGGGCGCTCTGGATGCGCTTTCCAGGCGTTTCAGCGTAGAGCTGGAGCGGGTGGGCGATCGCATCTTCGCGCTGGCGGGTCAGCGGTTCAATATCAATTCACCCAAGCAACTGGGGGTCGTGCTGTTTACCCATCTTGGATTGCCGGCACCCGTGAGCCGGGGCAAGGGGAAAGCTGTATCGACGGCGCAGGATGTGCTGGAGGCGCTGGCGGCGCAGCATGAAGTGCCGCGGCTGGTGCTTGAATACAGGCATTTGTCGAAGCTGAAGTCCAATTACATTGACGCGCTCCCGTTGCTCGCGGACGCGGAGTCGCGGGTGCACACGACGTTTCAGGCGGCGGCGACGGCGACCGGAAGGCTGTCTTCGGTGAATCCGAATCTGCAGAATATACCGATCCGTACGGAATTGGGGCGGGAGATCCGCGCGGCGTTCACGGCGTCGCCGGGGACGCAATTGCTGTCGGCCGACTACTCGCAGATCGAACTGCGGCTGCTGGCGCACTTCAGCCAGGATGCGCTGCTGATGCGGGCCTACGCGGAGAACATCGACATCCATACACTGACCGCGAGCGAAGTGTTTGGCGTGGCGATTGACGCGATAGACAAGGAGACACGCGGGCGAGCCAAGGCGGTGAACTTCGGCATCGTGTACGGGATTTCCGCCTTTGGGCTGGCGGCGCAATTGGGCATTCCGCAAGCAGAGGCCAAGGCCTATATCGAGAAGTATTTTTCGCGCTATGTGGGCGTGCAGGCCTTCATTGAGAAGACGCTCGAGCAGACGCGGCGCGAGGGCGCGGTGCGCACGCTGTTTGGGCGCATGAGGCCCATTCCGGACATCGAGAGCCGCAATCCGAATCAGCGCGGGTTTGCCGAGCGTACGGCGGTCAATACGCCGTTGCAAGGCACGGCGGCGGACCTGATCAAGCTGGCGATGATCGCCATCGATCGCCAGCTGAGGGAACGCAATCTCGAGACGCGCATGCTGCTCCAGGTTCATGATGAGCTGCTGTTCGAGGTGCCGCTCGAAGAGACCGACGAGATCGAACAGCTGGTGCGCGCGGCCATGGAAGGCGTGGTGAAGCTGAATGTGCCCTTGGTGGCAGACCTGGCGTTTGGGCAGAATTGGCGGGACCTTTGAAGTGTGATGCGCGGGGACGTTTGAAGGTTGTTTTCACTGAAAATTGTTCGATGTCGACACGAAAAGGCGAATGAATTGCACGGGAAATTCATGGGCGCCTAACCTGGGTCGGCGCGGAAGTTTTATCATCAAATCTATGGTGACTAGGCCGAAGCGAATCGCAGTTTACCCAATGAGTCTCATCGATGCGATTGCGGCGTTGCTGCGGAGAAATCCCCGACCGCGGCAGAGGAATGCTAACTCCAAGCAGCAGTTGAATCCGGCTTGCAACCGGCCAGAAAGCGGACCTATTCGTCCCAATCGTGCTCGATGGGGAGACCTCGGCTAAGACGCGCATCATTGAGGGCACCGCGCAGGAAGGAAGTTTTGCCTGCGGTCGGTTGCGGCATGTCGTCGCCGCGGGCCGTCACTAGCTCCGGCTTGAGCGCCTCGTAGGCGCGCGCGAGTTCCGGGTCGTGGATCAGCCAGTCGCGGAACGCCGCCCGATCAACCTCTACGCGGGCGGAGAGGCTCTTGAACGGGCTCGCCTGACAGCGGACAAATTGGAATTGACAATCGAAGAACTTGGACAGCAGTTACGGTCGATCTCGCACGGTGAAGAGGCGATCTGCAGTATCGAACGGCAGGGATCATAGCAACCACAACCTCATTCCATCCGTGATGTCGATCCGCTGCGGGCGGCTATTTCCATCCGCTGCGCTCATGGGGCCTGATGGCGCGGCGGATGGTCTTTTCAAGGGCGCGTAAGGCTTGCGGACGGGGAAAGCCGGGGCGGCTGGCGAGGCGGATGGTGCGGGAAGTCTGCCCGGTGAGGGGGCGCAGAGCGATGCCCCGCTGGCCGAGCGAGCCGGCGGCGAGGGCGGGGATGAGCGTGGCTCCGTAGCCGGCGGCCACCAGGTTGACCAGGGTCTCGAGTGTGGCGGCTTGCATGCCCTGAAAGGCGCCGCGCTGGGCCGGACGGGCGGGCGCGGATTTGCCGCAGGCGGCCAGAGCGTGGGTGGCGAGGCAGTGGCCGTCGGCGAGGACGAGCAATTCATCGGCAAGGGATTCTTCACTGACCGCGACACTGGCCGCCAGGGGATGATCAAAGGGCAGGGCGGCGAGCAGCGGCTCGTGAAACAGAGCGATCTCGGTGATTTCGGGGGCGTCGGGTGGGGTGGCCAGCAGGGCGGCGTCGAGACGGTGGTTGCGCAGTCCGTCGATCAGGGTGCGGGTCTGGTCTTCCCACAGCTCGATGGTGAGGCCGGGGAAGGCCTGGCGCAGCGGCTTGAGCAGGATGGGCATCAGGTAGGGCGCAAGCGTGGGAATGACACCGAGCTTGAGTGGGCCGATGAGGGGGTCGCGGGCGGCGCGGGCCACGGCTTCCATCTGCGCGGCTTCGGCCAGGGCGCGCTGGGCGTGGGTGAGGATCTGGCTGCCGACCGGAGTGATGTCGACGCGCTTGTTGGTGCGCTCGAGAAGCGTGACGCCCAGCTCAATTTCGAGCTTGCGGATCTGGCTCGAGAGGGTCGGCTGGCTGACGTTGCAGGCTTCGGCTGCGCGGCCGAAATGGCGATGCTCGGCGACAGCGACCAAATAGCGAATGTCCTGAAGGTTCATGGCTTGTTGGGCCTTTGGGGCGGCGTCTGAGTTGCCAGGGTGAAGCGTCGCAGCCCTTTCGCACTGCCCCCGTGCATGCTTTCATCATAGGCCATGAGAATCGTCACTGTAGAAACAATTCATTTTACATATCGAAGCGGTGAGGTTAGGGTGAGGAGGTGGGCCGATTTCCAATTGCGCCCGGCGGCGAGCTAGGACAGCAAAAAGTTCCATCAACGGTACCGGGTGTTCTTGAGAGCAGCCCGGCGCGAAACCCAAGCGACAATCACATCGACATCATTCACACTAAGGAGACGTTGCCATGTCTGAAAGCCCGGCGAAGCATCCCGGACCACCGATCGTTGACGAGCAGAACGCTGAGTTGGCCCAAGCCAAGTGCCCGATGGGCCACGGCGCCCGCAAGCCCACCCTGTCTGGCGCGCAATCAAATGCACGATGGTGGCCCGATCAACTGAATGTGAGCATTCTGCACCAGCACTCGTCGCTTTCCAATCCTGCTGACAAGGGCTTTAATTACGCCGAGGAGTTCAAGAGCCTTGACCTGCATGCGGTGATCAAGGACCTCAATGCCTTGATGACCACCTCGCAGGACTGGTGGCCGGCTGACTACGGGCACTACGGGCCGTTCTTCATTCGCATGGCGTGGCACAGCGCGGGAACGTATCGCATTGCCGACGGGCGCGGAGGCGCCGGTTCCGGACAGCAGCGGTTTGCTCCCCTGAACAGCTGGCCGGACAATGTGAGCCTGGACAAGGCGCGCCGTTTGATCTGGCCGATCAAGCAGAAGTATGGCCGCAAGATCTCCTGGGCCGACCTGATCGTTCTCACCGGGAACGTGGCGCTGGAATCGATGGGATTTAAGACCTTCGGTTTCGCCGGCGGCCGCGAGGACGTCTGGGAGCCGGAGGAGAACATCTACTGGGGATCGGAGGGCAAGTGGCTCGGTGACGAACGCTACAAAGGCGACCGCGAGCTCGACAATCCGTTGGCCGCCGTTCAGATGGGCCTGATCTATGTGAATCCGGAAGGACCCAACGGCAAGCCTGATCCGGCGGCTGCGGTGCGGGATATTCGCGAGACGTTTGCGCGCATGGCGATGAATGACGAAGAGACGGTTGCGCTGATCGCCGGAGGGCACACGTTCGGCAAGGCGCATGGCGCTGCCGATCCGGTCAAGTATGTCGGCCCTGAGCCGGAGGGCGCAGGCATCGAAGAGCAAGGGCTGGGCTGGAAGAATAGCTTTGGCAGCGGCAAGGGCGTCGATACGATCAGCAGCGGCCTGGAAGGCGCATGGACGACCAACCCGGTCAAGTGGGATAGCAATTATCTGGAAAACCTGTTCGCCTACGAATGGGAGCTCACCAAGAGCCCGGCCGGGGCAGCCCAGTGGACACCCAAGAACCAAGCCGGGGCCGGATCAGTATCGGACGCGCATGACCCCAAGATCAAGCACGCGCCCATCATGTTCACCACCGACCTTGCCCTGCGCGCTGACCCCAGTTACGAAAAGATCGCGCGGCGCTTCCTCGAGAACCCGCAGGAGTTTGCCGATACCTTCGCCAGGGCCTGGTACAAGCTGACGCACCGCGACATGGGGCCTCTCTCGCGGTATCTTGGTCCACTGGTTCCCAAGGAGCACCTGCTGTGGCAGGATCCCATTCCTGCGGTGGATCATGAGCTGATTGGAGAGAAAGATATTGCGGCCCTCAAGGGCAAGATCCTCTCTTCCGGGCTTTCCATCGCGCAACTGGTCACGACGGCCTGGGCTTCGGCGGCAACGTTTCGCGGCGGCGACAAGCGCGGCGGGGCGAACGGGGCGCGGATTCGCCTGGCGCCGCAGAAGGATTGGGACGTCAACCAGCCGGCCGAACTGGCGAAGGTTCTTCACACGCTGGAGGCGATCCAGAAGGAGTTCAACGGAGCACAATCGGGTGGGAAGAAGGTCTCCCTGGCTGACCTGATCGTTCTGGGCGGCTCGGCGGCCGTCGAGGAAGCGGCGAAGAAGGGCGGCCACAGCGTGAAGGTTCCCTTCGCGCCAGGGCGCACGGATGCATCGCAGGATCTGACGGATGTGTCATCGTTTGCCGTGCTCGAGCCGATTTCCGACGGGTTCCGCAATTACATCCGCAAAGAGCAGCAGGGATCGGCGGCCGAGCTGCTGCTGGATCGGGCGAACCTGCTGACCTTGACGGCTCCCGAGACGACGGTTCTGATCGGTGGTCTGCGCGCCTTGAACGCCAACTTCGGGCAAACCGATTATGGCGTTTTCACCAAGCGGCCGGGGACCCTGACGAATGATTTCTTCGTGAATCTGCTTGATATGAACACGAAGTGGCAGAAGTCGGCGGGATCCGAAGGCCTGTTGGAGGGCCATGACCGGGCGAGCGGCAAGCACCAGTGGACGGCCACCGTCGTCGACCTTGTCTTCGGTTCGAACTCTCAACTCCGGGCCCTGGCGGAATTCTATGCCTCGAGCGATTCCGAACCGGCGTTTGTCGAGGACTTTGTGGCAGCCTGGAGCAAGGTGATGAACCTGGACCGCTTCGACCTGAGGTAATGTCAGGCCGAAGAGCCGGTAGGGCGTCAGGCTGGTTGTTTCACGATAAGAACTTTGGGCCGGAGGGTGCATGCGCACCTTCCGGCCTTTGTTTATTGGCCCCGGCGCTGCCTAGCGGTGGCAGAGACCACCTGGAGTGGGCGAGACCGGGCTGGGGCGCCCAAGAGGGATTGGGGCGGGACTCTATTTGCGCGAATCGATGACGGTGCGGAGCTCGGCGGTGATCGATGCCAGTTTGGCGGCGAAGTCGGGGTCAGGGGCGATGGGCCGGGAGTAGATTTGCTCGAGCATGCGGGCCAGCGCCGTGCCGCGCGGGAGGCCGAAGGTGCCAAGAACGCCGGACAGTTTGTGGGCTGCCGATTGGGCCTCTTGCTGCTGTGCAGAGGAGAACGGGCCGGCGGCGAAAGCCTGGGCGGCGGCGGTGAGCGTGGCGACGCGCTCCTGCATCTGTGGAAGGTAGGTGGCCCACATTTGGTCCAGAACCTCGGCGAGCGAAGATGGGTCGATGTCAGGCATGGGCCTAGCTCCAGCCGAGGATACCGGCGATCTGGGTGGAGAGGGTGAGCGGGTCGAAGGGCTTGAAGAGGATAGCTTCGACGCCGAGATCGGCGAAGCGGCGCTGGTCGGAACTTTGCACTTTGGCGGTGAGCAGCAGAACCGGAATGCGGGCCGTTGAAGGATTCTTGCGCAGTTCGCGGAAGGTGGTGGGGCCGTCCATGCCGGGCATCATCACGTCGAGGAGGATGGCTTCGGGCTGGTGCTCGATGGCGCGGGCCAGACCCTGGGAGCCGGAATTGGCCATGAAAACGCGCCAACCGGCGACGGTCTCCAGGCTGAGTGCGGCCACTTCGCGGATATCGTCTTCATCGTCGATGATCAGGATGCTGTGGGACACTGCGGGATCCTCTGGAACCATTGTTCAACGTTGCGCTGCAAATTGTCGATGGTGGACTGGGATGCTGTTGCTTCTGGTGCCGTTGCTTCTGGTGCCGTTGCTCCTGGTGCCGTTGCTCCTGGTGCTGTTGCTACGGTAATCGAAGTGCGGCGCGCGGTAGCGAGGCTTGCCTTGGCAGCGAAGACGGCCTGGATGTGTGCCGCCGCTTCATGCGGTCAGCGATGGCGTTGCGTACCATGACTTCAGAAGCGTGGCGTAGCTTGCCATCCTCATCGATGCCGGCACTTCGCAGGACGGAACTGCCGGCATCGACTCCCGGAGTGAGCGGCTGCGTGTGGGTTGAGGAGTTATGGGGAAACCGGATTACGGAGGGAGTCCGGTGAACCACCTTCGCTTTCCCGGTCCTAAGGAACATGCGTGCTTTGAAAGGCGAGGTAGGCACCGAACCTTACCATTCAGCCCTACTGTACCTGAGGGCGACAAAGCAGCGGTCGGATGCCTCAACCGCTGGTGCGGTAACCTGTCGATCGTAGGCTGCCGTTTCCGCAGCCTCAATCTGTTGAACTCAGCATCTCTTCTTTTCTGACAAGCCGTTCCCCTTCAGTATAGAGGCAGTTCACTCTGCGCCGGAGACTCCACCGGCGTCTTCTCTTCCAGGTGGCGCGTGTTGCGGAGCATGGTGAGGACCAAAGCTTCCAGCTGTTGCGGTTGCACGCGGGCCTTGGTGAGGAACTGCGTGGGGCCGAGGGTGAGCTTCCGGCAGTCTTCGGGGCTCAAGTCGCGACCGGAGTAGATCACCAGCGGCAGGCGAGCGAGGTTTTCGTGCGTGCGCAGCCAGTCCACGACATTGAAGCCGTCGCCATCCGGCAAACCGATGTCGAGGACCAGCAGGTGAGGCTGGAAGACTAAGCAGGCTTCGAGCGCTTCATGGAGGGTATGGGCCAGCCTGACTTCGATGGCGTCACGAAGAAAGACGTCGCCGATGATGCGGGCCAGATCGACATCGTCTTCGATCACCAGGATGCGGGCGGATTCGCCGGGGCCGCAGAGGACACGGGCCAGTTCGCCGAGCAGCGCATCTTCATTGAGCCGATTTGCGACCCAGCCTTCGGCATCGGAGGGAAGGGCGGCCGGGTCTTGGCGCTTATCGACACTGAGCAGAACGATGGGCGTCGGTGCTTCCGAGTGCAGGCTGCGCAGGAGCGGAAGAATCTCCCAGCCGTTCATGCCGTCCAGGGAGGTGTCGAGCAGAATGGCTTCCACGCCTTGGTGGGCGGCGGCCAGGGTCTGTTCGACAGTGGTGGTTTCCACCACGCGATAGCCGTGGCTGGTGAGCAGGGCAGAGATATGAGGGCGCGATGCGGGGTTGCCGTCGGCAAGCAGGACCGAGCCCTGGCCGGTTTCGTGGTCGACGACAGGCTTGAGCAGGTCAATGGCGGGCGGCTGGTAGGGCAGGTACACGCGGAAGGTGGAACCGCGGACGGGATTGCGCTCGGCCCAGATGCGGCCGGAGTGCTGCTGGACGATGGTGCGGCAGATGGCCAGGCCGAGGCCGCTGCCGCCCTTCTGGCGCGAATCGGAGGCGTCTACCTGCTGGAAGCGCCCAAAGATGGCTTCGAGCTTATCGGCAGGAATACCGCGGCCCTGGTCGATCACCGAGAGGGTCACGCCGGTCGAGCCGGGGCGCAGCATGATGGAGACGGTGGAGTTGGGCGGCGAGAATTTGACGGCGTTGGAGAGCAGGTTCGTAAGCACCTGGAGCAGGCGGTCGGGGTCGGCGGCAATCTCTACCTGGGTGGTGTCATGGATCAGCTGGACGCCGGCCGCGTCGGCAACCGGAGCCATGCCGTCGATGGCCTGGCGCACGATTTGCGCCAGCGAGACGCTGCGGAAGGCGAGCGGTTCGCGGCCGCTCTGGATACGCTCGAGATCGAGAATATCGTTGATGAGGCGGACCAGGCGGTCCGAGTTGCTGAGCGCGATGCGGAGCAGGTTGGTGGCTTTTTCATTGACGTCTCCGAGAATTCCGGACGACAGCAGGCCGAGCGCGCCGCGGATGGAAGTGAGCGGGGTGCGCAGCTCGTGGCTGACAGTGGAGATGAACTCGTCCTTGAGCCGATCGAGGGCGTAGCGCTGGCTGATGTCGCGGAAGCTGAGCACGGAACCGGAGAAGCGGCCCTGGTCGGCGATGGGAGTGAGGACGTACTCGGCGGGGAAGCTTGTGCCGTCGGTGCGGAAGATGATGTCTTCGCCGGCGGCGACCTTTTGCGGGCCGGAGGCGCGGCGCAGCGGGCAGTCTTCTCCACACTGGCGGTTGAGGGGCGCGGCGCCGTGCAGCAGCGAATGTACGGGCCTGCCGGTGAGGGTTGCCGGTTCGGCGCTGAGCAGGCGGGCGGCGGCGGGATTGGCGAAGCTGATCAGGCCGCGGCGATCGACGCCGCAGATGCCGTCGGCCACCGAGTCGAGCAGGATCTCCTGCTGGCGGGTCAGCTCTTCGGCACGACCGCGTTCGTGGCTGCGGGCAAGCATCTGGCCGAGCGAAGCGGCGACAGTTTCGACCGCGGCCAAGGCTTCGCGATCTTCCCGCAGGTTGAAGTGGCAATAAAATTCCAGGACGGCAAGGACGCGGCTTCCTTCCCGCACCGGGACCGCCCAGCCTGAGACCATCTCACTGCTGAGAGCTGCCTGCATGCGCGGTGAGGATGGGGCTGCGGAGAGATCGGCGATCCAGACGGGGCGGTTGTCTTTCCAGGCGCGTCCGGGGAGGTCGACGCCGATGGGCATGGTCAGGCCCATGCTGTCCTGGATGAGGATTTCGGCGCGACGGCCGGGTGCGGCCCAGGCGGTGCAGAACTCGAGGCGCTTTTCGTCGGCGTTGAGGCTCCACTTGATTGCCAAATCCCATCCCTGGGAGACGCAGAGGGCCTCAAGGATGCGCATCGCGGCTACATCAGGGGATGTGTTTTCCGCCACGATCTGGCTGACGACCAGCTGCAGGGCAAGGCGATGTTCACGCTGGCGCTGGTGGGTTACGTCGCGCAGAAGGCAGCGGATGGCGAGGGGATTGCCGGCTCGCTGGCGCTGGCTGAGGCTCAGTTCGAGCTCCATCACGCGGCCGTCCTCGGTGTGATGGCGCAGCGAGGCGCGATCGATGGTTTCCCCCTGCAGAGCACGATCGAACAGTTGAGTCACTTCAACGCGGCATCGGGAGGTGAACAGTTGGCCGATCGAATCGAGCTCGAGAAGCTCCGACTGGTCCTTGCCGAAGCAACGGTTCCAGGCGGGATTGGCATAGAGGAATTTGCCGACCGGCGAGAGCGTGGCGATCATTTCACTGGAGTTTTCAAACAGATCGCGATATCGCTCCTGGGATTCGCGCAGCGCCAGGTCCTGACGCACGGCGGTGCCCTGATCGACGGCGACCGCGACCAGACCGTGGACGGCGCCATTGGCGCCGCGCAGGGTGGAGATGTGCACGGTGACCGGGATGAGGTCGCCCTTCTTGCGGCGCAATTGCACATCAAACGAAGGTACGCGGCTGGGCGGCAGGGTTTGGACGCAGGCCATATAAGCGGCCATGCGACCGGCGGGAGTGGGCTCCGGCGGGCGAGAGACGCCGCAGAGTTTTTCGGTCTCAGCGACCAGCCGCGCCCCCTCGCCGGGAGCGAAGATCTCAAAGCTGGCCCAGTCGCGCTTCAGCTCGTCGGCATGGTAGCCGAGCATGCGCTCTGCGGAGGGATTGACGTAGGTCAGGTGGCCATCAATGTCGAGGGCCACGATGCCCGGACCGGCGGAGTCGAACAGATCTTTGAGCGGGTTCGCGACCTGTGCAGCACTCGCCCGGATCGGAACCGGATCGCGAACCAGGAGGCGAAGAGCGAGAACCACGGCCGCGGCGCCGGCGGCGAAAACCAGCAAATCGTCATAGCGCGTACCGGCCTCCACGCGGGCGATGATTGCGCCGATGGCCAACGCCAGGGACAATACCGCCAGTGCGGGCCACAGCAAAGAGATGCCGCTCCGCACAGCGGGGGCGGTCTGCTCTGCAGGGGCGGCTTTATAGGCGTAGACTCCGTCCGACATGAAACCCCCAAGGCCAGAAACTGCACTCGACTATAGGGCGGCTAACGGGTTATCGAAAAGCCCGAAGGAACGAGGCGATTCTCTTCAAATTGAACTGCGCGGATGGTTGGTCGCGTCGATCGAACCGTTTCTGAACGTCCACAGCACCTTCAGCTGAGGAAAATTTACACCCGTTGTCCCCGCCTGATAGTAAAGAACAGGCTCCAGTATGCTGCAAATCGGCCGTTGTCGGTAGTTTGTCTAGCACCAACCGGGCCCATTATGACTCAAAAATTGTCGTGTGAATCCCTGTGAAACGATCGTCCGCCGTGTCGATGGCGATTTGAAAGTAGTATAAGCCTTTTGATTTCAGACCCTCTACGCAAAACACCCGGGGGAAGGTTCGGGTGAAACGAGGAAGTAACGTGCGGCAAGAATTTTTGTTGCCGCCCTCGCGAATATTTCGGCGCGTTAGGGGCCGGGCTGCGGTTTTCGTCGGAGGGCCGACTGAGCGCAGGCCCCTGGCTTTGACTCTGGGGTAAGCGACTGGGCGAGAGCAATCGCCTTTGGAACTCTCTATCCTCGGGATCAGCCCAGATATCTGAGGTCTGGATGCGCTCAAGACTGGTTTTGCTCTTCCGGACTCTGGGTCGAGAGTCATCGGGTCGATCTTCAGAGGATATCGCGGGCTCTCAGCCCTCAAAGACACCTCTGGCTCGAACGAATCGTCTCGAGGTCAGCGAATTTGTGATGCTGAGGGGACTTGAGACCGGATCGGACTTGAGCAGAACTTCTGCCTGCTCAAGTTGGCCTGGCGGGGGCCGTAGGAAGACGCTGTCTCAGCTCGAAATTTAACGGCGATTTTCGGTTCACGGAGTCTTCATTCGAGCACCGGCGGAGGTCTTTATACTGGGCTGATGCGCTTCCATTTATCTCTCCGTTTTGCTCCTGTCTCCCTGCCGGCCTTGGCTGTTCTGGGCCTGGTTTGCATGCTCTCCCAACCGCCGGCTGCCTACGCGTGGGGCAATGCCGGACATCGCCTGGTGAACAAGCTGGCAGCCAGCACGCTGCCGCCGAGCGTGCCGGCCTTTCTGCGCTCGGAAGCGGCAGCGAATGAGATCGAGTACCTGGGTCCGGAGCCGGATCGGTGGCGCTCGCCTGCGGAGCCGGAACTGAGTGCGGCCCAGGCTCCGGAGCACTTCATCGATCTGGAACCGGCGGATGCGCTGGGCCCGCTGCCGCACAAGCGTTTGGATTTTGAGGCCAAGGTGTTTGCCGCAGGCCAACGGCCGGAAAAGATCGGCCTGCAACCGTGGGAGGCAACCGAAGTTTGGGAGCGACTGAAGGCGGCGCTGCGCGAGTATCGCGCTCTCTCTGCTGCGGGCAAAGATACGCGCGGCGTGGAAGCGGCAGCCGTGTTCTATGCCGGCTGGCTGGGGCACTACGTGGGCGACGCATCGCAGCCGCTGCATACGACGATTCAGTACAACGGCTGGGTGGGGCCGAATCCGAACGGGTACACGACCGAGCACAAGATTCACTCGCAGTTCGAAGGGCCCTTTGTGGATGCGAATCTGCATGAGCCGGAAGTGCGCGCGAAGATGACCGATCCCAAGGCACTGGAGGGCGATATGTTTGACGACTACGTCGCCTATCTGCGCCAGACCAATACCCATGTGGAACAGGTATATCAACTGGAAAAGGCAGGCGGATTTGTGGGTGCAGGGACCGCGGAGTCGCGGGAGTTTACTGCCGAGCGGCTGGCCGCGGGTGCTTCGATGTTGCGCGACATGATCTATACGGCGTGGCTGGACAGCGGCAAGCCGGTGGCTGATCCGTACGCGGGGAAGTAGGAGTCAGGAACGTTGCCGACGGGAGACGGCTTTAGTCACCGGCTTCCGCGGCGGCGACAGCGGGGATGCGGCGCAGCAACCGGGGTAGCGTGAAGGTCAGTAGCAGCACGGCGGGGATGGCGATCAGCAGCCAGGCGAGCAGCGCCTGGCCAGCCACCCAGCCCATCTGCGTGAACAGCACCTGGGGCGAGGCGTGCACGAGTGCGCTGGCTGCCAGGGGCTGGCTGGCTGCGGGGCTAACGCGCGCGGGGATGAGCCATCCGCCGAGGCGGACAAACGGGACAATCAACAGCAGTTGCAGCGGCATGGCGCTGTAATTGGCGGCTTGAATGGCGGGCAGATTGAGCCGTAGCGCGAGGGCGAGCGCAGCACAGAGCAGCGTCGGCATGCCCAGAACGGGAAGGCAACCGATGGCGAATCCGAGAGCCAGGGTAAGGGCCAGGCGGCGGGGACTGATGCCTTGGCTCAGGCCGCCCGAAACGGTACGCTTGAGGGCGGCGAAGGATTGGGCAACTTTTCCTGGCATGGTCATAGGGCCCTTGATCGCTCAATCAACTCAATCAACTCAACTCAACTCGTCTCATCCCCACCTTACCGGTGTGGAGGGAGGCTGTCAGTGAGTTGGATGTGAAATCTGGCAGAAGGTGACGAAATAGTTAGCCGACACGCTCGCGATTTTATCCTTTGGTAACCTGGCGGCCGCTACCAAATTGATCTTGATCCTCTCTGGCGCGCAAGCCTGCACCTTTCGCAAGCCTGCACCTTTCAAGGTGGGGGTCAAGCGTGCGCGGGCGTTCCTCCCTGATTCTGGATAGATTGGGGTATCGTTTCCGGGTTGCATTCCCGATCGAGCACGCCAAGGCACGCGAAGGTACCGTCCCTCCAGAGACGTCGGTTCTTTCCAGAAGCATCGTTGGAGGTATCGACGCAGGTTGTCGATTCGCCACATGCGGTAAGTCGTGACTGGGTTTAAACAGGCTTACGATTTGGGGGAGCGATTTATGTTGGTGGGTTGTCGATGAGGAGAGGGAGAAGGCCCACAGCCAAAGGCCAATCCCCAAGGGGAAATTCCTCCCAGGCGTAGGTGTGTTTAGGGGTGTCCTTGCTGGATGCTGCGGGCTTGGGGCCCGCCAAAAAGAGAACTTGTCCGTGTACGATCCGCGTGCGCTTGCTCCGGCAAAGTGTCACTTTGGGCACTTCATTCCCTGGGTCATGGTGCCAAGTCCGTGATACGAGTGATTTGTGTCTTGCACACAGGGCAAGTCCCTGTTGTTCGCTTCCAGAGGAGGCGAAGGCGAAAGCTACCCAGAAACGTGTCCAGCATGTCCAGAAACGTGTCCAGCATGTAGGGCCAACGCGGGACGGCCCACTTGCCCGCGCCCGCCTGGGTTGGTGCGAAATCAGAAGGTGAAGCGCGATCCAAACTGGAACTGGCGTGGGGTATTGACCGTGTTGGTGATCAGTCCGAAGGGAAGCCCCTGGGACTCGGCACCGACAATGCTCGGCACGCTGGGAGCTCCGAATTGCGGCGTGTTGGACAGATTGTAGGCCGATGCGTCGAAGCGGAGCACTTTGGCTTCGCCGAAATTGAACACCTTGTATACGGAAAGATCCAGTTCACGGGCGCCTTGGGTGCGGACATTGTCCAGATAGGCCGGCGACGAACCCGGAATAAATGGATTCGCTTGGCCCCCGCCCTCTGTGCCGGGCATCGGGAAACAGTTGTCGTTGAACCATGTGGTCACCGTATGCGGAGCTCCCACTGCCGGGTTGCAGGTCATGTCGGCTCGCTGATTGAAGTAGGACGGGGTGGTTCCAGAAAGCGGTGCGACAATGGGGACGCCCGTGCTCAGATAGCCGATCGCATTCACCGTCCATCCCCCGAGGGCTGCATTCGAAAAGCCATTCAGGTTGAAGCGCTGTCCCTTGCCGAACGGCAAGTCATACGATATCTCACCGGAGAACTGATACTTCACATCCTGGGGGCTGATCGAGTGCTCATAGGACAGATTCCTCCAGTCCTGAGCAGCTCCCAGGTGAGTCCCTACGAAACCCAGAGGAGGATTCCCATCGTCGGTCATGATCTTTCCCCAGGTAAAAGTGCTCAGCGTAGTGAAATGGCTGGTGAGTCTCTTCTGCACCTTGGTTTGCAAAGAACTGTACTCGGAGTCGCCTGCGGGGTAGCCATTGGCAATGACGCCGTTGCCCGAGCCGTAGTTGCCATTGCCGAATTGCGGGAACGGCTGGAGCGATACCCACAAAGGAACCGTGGCGGCGCCGAAATTGGCATTCGTCGAAGGCTGAGTGGCCGCCCATTGATTGGGCACGAACACGCAACTGGGCTGCGAGGTATCAACGCACAACGAGTTGTTGTATTTCTGAATCGTGCCCAAATCGAGTTGGTTCAGATCAACTTCCCCAAAGGGCAGAAAAAGTCCCCGGCTGCCGACGTAGCCCACCGTCACCACCACCTGATGGGGCAGCTCATACTCAATGGCGAAATTGAAGTTATAGATGGTGGGCGTGCGCTGGGAGTGCAGCACGGTCTCCAAGGTGATCCCCAGATTATTGCCCAGACCTGTCGGCGAGGTGGTAAAGACCGGGACAACTCCGCTGGGAAACGGGTTGCTCAGCGAATAAGATCCGGTGAAGTTGTCCGTCGCCGGCTGTGCACAGCTCGAGCTAAAAAAGACGGTGTTGCCGTCCCCGTTGTAGCAGGTTGAGTTCCAAAAGGTACTCGAAGAGAATCCATCGGTGTTTAACAGCGCGCTGCCGACATTATGCGTGCTGGGACCGTAGTAAAAGCCTGCGCCGCCGCGTACGACTAGGTGGGAGACGGGCTGCCAGGCAAAGGCCAGCCGAGGGCCGAAGTTGTCAAGGTTGGTGGTAAAAGGGGAGCGATTGTTGCCGTTGGCATAAACCTCGGCGCCGGTGTAGGAGACACCGTCCACGGAATTGGAGGCGTTCGGATTGAAATACTCCTGGCGGTTAAAGCGCTCGTTGCGCCCGGCGAAGATATCCCAGCGCAAACCGGCGGTAATGGTAAGAGATTTTGTAACCCGGTAGGTATCCTCAATGAAAGTTGCATAGTAGGGGTTGGACTCGGCGGCGAAGACGTCTTTGCTGAAATTCGGGTAGCCGATATCCTGCTCGGCGCCCGGCTCCATCCCCATGCCGATCAGCAGGGAGGCGAAATCGCTGCCACCCACGGTGACGCCCGAGGCGGGCGTGGATTGCTGATCCGTTGCGGTAATGTCAAAACCGTATGCGCCCGCAGGGGCAGGCGGCTGGCCCACGTTGAGGTACCGCTTCATCCACTCGAAGCCGGCCGAAATTTGATGCTTGCCGCGGACTTTATTGATGGCGGCACTCACATCACTGTTCTCGCTGGCAAAGCGCAGAATGTTGAAGTTGGCGGTACCGCCGACGCCTTCCCCCACGTCGTTAAAGATCATGAAAGGCAACTGCTTGTCGACCACCTGAGAAGCCAGCGAGGAGGGGAAGCCCTGTTGCGTAATATCGTTGGACTGATAGGAAGGCGAGCCTCCCTGATTCTCGTAGTGCCGGGTAAAGGAATAGCGCAGCTGCAGGAAGGTGGAGGAGTTCAGGGTCAAGTCATCGGCCACGAGGATATTGCGCCCATTGGTGATGTTCTGGGCGTAATTGATGTCCCACCCGCTGGGGAAGACATTGGCGGTCGAGAAGGCCAGCCGGTCATAGGAAAAGCGGGTGAAGATGCGCTGCTTTTCACTCTGCGCCCAATCGACCCGCCCGTCGAACCTTTGCGCCGAATATGGGTCCAGGCCAGGCACTCCGTAGTTGTTCTGAACGTCGGTCGTTGCCTGCTGACAGCTGGTCGGAGACGGCAGATTGCAGGCAGGCATTTTCGACAGATACAGCATGCCGATGGGATTCGGGTTGGGGATTTTATTCCCGGCAAAGGGCTGCCTGGTGCCATTGGGCAGGTCGGGCTGGGTGGGATCGTAAATCGTAAAGTTCATCGCCGAAAAGTCACCGGTCTTTTCGGCATTCGTGGGAACAGTAAAGTAGTCCAGGCCCTCGAACTGTTCCTGCTGGGTGGCCTCGTAATCGGCGAAAAAGAAGAGCTTGTCTTTCTTAATTGGTCCGCCGATCGCTGCGCCCTCCTGGTAGCGGTAAAAATCAGGAGGCGTGTTTGCCTCGCTGCTGCTGAGCTCAGTTTGCTTGTTGAAGTATTCATTGGCAGACAGAACGTTCGGCCGAAATACGCCAAAAGCGTCGCCGTGAAACTTATTCGTTCCGGACTTGCTCACCAGGCTGATGACGCCCGCGGCCCCGCTCTGGTAGGAGGCAGGCGTATTCTGGGTCTCCACCCGAACCTCATCGACCCCGTCCTCGGGAATATTCATGGCCGGAATGATGGCCGCAGAATTGTTTTCCGCAATTCCGATCGGGCTGCCGTCGAGCATGTAATAGACCGACCCCACGATGGCTCCGTTAATCGTGGCCGAGGAGATGTCAACTCCCGGGCGACCGGAGGAGATATTTTGAATCGACGCCACCGAATCCTGCGAATTGGGCGAGCCGTTGGGCGGAGTTACACCCGCACTCAACTGCGCCAGATCGTAAACATTGCGGTAGAGCAACGGGACCCGGTCAATGGTATCGGCTCCGATCAGCAGACCGACCGTAGAGTTGCTGGTCTCGATCAAGTCGTTGGTTCCGGTAACGGTGACCGTCTCGGCGGCAGCGCCCACCTGCAACTTGATATTGGCCTCGGTGACCTGATCCACATTGACGATCACCTTCTTGAGTACGAGGCTGGAGAAGCCAGTGTGGCTGGCCGTCACCTGATACTCACCGGGATTGAGGGAGACAAATGAGTACAATCCCGCGGAACTGGTGACGGAGTGCTGCGTCGTTCCCGTGGCCTGGTTGAGCAGGACCACCTTGGCTGCTGGAACGATGGCGCCACTTGGGTCAGTGACGGTGCCGCTGATGCTGCCCCTGCCGGCCTGGGCCAACGCGGTGGCGGTGCCCAGCAGGAACGTGCAGAGGGCGAGCAAACCTTTCCGAAAAGAAGCGTCCCGAATCCTGACTCTCATAACCAACCCCTCCATCAAAAATTAAAACAAAGTTATTCAAACGTTTGAAATCTCGAAAAACTGAATATATATAATCGATTGGGATCACTGTCAAGGAGAAAATAAACGGGGCTTTTGTCTGCCGATCCTGGTTTTCTGGTTTCCTGGTTTCCCGGTTTCCCGGTTTCTTGGTTTCCCGCCTTCAAGGGATGCGGTTTGAGAGCGAACGTGAGAATTCGTGAGAGTTCCGTTGCCCTTGCCGGTTCCCGAAGGGGCTTCGATCCACGCCGGTCAAATGAAAATCGGTGGGTGATTTTCGCCGGTGCGTGAAGACCGGAGCTCGTGATCCCGGGTGGCAAGTGCCGGCTGTCAGGGAAGGATTGAGAGCGCCCGCCGGGTGGCATTGACGGCAGCGGCGTCCTCGAGAGGCTGCTTTGCCTGGTTCAGGACGCGCTCTGACCGTGATGGATCCTTGCCAGAAAGTCCTTCATGTCCTCAGCGCCTTTGTTCTGATTCGACGGTATGCAGGCCGGAACCAGGTTGGACGGTCTGTCTAGAACACAAGTGCCTCGCGATAAACCGCCAAGCGCTCACCCTGGTCAACATGAGCTCTTACAAGCTCCTCCATACATGGAGGAAGGAGTTGACCCGATAGAACTCTCAATGAAAGGGCGACCGGGTCGAGCGGCCGCCCTTGTCTTTGCTTGAAGGTGGTCCTAGTTGTTGTCAGGGAACAGGGTGATCTTGCTTGGGCCGCCGTTGCCGCTGCTGACCGAGTTGCCGGTGTCGTCAATGACGTGGGTAATCGATCCGCTGCCGCTCAGGAAGACCGAGAGTGCGTCGTGAACCTCGACCCCCTTCGAGTTTTGGGGGACCGTCATCGCGTTGGTGTCGACGATGTTGATGCCCAAATCGAAGTTGGAGTAGATGCCGAGGCCGTAGGCGGTGTGTGAAGTTACGCCCTCGGAGACAACGTAGGAGGGAAAGCCGTCCGCATCGCCGTCCATCCAGGCGGCCTGGCTGGGCGGATCATACGGCAACTCGCTCTGGTAGAAGATGGTTTCGCCGCCGTTGCCGTTCCAGACGACCTGATCCTGCTGGTAGTGCTCGACGAAAAGGCCGAGGGCGGTTAAGTTGTTGCCGTTGACGATCAGGCCGTGGGCGCCGCGGTTGACCGTCCAACCAACTCCGTTGCCATGATCGGCGCGCCAGCACCAGATGTCATCGAGGATGACGTCGCTGCTGTTGACCTCGAAGCTGGTAGTTGCTTGACCGGCCTCTGCTCCGCCGACACGAAAGAAGACGTCATTGACCGACATGGGATTGGAGGCATGGCTGGGGAGTGCGGAGCCAATGCCCAGAGGGAGCCCGATTTGAAAGAGCACCGGCGAGTTGACCGGACCGGCATCGATGATGAGGCCGGCGACCTCGACGCCGTCGGCATCGGCTACCGTGAGGGCGGCGTTGCCCCTCTGGGGAATGAGCGTAGCGTAGCCGAGGCCGAGGACAACTGTGTTGGGAAAGAGCACATTGATGGGCTGCTCGAGCTGGTAGATCCCGGGGGTGAGGATGAGGCTCTTCCCCAGGGCGAGGGCCAGGTTGATCTCCGCCGCGTTGTTGGAAGGCTTGGCGATAAAGAAGTCGCTAATCGGCTTGGAGGTGCCGGCACCGATGCCGTTGGTCCAGCTGATGTCAGTGGAGTTCCTCCGGACAGCGGGGACAAAGACGTTGTAGTCGCCTTTGCTGTCGATATAGAGGAAGGGTTTTTCGCGGCTGACCGGAGTGGTCGCGAGCGTGGTGATGGGGGTGGAGGGGAAGCCCTGCGGCGGGGCTCCGGTCACCCCAGAGAAGACCATGTTCCAGACGCCACCGCTCCATGAGCCGATGTTGCTGTTGCGGGTGTACCACTGCTGCTGGGAGCAGGGATTGACGTTGCCGGTGATGACGGTGTCGGCGATGAAGCCTCCGCTGGCGAAGCCGCAGAAGGAATCGGCCAGCTCAATCGAGCCATTGACCTGAATGCGGCGCAGAGGCGCTGCCTGGGAGACGCCCCACTGAAGGGTATTGGGTGCGGCGTCTTGCGCGGTGTCCTGGGTCGGGTTGAAGGTCATGTTCTCCATCGAGCGCCAGAAGATGTCGGTAACGTTGGCGCCGGGGAAGGTGCTGCCGAAGTTCGGAGTGATGAAGCCGTTGATGGTGACGGCGTCGGGGGTCTCGCCAAGGCCGGCGATGGATTCGTAATAGCCGATGGGAGCCTGGATGGAGTAACTGCCCGGCTTGAAGAGGATGGCCGAGCGGTTGGAGATGAACTGGTTCAGGGTCGGGTCCTCGGTCGGGGTCAGGCCCTGGAAGTAGAGATTGGATAGGGTGGTCTGAATCTGCGCCGCAGGAGTGGAGGGGTCGAAGATGTAGACGTTGGGGCCGAAGTCGGGCGCTTGCGCAGATGCCGGGAGGGCTGCTGCGAGAAACGCGGTAAGCGCCAGACCGTGGAGGGGCCTGCGTATGCGGGGTGGGGGCACAGCAATCGGTTTCATCAGAACCTCCGGGAAGAGCAATCATGGTCATCGGGTTGCGATGACGGGTCTTCGAGTGCGGTTGAAGATTTGGGGTTATGGATAAGGAAAGGACGCGCCCTTGAGCGACATCCCTAGACGTACGCTTTTATCGGTGAGGGTTATCAGGCTGTTCGACAAAAATCTGCCAGAAAAGTGCATCGTACGCTGCTCGTTCGGTTCTCATTCTGCCTCCAAAACGCTGGTCATCGGTATTTTGTTCAAATATCGAACAAATAGTATCTGGCAGGATCAGCCGGCCTTCAGGAAGACCGGGAATCAGAAGCAAACAGCGTTCCTTACCGGCCCGACCCTCCGCTTCCTCTGATTCCACCTGCTCTGCCAAGCGCAACGGGTAAACAATCGATTGTCTTGTTGGGGCGTACCAAGTACCGGACCATGCCTTTCGACAGAGTCATTTACCCCTTCCATTGCAAGAGACTCGTTCTCGAAGTCCTCTTTTCGGCAACGGTGAATCGTGTCTTTTTGCAACAACGAATCCTATCTTCCGAAACGATGAAAGATGTCATTCAATTGTCACTTTATTGTCAGAATCGTTCCGGCGAACAAGCACAAGTGAGAGTCCGTGGGGAGGCAACGAAGGCTTTCGAAGAGAGGGCGAAGAGGCCTTCGACGCGGAGGAATGGGCCAGCAGTTGCGGTTTCGGTGTGGCCGTGGATCGGGATGAAGGGGGCGAAGTCCTAAAGCGGGCGCCCGATCGAAAGGCCTCTGGGCGAGCCAGACGAGCTCGGCGATGGGCAGCAGGGTTCAAATAAGGAGCCGGACCGTGGAAGATGTGCCGGTCGCGGTCGTCCGTGGCCCAGATCAGAGAGCTCGCCGTCGTCGTAGTCGGAATCGAAATGGACGCCGGCCGGAGCCGACCAGTTCTGCGCGCCCCCGAGTGGTTTTTTCCCAGGACCCGGCAGCCGGCGATGACGAAGAGGGCCGGGGGAGGGGCCGTGGCTTAGGTTTGCGGCTCCAGTTGAGCGGCGATGCGGGGGATGAGGCGCTCGAGGAAGCGGGCGAGGCGGTGCTCGACCTGGCGGCCGGCTTGAAAGACTTCCTCGTGACTGAGCTGGGTCGCGCCGAGACCGGCGGCAAGGTTGGTGACGCAGGAGATGCCAAAAACCTGGAGGCCCATGTGGCGGGCGACGATGGTTTCCGGTACCGTGGACATGCCCACCAGCGTGGCCCCCAGGCAGCGGAAGGCGCGGATTTCCGCAGGGGTTTCAAAGCTGGGGCCGGCGACGGCGAGGTAGACGCCTTCGGCCAGCGGGAAGCCTTCTTCCTGAGCAGCCTGCCAGGCCAGAGCCCGCAGAGATTTTGAGTAAGCTTCCGTCATATCGACGAAGCGCAGGCCGGCGCCGGGGATGGCTGCGAAACGGGATTCGTTGGGGCCCACGAGCGGATTGAAGCCCATGAGATTGATGTGGTCGGCGAGCGCGACCAGTTGGCCGACACCGTAGCCCTCGGCGATGCCGCCGGCGGCGTTGGTGAGTACGACGGCACGCAGGCCCAAAGCCCCCAGTACGCGCATCGGGAAGGTCACCTGGGCGGGCGTGTAGCCCTCGTAATAGTGGACGCGGCCCTGCAGGATGATGACCGGCGTGCCGCCGAACAGGCCGGCGACGATGCGTCCTGAATGGCCGACGACGGTCGATTGGGGGAAGTGGGGAATGTCGCCGTAAGGAAGAAGTGTGGGTTGGGCGATGGTGTCGGCGACGGCTCCAAGCCCCGAGCCGAGCACGATGCCGACTGCGGGCGCAAGGGGAGGGAGCCGGGACTTCAGATATGCGGCTGCTTGAGAAACTTGGTCGTAGTATGTCATCGATGCGCCACCGGAAGGGCTTCCCCAGCATTCTACAAGCGCCCGGCTTGCAGCAGAGGGCGGCGCGTGAGCTGACAGCTGACAATGGACTTCTCCAGTCAACTTGGGAGACTTGACTTAGCTCGAAGTTCGCCGGCCGGGATCTTCTCAGCCATCCGAGCCGAGTGCGCGGGGTGGCAATCGATCGCGGAACGGGAATTGACTCCGCAGTGCCACCGGCCATTTTCAAGTTCGGATTGACGACCCAGGGGCGCAGGGGGCAATGGCTTGAGGCGGTCGACGGTCGAGCGCATTGGGATCAGCCATCGCGTGGACGCGAAAACCCAACCGGCGCGCAGTGAGGCACACAGCTCGACCTCGGGTGGCCGGGAGTCTATCGATCCACCGTGGAGAGAGAAAGCTAGCGCCTCGCAGGGCTTCAGTGCTGGGGCAAAATCGTCTCGACGGGCAGCCTGGGGGCTGCCCTTGGCGTCAATCGAGACCATCTCGTCAACAGCAAGCCCTACTTGAACTGGCTGAAGAAATCGAACAGGTAATAGGCAATGACCACCACGGTCATGGCTACAACCAGCCACATGGCCAGCTTGCTGATGGGCTCAATTTTATTGACTTTGGCGATGATCGCGGCCTGTTCCTCGCGGACGTGATCGAAGGCCGAATCAAGAATGAGCTGATCGTCTTCATCGCGGCTCAGTTTGCCGGTGTAGATCTTGAGGGCCAGCATGAGAGCCACAAGTACTGCCCAAACCGTCCACATTACGGGTGCGATTGCAGTCATCTTCCACCTCCTTTGTTGCCTGGTCCCGGATACCGGCGGGTCCGTGAAGCAATCGCGGTCTCGCGAGTAGAGGGGCCGTACGGTTGACGATCGCCGTACGGTTGACCATCATAGTCCCCGACAACAAGAGTTGGCGCGACTAGAAGTACAATGCTTTTGGGGTAGTAAACAGGAGTTTTGATCCTGCTTCGGCGACGGTTCGGTGGACGGGGGACTGATTTTCGAGGCGGCGGCGATATTGCGACCTTGCGCAGGGCCATTGCATCTAACCAGACGACGCGCCAATTGGGGCTTGTATCCCGGCCCATGATGCGGGTAGAGTTTAGATGTACGGTAAGTCATTCCAACGTTTGAGAGGAAACCATGGCCACTGCCACCGTTGCACCCGCACAGGAAACCGAAAAGAAGGCGCCCCTTCAACTGACTCCTCAGGCGATCGCCAAGGTACGTGAGATCATGGCCACGCAGGATCCTCTGCCGGCAGGGCTGCGCATTGGCGTGGTGGGTGGGGGCTGTTCCGGCTTCCAGTACTCGATGGCTTTTGAGAATCAGAGCGGCATGATGGATAAGGTGTTCGGCTTTGATGACCTGAAAGTATTTGTTGACGCCACTTCTCTGATGTATCTCAACGGCTGTATCGTGGACTACGTGGAGACGCTGGAGGCGGCTGGGTTCAAGTTCGAGAATCCCCAGGTGAAGTCCACCTGTGGCTGCGGTTCTTCTTTCAGCGTCTAAGCCTGGCGGAGCACGATCTCCGTAGCACGATCTCCGTATGGATGTCGACAACAAGGCCCGTCTCAGAGCGAGACGGGCCTTGTTGCGTTTCTGGCGGCAAGCTTGAACTATTGCTGCGGCTGGGTGGGCATGCTCGTTGGCGAGCCTCCCGTACCGGTGCCCGATGACCCGCCGAAGGTGGAACTTCCGCCAAAGGTAGAACTTCCCCCGAAGGTGGAGCTGCCGCCGAATGTGGAGCTGCCGTTGGTCGTGCCATTGGTGGTGCCGTTGGTCGTACCGTTGGTGGTGCCCGAGGGGGTCAGACCGGTGCCGGTGGCGCCCATTCCGCCCATCTGCATCATCTGATCAGCGACCGGGTCGTAGAGGAACTCCCACTCGTTGTAGTGGTTCTTCTTTTTGTAGACCAGAATGGATTGTTTGGGGCTGGCGGGCGAGAAGCCCATGATGCCGGCTCCGCCCAGGGTCTGGCCGTTCTGGCCGGGTGTGCCAATGGGGGAGAGGCCGTTCGTGTCGCCCCCGGTGGTTCCTGTGCTGCCCGGGGTGCCGGTGGCTCCGCCGGTTCCGGCGACTGGCTGGCCGGTGGCGGGATCGATCGCGCCCGTGGTCGGGGCCGCGGGGCTGGGCGGATTGCTACCGGGCTGACTACTAGAGGAAGAGGAACTGCTGGAGCCGAAAATTCCGGTTCCGTACTGGCTCCCCCCGGGCGTTCCGCCGGCCTGCGTTCCGCCCGGAGAGCCAAAGGTGTTGGGGGTGAGGGAATTGGTGAGTCCGGCGCCGGGCGTACCACCGATAGGCTGACCGAAGAAGCCTAGAGTCTGCGTCTTCTGCTGTCCGTAGGGAATGGGCTTCCAGTCATCCTTGCCGGTGGTGGGATCAATGTACTTTTTGCGCAGGTAGCGGACGTTGTTGGTCTGGACCAGAGCGTCCACATTGGAAGGATAGGTGTTGAATTGCTTGTAGTAGAGCTTGACGGCGCGGGCGTACTGCTTGCCGCGGCGCATGGTTTCAAGCTCACGGTCGCGCTGAATGGAGGCGGCGATGCGCGGCTCGGCCAGCGACAAGGCGATGACCAGAACGGCGAGCATAAACATGACCGCAACCAGGATGTAGCCTTCTTCGGAAGGCTTGGGACGGCGGGCTGGGGCGATCGTATTCATCTTGTGCCAAAATTCCCGGTCAAAAAATCCGGGTACCATCCTTGAATCCAGACGATACCCGGGCAATGTTTGCGGCTCCTAATTGGACGCAAGTGCCAGCGTCTGGGTGTTGTTGTAGCTGAGATCAGTGATCTGGGCGCTGCCCGCCTGGATGGTGACCACCTTGTAGCGATGGTCGACAATCTCGCCGCTGCGGGCCATGAAGACGTCGCCGTCGTGGGTAAAGAAGGCCTTGAAGGACTTGTCTTTGGCCTGCGTGTAGCCGAAATACTTCAGGTCAATGGCTGGCGCTCGGGGTGCTTCGGGAATACTCTGCTGAGGCGCGTCCTGGGCTCTTGGGCGGGGGGGGGCTACCGGGTGATCAATCCTTACCGGGCCGGAATCGGCGGAGAAGATGTTGCGGCCGGTGCCAGCGTACGCGATCTCTTCGCTCTGGGCAAGCTTTTCAAAATGGACGGTGGGGTCAAGGCCGGGATTGGCAAGCTTTTCTGCTTCGGCTCCCTGCGCCATCTGGCCGGAGGTTGTTTTTGTGCCGGGCCGCCCGTTGACCGTCGCGGGCGCCGGTTTGGCTACTGCCTCGGGCGGCGGAGGCGTAGAGGGGCCGCCGAAGTAGCTGGACAGCTCATAGATGGCGCCGGCCAGGATCACCACGAACAAGGCGATTACGGTGTAGACCTGCTTCTTGTTTTCCAGGCCCAGAGGGATGGCCATGCTACTCGCCCTCCTTTCCGCGGGGAACCGCGGTACTGTTGGCCGGCTCACCCTGAGCGGGTGAGGGTTCCTGGCCTTGCTTGGGTTCGCCAAGCTGGGGAGTAACGGGTAAGCCGCTGGCGGCGGCGTCTTCGGCACGCATCCAGGTGGAGACGCGAAGGCGCAGGTTGACCATGCCGCCCTGCTGGCCGGTCAGTTGCATGGCGCGGATGACGAAGAACATCGGGTCGCGCTCAATGCTGTTGACGAAACGCATGATATCCGGATACGCGCCGCTGATGCCGGCGTCCATGGAGATTTCGGTGAGGTCAGAGCCCGGCGGGCCCTGGGTGTACTGGTTGCGCGACAGGCGCACGCCGGACTTGACCTGGAGGTCGCCAATGCGGGTCGCGAAGGAGGAATAATTCTGCGGAATGCGCTTCTTGTAAAAGTCCTGAATCTGCTGGCGGGAGACGTCGACGCGCTTGTCCAGGCCGCGCAAAGGGGCGGTTTGCAGGTCCATGGCCTTGAGCTCGACCTGCTTGCCAGCCAGGGCGTCGGCGGAACGACTGTTGGTGGCGATCCAGTCAAGCGTAAGCCGGACGAAGAGCACGATGGCCAGGATCAGGACCAGGCCAAAGCCGGCGTAATGCCAGGTGAGCGGGGACTTGAGGCGTTCACTCCAGAGCGAAGGCGGCTGGTTGCTCATTCAGCACCTCCGGGTGGGGTGTTGGGAGAGGGCGGGGGCGGGACTTTGCCGTGTTTGGGGGCCGCGGCGCCGGGCATGGTTGACTGGGTCGAGCCGCTGTAGGGCGGCCGCGCTTTGGAGGCCGAGGGCATGGAGTGCGGACGGATGAGGCGCGGTGCGGGGCGCTCGGTCTGGTCCGCATCAACCAGCTTTTTGGCAGGCTTGCTCAAGGTCTTGGCTTCCTGGGGCGTAGCCGGGTTGTAGTCGGCCAGCAGGTCAAACTCGAAACGGTTACTCGAGCTGACCGGTTCCAGATTCTGACCGCCGCCTTCGGTGCTCTGCGCGTTTTCGCCGGTGATGCGCGGCAGCAGGAAGCGGCGGGAGTGCTCGAGATTGCGGATCAGTTCGACCTCGTGGTCACGGGGACCGAGGACGCGCTGGTGCAGAACGATGTGGCCGTCTTTCTGGCGGGCAGGTTCGAGGGTCGTGACCTGGACGCCGGGGGGGAGAACGGTTTCCAGATCCTCCATCGCCAGCGTCCAGCTGAAGGCTTTTTCGTCGAAAAGCCTGTTGAGGAAGGCAGCTTGGGTAAGCACCTGGGCATTGTCCGGCCGGCGCATGAGGTTTTCGTACCCCTGGCGCTCTTCAGAGATCCGGGCGATCTGGCCGTCGACCGAGTGGTCACGGGCGCGGGCGGCCTCGGCTTTGCGATGAATGGCATGCAGGCCGAGACCGAAGAGGATGGAGATCAGCGCCAGCACCCCCATGGCAATGCGCAGCCGCTTGATGGCGGGGCCGAGGTCGGCGAACGGGCGGGTGGCGAGATTGAGCGTAATCCGCATGGGGCTATCGCACCCCCGCTAAAGCACCGGCTACGCCGGCAATGCTGGCCGAGCCCACCGATGCGACTGCGCCGGTTGCCGGTCGCGTGTTGAGATCGAGGACCTCGAGGTCAGGGAAATCGATCCAGCGGGCGAAGGCTTCCGAACCACTTTCATGAAAACTGGTGTTGCCGGCGAAGTAGAGTTGCGCGGGCGGGGTGCCGAGCTTGTCTTCGTAGTAGGCAGCGGCAACGGCGACGCCGCGGCGGACTTCCTCGAGCCGGACGACGGGGTTCTCGGGAAGGTCGAGCGTGCGGTAGAGCAGAAGATCCTGGCCGTTGGAGATCGAGGTCGTGAGGGCGAGCGGGCTGATATTGGCCACCAGCACGGCTTGGAGCGAATCGACTCCGGCCAGAGCGGCGAGGCTGGAGGACAACACTGCGCCGGGCTCATAGCCGGCGGCGCGGACCGCGGTTTCATACTCGGCCAATACCGGCCCGGGCAGGACGGCGGCCAGGACCTTGGCCTCGTCCTTTTTCTCGACAAGCACCTGATAGCTGAGGCCGGCGTGTTCGACATCAAAGGGAACCATTTTGCGCAGCCGGAAACGCAGCACGGAATAGGCTTCGGCGGGCTTGGAGGGGAGGGCGTCGAAGTCGAGCACGAAAACGCGGACGACCGTATCAGGAATGACAGCGGTGACCGAGCGGGAGCGGGGCGAAACCTGATCAAGTGCGGAGCGGATGGCGGCCGCCACCGCCTCCGGCGCGAGCAGATTGGTGTCGGCGATGCCGGGCACAAGCGCACCGGGCGCCAGCGGCACAAAGGCATAGACGGCCCCCTGTCCAGGCGCGGGGATGGAGGCGGCCAGCACCCCTTCCGGCGTGATTTCGACAGCCGCCGGAGGACGGCCGCCGGGCTGGGTGCCGAGTTGGGCCTTGCTCAAAATCGAATTCACTAGCGCCCTGCCTCGATAAAGGTCACTTTATTGATCTCTTTCATGGTGGTAAAGCCGCGTCGGACGCGATCGACGGCCGATTCGCGGAGAAAGCTCATGCCTTCCTTGCGGGCCAGCTTGCGCACTTCCGAGGTGGGCTTCTTCTCCAGGATCAACTCGCGGATGGGGTCGGTCAAGTCCAGCAACTCATGAATGGCGGTGCGGCCGCGGAAGCCGGTGCCGCCGCACTCGATGCAGCCCTGCCCTTCGCGGAAAGGGAAGTCGCGCCATTCGTCCGGGTCCATGCCCCAGGTGACGAGGGAGTCGGGCGAGTAGGTGACGGTGTAGGAGCAGTGCTCGCAGATGGTGCGGACCAGGCGCTGGGCGAGGATGCAGTTGAGCGCGGAGACGAAGTTATACACCTCGACGCCCATGTTGACGAAGCGGCCGAGGACGTCGACCACGTTGTTGGCGTGGACGGTGGTGAACACCAGATGGCCGGTGAGCGCGGAGTTGATGGCGATCTGGGCGGTTTCGTTGTCGCGGATTTCGCCGACCAGGATCTTGTCCGGGTCGTGACGCAGGATGGAGCGCAGGCCGCGGGCAAAGGTGAGGCCCTTCTTCTCGTTGACCGGAATCTGGGTGATGCCGCGGATCTGGTATTCGACCGGATCTTCGATGGTGATGATCTTGTCTTCGTCGCTCTTGATTTCGTTCAGCGCCGCATAGAGCGTGGTGGTTTTGCCGGAACCGGTGGGACCGGTGACCAGCACCATGCCGTAGGGCTCGCGGATATAGCGGCGGAAGCGGCGCAGGTCATCGTCGGCGAAGCCGACGACGTCGAGCGTGAGGTTGCGGAACTTCTCGCTCATCGATTCCTTGTCGAGCACGCGGAGCACGGCATTTTCCCCGTGCACGGTGGGCATGATGCTGACGCGGAAGTCGATGAGGCGGCCTTTGTAGCGAACTCTGAAGCGGCCGTCCTGGGGCACGCGCCGCTCGGCAATGTCGAGCTCGCTCATGATCTTGATGCGGGACAGGATGGTGGAGTGGTGCTCGCGGGCGATCGGCGCCATGGCCATTTGCAGCACGCCGTCGATGCGGTACTTGACAACGACGGAGTCGTCGTTGGTTTCAATGTGAATATCGGAAGCGCGGCGCTCGAGGGCGGTGAAGATCGTGGTGTCGACCAGGCGAATGATGGGGCTGATGTCTTCTTCGCTGGTCAGCTTCTCGATGGAGATGTTTTCGTCCGAGTTTTCATCCCCGGTCAGCACGTCGAAGGTGAGCCCTTCGCTGGCTTCGTCCAGCACGCGCTGCGACTGTTCGGTTTTTTTAAGCAGGTCGGTGATCTGCGACAGGGTTGCCACGCGGGCGATGATGCGATTGCCGAGCAGCCCGGCGATCTCATCGAGAATCATCAGGCGCGAGGGATCGGAGACCGCGATGACCAGCGCATCGTGCTGCAGCTCGATGGGCACGAAGTTGTAGCGAAACATCAGCTCGACGGGCACCGTGCGCAGCAGGTCGTGCTGGATCTTGAAATTCTTCAGGTCGACAAATTCGGCGTGATAGCGCTTGGCCAGCGCCTCGGCGTGAGACCGCTCGTCCTGCCCGGCGGGCATTGGAATTGCAAGTACAGATGCGTCTGCCATGCGGTTTACCCTCCCCCCTGCCCTCCGCCCGTCATGCCCAGGGAGAAGATGGGCAGGTAGAGCGAAATGAGAATGAAGACAACAACGATGCCCATGACGATGAGAATAGCCGGCTCGATGAGCGCGAGCGAGGCGGTGAGCGCGGTGGCGACGTCTTCCTCGAAAAACTCTGCAACCGAATTGAGCATCTGCGGCAAGGCGCCGGTCTGCTCGCCGACGGTAATCATTTCGGCGGCGAGATCGGGGAAGACATTGGTGGAGACCAAGGCATCTGCCAGGCTTCTGCCTTCGCGCACGGTGGTGATCGAAGACATCACGGCTTTGGAAACGCGGCGCGAGGAGATCGAGCGGGCGGCGGTTTCAAGCGACGGCACCAGGGGCAGGCCGCCGGTGAGCAGCGTGGAGAGGGTGCGCGCAAAAAGCGCGACCTGATACTTGAGCCAAATGTTGCCGAACACGGGCAGCTTAACGCGCACGCCGTCAATGATGTCTTTGCCGCGGTCGGTGACGGCGAAGCGGTAGATCAGAAATGCGCCGCCGGCGATGATGAGCAGAATCCACAGCAAGTTGCGGTTGAGCCACTTGGAAAAATTGAGCAGGTAGATGGTCATGGCCGGCAGCTTGGAGCCCAGCTGGTCATAGAGGGTGGCAAATTGCGGCACCACGTAGGCGAACATGAAAAACACCAGCCCGGTGACGAGCACCATCAGGACGGTGGGATAGATGAGCGAGGTGATGAGCTTCTTGCGGAAGGTGAGCGAGATGCGCTGGAAGCTGACGTAGCGCTCCAGGACTTCAAGCAGGTTGCCGGAGCGCTCGCCGGCCAGCAGGGTGGTGGTGTACATGACCGGGAAGCCGCTTTGCGCTTCAAAGGCGGATGAGAGGGCTTCGCCAGTTTTGACGCGGTTGGACACATCGTCAAGCTGAGCGGAGAAGTGGGCGTTCTTCTGACCCTTGGCCAGCATCTGCAGCGAGCCGAGAATAGGCAGGCCGGCGCGGATGAGAGTGAGGAATTGCTGGTTGAAGATCAGAAACGGCTCGAGCTTGACCTTGCGGCGCTTGAGGCCAGCGAATCCGGAGCGGGCGCGGACGGAAAAGACGTGGTAGCCGGCATGCGTGAAGCGGGCACGCAACTCGTCAGCGGTGGCGGCGGTCTGGGTCTGCTCCATCACGCGTCCACGCTCATCGGCCAACTTGATGACGAACTCTGCCATGGCTCCGGTTGCCGGCCTGGGGACCAGCCGGTCTTAACGATCCATATTTTCAGCTATCAGCTTCCCCGCCGACTTTTGTTAGCTTTCAGCGTACCAGCTTTCGATGCCAGTTCCTGTAACAGACAGACGCGGAACGGAGAAGGAGCGCTCAGATGGGAACCGCGGGGAGGCGGACGGGCGAGCGATTCCCGAAAGGCTATGGACGCCCCCCTTTCTCGAGCACCTTGGGTGATCTGGCAGGCATCATAGAAATATTAAAAATACCTATTTTAAAACAAGCAATTCGCGGCACGGTCGCGTGGCCCAAGCTTCAGAAAGAGCTTCCGCCGGATGGAACCGACGGCATTCTTGCCCTGTATCCTGATTGCGTTTGCTGTTACGAGTTTGGAAGGCGAGGCTCCGGATTGGCGCAGACAATGGACTGGACAGTCGAGGGACGGCGGATCGGAACAGAACTCGGAGCGCGGGTCGTGGTTGCCCTCCGCGGGCACTGGCGGCTGGCGGGCGGAGCGGCTTTGCTGACAGTGGCGGCAATGACAGCATTTCTGCTGAACGGCGCCTTTGGGCGGCGGTTGGCGGGCGCGGCTGCGCCGTATCCGCATGAGGTGGCCGAGGTCAGCTTCGCCGTGGCAGGGGATGTGATTCCGCATGATGCCGTGCGGGCTGCTGCGGCTGCTGCGGCGGCCAGCGACCCCACCAATTCGCAGGGGTGGGGCGCGCTTTTGACGGATGTGAGCGACGTGTTCAAACGGGCCGACTTTGGTTTTGTGAACCTGGAGACGCCGGTGGCGCCTGCCAGCTCGCACGGGTCAAAGCCGTTCATGTTCGACGCGCCGATTGCGCTGTTGGAAGGGCTCAAGGCGAGCGGCGTAAAGATTGTTTCCTTTGCCAACAACCACGTGATGGACCAGGGCTGGCCGGGATTTCGGGAGACGCGCGAGCATTTGAGCCAGCAAGGGCTGCTCTTTGCCGGCTCCGGCGATACGGTCGAGCAGCAGTGGCAGCCGGTGTTTACCGAGGCCAACGGCATCAAGGTCGGTTGGCTGGGGATGACGCGCTGGCTCAATGGGAACCGCAACCCGGACAAGGACGACCAGCCGCACGTGAACTTCTTTCCTTACCCCGGGGAGGCGGGCGGCGCGCCGGGAGCTGTCGAGGCTACCGTCATCGAGGCGGTCAAGAGAGCTCGTGCCCAGTGTGACTTTCTTGTCGTCTCGATTCATTGGGGCATTGAGTATGCGTCGACGCCGCGGCCCGAAGATGTGGACATCGCGCACAAGATGCTCGAAGCTGGAGCGTCGGTGATTGTGGGGCATCATCCGCATGTGCTCGAGCAGGTAGAAACCTACAAGACCGGGGATGGGCGCAATACTGTGATCTTCTATTCGCTGGGCAATTTTCTGTCAAACCAGTCGCGGACGTATGTGGACGGGCTGATGCCAGACAAGGATGGGGATCCGCGCGACTCGATGATGGCGCAGTTCTCGGCCGTGCGCAAGGACTACGGGCCGGCGGGAGTGCGCGTGGAACTGGGCCATGTGGGCATTCTGCCGGTCTGGGGCGAGAACAACCGCAACGACCTGGCGGCTGGATCGACCAGGACGCCGATCATTCGGCCGATTCTGATGGATCGCGAGATTCCGCGGCTTGAGGCGCGGCTGGATGAGTTGAGCAAACTGGACGGGGCCAAGGATGCCTCCGGTGCAGCGAGCGGCCTGACCCCGGAGCAGAAGAAGGAATTTGTCGAGGAGACAGACCGGCTGAAGCTGTTGACGGATCGGCGGGCGCTGCTGCTGGCGCGAACCGGGGATGACTATGTGACCGATCCGCCGAAGCTGGCGGCCAAGCCGTGAGCAACCGGTCTGTTCCCGGCCACGGGCAGGGACTAATATCCGCTGGCGACCAGCCAGGCTTCAGTTAGATCGAATTCCGGCTTGCGCGCGATCATCTGGGCGTGAGCGAGTTTGACGAGCACATCGGCTTCGATATTGACCGGGGATCCGGGCGAAAGCGTGTTCAGGTTGGTGCGCCAATAGGTGAGCGGCAGAATGGCCATGGTGATGGTCTTGCCGTCGAACTCGGCGATGGTCAGGCTGATCCCTTCGACCGCGACTGAGCCTTTGAGCACCATCCAGGGGTGCAGGCTTTCCGGGACGTTGACCTTGAGGGTCCAGTCGGTGGTGTGTTGATTGAACGCCGGATCGGTCGGGGAGATGACCGGGTCAAGGGCGGAGAGAACTCCGCAGCCGTCCACATGGCCCTGGACGATATGACCGCCCAGCGGACTGCCGGCGGCGGTAGGCAGTTCCAGGTTGACTTGGGCGCCGGGGGCCAAGGCGCCAAGAGAGGTTTTGTCGAGGGTTTCCTGGGCGAGGTCGGCGTGGAAGTAGGTATCATTCACCTCGAGCGCGGTGAGGCAGACCCCGGAGACTGCAAGCGAGTCGCCTTCGCGCAGTTGCCCGGCAATGCCCGGGGCCTGGACGGTGATGCGGCGCGCGCCGCCGGTTTCCTTCAAGCTGACGAGAGCGCCGGTTTGTTCGACGATGCCGGTGAACATGACTCCATATTACAAGGCTCTCAGGGATTGGAGATGACCGACTCGGAGATGGAACTGAGAGAGTGGCTCTCTGATTATTCACTGCTGCTTTGCGGCCAGGGATCCTTGAGGAGAGAGCAGAGGCCGAGGTCGTTTTCGTAACGCTCTACTTCGACTTCGGCCATGCGGAGGGCGTGGGGCATGCCGCGGAAGGCGGGGACGGCGTCCGAGCCCATGATCTGTGGGGAGACGAACAGATGGACGCGGTCGACCAGGTCGCCGGCCAGCAGGGCAGTGTTGAGGCGCGTGCCGGTTTCCGTCAGCAGGGTGAGAATGCCTTCTTCGCCCAGCTTGTCGAGAACCTTGCCCAACGGGACGCGACCGGACTCAGCCGGCAGGACTTCGACGCGTACGCCGCGCTGTTCGAGGGCGTCGATGCGGGCTTGCTCTTTGGAGACGGTGAAAATGACCAGATCGTTGTGAGCGGTGGCCACCATTTTTGAATCAAGGGGCATGCGCAGGGCGGAGTCGAGTACGACGCGGAGCAGCGGGCGGCGGCGGCGCAAGCCACTGCGATCGGTCAGCATGGGGTCGTCGGCCAGCACGGTGTCAACGCCGGTGAGGGCGGCGTCGGCTTTCCAGCGCAGCGGCTGCACGGCGGCGCGGGCGGCTTCTGAGGTGATCCAGTAGGGCTCGCGCGCCGCCTGCAAGCCTGCCGGCGGGGCGATGCGGCCGTCGAGGGTCATGGCCACTTTCAACAGGACCAGGGGGCGCTTGTGCTGGCTCCAGCGGGCAAAGCCCTCGTTGAGACAGCGGGATTGGGCCTGGCAAACGCCGAGGGTGACTTCAAGGCCTGCGGCGCGCATCCGCTCGGTTCCGCGTCCGGCTACGGCGGGATTGGGATCGATGGTTGCGGCCACCACGCGGGCAAGTCCGGCGGCGATCAGAGCTTCCGAACAGGGGCCGGTGCGGCCGGTGTGGTTGCAGGGCTCGAGCGTGACGTAGGCGGTGCCGCCGCGGAGTCTTTCGCCGGCGTGCTGTGCGGCGACCTTGAGAGCGATCACTTCGGCGTGGTCGAGAAGATCGTACTCGTGCCAGCCTTCGCCGGCAACTTGGCCGGCGCGGTCGAGAAGGACGCAGCCGACGGCGGGGTTCGGGGAGGTGAGGGCGATACCGCGGCGAGCCAACTCGAGAGCGCGCTGCATCCAGTAATGGTCTTGGTCGGGTGTGGTCATTGACTTATTTTTCCGTTCGATTCATTTTGGCGTTACAGATCGGGCAGGCACATGTGGGGTCCGTGATCGATTCAACACGCATTCGCATCGTCTGGACGCCGGCCTCATTCTTGTTGACGAGTGTGTTTCGATGGAGGATCGAAAATAGACTCAATTCTCCGTTCTCTGCATATCTACGCAGCGAGTCAGCGCAAAAACCTGCGATCGGCTCCGAGCCATTGATTGTAAAGCGGTCGAGGTCGGTGCCAAGCAGCCAGGCGGTCGGGACTTGCTCTCCCTCTCCACCGCGACCGTACTTTGCCAGGATTGGGGAGGTGGCCTCGTCAGCCTGAGGCCAGCGTTCGTCGGGGATCGATTGAGCTGCCAGCACCAAGTGTGTACTGTGGCCGGGAATCTCCGGCACACCCGACTCGTCCAGGGAACAGAGGGACATAAAAAATAGCGTCTGAGCTCTCGGAGTATTGACTCCAAATCGAGGTGCTTGGCATCGGGTCTCAGGCGCCGAACTTATTATAGGTCAAGTCGAGTCACAGTCAATCAGGACTTCAGAACGGAAGCGGCTCAGGGCTTCAGGAACTCAAGCAAAGACTGCAGACCGAAACTACTCTTCGAGCAGTGAATCGACAAACGCGGCTGGATCGAAGGCCAGCAGGTCGGTCATCTTTTCGCCGACGCCGACGAAGCGGACGGGGAGGTTCATTTCCTGGGCGATGGCTACGGCGATGCCGCCTTTGGCGGTGCCATCGAGCTTGGTGAGGAGGATGCCGGTGACGCCGGCTGCCTGGGTGAATAGGCGCGCCTGCTGGAGGCCGTTCTGCCCGGTAGTGGCGTCCATGACCAGCAGGACTTGATGCGGAGCGCCGGGGATGAGCTTGGCGGCGGTGCGGCGCATCTTTTCGAGCTCGTCCATGAGGCCGGTTTTGGTGTGGAGGCGGCCAGCGGTGTCAACGATCAGCTCGTCGATGTTGTGGGCCTTGGAAGAAGATGCGGCGTCGTAGAGGACCGCGGCGGGGTCGCCGCCCTGGCGGGTCTTGATCATCTGCACGCCGGAGCGCGAGGCCCAAACTTCCAACTGCTCAATGGCAGCGGCGCGAAACGTGTCCGCGGCACACAGCATGACGGTACGATCGCGGGCGCGATACCAGGCGGCGAGCTTGCCCGCCGAGGTGGTTTTACCGGTGCCGTTGACGCCGACGAGAAAGGTGACTGTGGTGCCGGAAGCCGGCGCCGGGGCGCGCCCATTGGCCTCAAGCGGGGCTTCAAGGATGGCGCGCAATTCCGCTTTCAGCAGTTCGCGCAACTGCTGGCCGCCTTCGATGGACTGGCGACGGGCACGGTCGCGCAGAGCGTTGAGGATGCGGCTGGTGGTCTGGACTCCCAGGTCGCTGGTCAACAGCGCCGCCTCGAGCTGTTCGAGGGTCGATTCGTCGACCGTGCGGGTGAGCGCGACCAGGCCTTCGATCTTCGACGAGAGAGATTCGCGGGTGCGCGAAACCGCCTGCTTCATCCGTTCGAAGAAGCCTGCTTTGGGCGCTTGCTCCGGTTCTTCTTGTCTGTCGCCAAACAACTTGATCATGATTCTGTCCAGCTTCGAGTTTAGAACACGGAACGGATAGAGATCAGCTTTCCGGTTGCAGGGAGCACGGGGCAGGGCACACCAGAGAAAGATACGGCCGAGAGTGCGGTGGGCAGAGATCGGATCGGCAATGGGTTGGTGCCAAGGCGCTGGGGGCTCAAGTATAGTGGCCGCATGAGCTCTGATCCCTTTTCTTTTTTGATTCGATGTCGGTTGGCCCGTCTGGCTGCCTCGCTCGCCGCATTTGCCGCCCTGCCGGCGATAGCCCCGAGCCAGGTCTGTTCCGCGCAGGGCATGGGGATGAATGGGACGCACAGCATGGCCGACATGCAGCCGGTTTTGCCGCCCGAGCAGCTGCCGGCGCCGATTCACATGACGGGAATCGGCAACAGCCACATCACCATCAAAGCCAGTGCGGAGGCGCAGGCGTGGTTTGACCAGGGGCTGACGCTGTTGAACGACTTCTGGGATTATGAGTCGGAGAAGGCGTTCGAGCAGGCGGTGCGCGTCGATCCCAAGTGCGCGATGTGCTATTGGGGGTTGGCGCAGGCCGAGCAGATGCGCCATGACGAGATGAGCGTGTACGCGAAGAAGGCGCTCGAGGAGGCGGTGAAGTTGAAGAGCAATGCCGGGTCGGCGGGCAAGCTTTACATCGAGGCGATGCAGGCCAGCCGGGACGCCGGGGATGGCGACCGAAGCGAGGAGATTAGGCTTCTGCGCACGCTGGTGAAGAAGAATCCCAAAGACATTGAGGCGCGCATTGATCTGGCCGAGGCGGTGGGCAACGGGTATGACGAAAAGGGCGAGCCGAAGCCGGGACAGAAGGAGCGCATTGCGATTCTGGAAGGGGTGATGCGCGATCAGCCGAATGACTCGGCCGCGCACCACTACTGGATTCACGCGATGGAGCCGAGCAATCATCCGGAACGGGCAATTCCGAGCGCGGCGCTGCTGGCGAGCCTGGCGCCGAACTCCGGACACATGGTGCACATGCCCGGGCACATTTATTACCGCGTGGGCGATTACGCGGATGCCGAGCATTGGTTTACGGCGTCCATGGAGACCGATGAGCGCTACCTGCGCGAGCAGCATGTTTCCGCAGACGATGACTGGAATTATGTGCACAACATGATGTATGCGATTGCCAACCTGATGGAGCAGGGCAAGCTGAGTGAGGCCAACGCCTTGAGCGATCACTTGAGCCTGGCGCGGGGCAAGCTTTCGGCCACGCTGTACATCTGGTCGGCACGCGACCAGATGGCGCGCATCAGCCAGCGGCTGCCGGTGGCGCTGCGCGTGGGCGATTGGGATGCGGTTCTGGCGATGCTGGGCCAGTCCAGCCTGGGCGATGGCGCGAAGACAGCCAACCTGCGGTTTCTTGCCACCGAGTTGAGCGAATATGCACACGGGATGAAGGCGCTCGATGAGAGCGATTTGGCGGCGGGACAGGCTGCCAGCGAACGCATGGACGCCGGCCTGTGGCGGGCGCAGAAAGATCTGGACGAACGGGACGCGGCCGCCAAGGAGAAAGGCACAGAGAAGAAAGACGAAACCAAAAAAGATCAGCCGGTCACCATGCCGATCCTGCCCGATGCCAATGCGGGGCCGCTGATCAAGAGCCTGAGCATTGCTTCGCTGGAGTTGCGCGCGGGTGTGCTGGTGGGCCAGGGCAAGCTGGATGCGGCCAAGAAGCTTTACGGACAGGCTGCGGCGGAAGAGAAGGACGCGGGCTATCACGAGCCGCCGTTTTACATTCGGCCGGTCGGTGAGAACGAGGCGACGGCATTGCTACGAGTCAAGGACTACGCCGGGGCGAAGGCGGCGTATGAATCGGCTCTGGTCGAGAGGCCCAACTCGGGCTTTGGCCTCTATGGGCTGGCGCGGGTGAAAGAGCTTGAGGGCGACGCAGCCGGAGCGCGCCTGAGCTACGCGGCTTTTCTGAAAGCCTGGCCGGCGGCAGATCCGTCGCTGCCGGAGCTTGCGCATGCCCGCAGCGTGCTGGGCGGGGAGGTTGCGGGGACCCGTTAGCAGGAGCCAAGCCCACTGGAATCCCCGCATGAATCGAGCCCGGGATCGATTCATGCCGGGATGAAAGCAACCTGGGATGATTCGACCCCGAGGGCCCATGAGGCGTTGGCCCCAAATCCGTTCGAAGCCATGGCGCTCCTACTCGAAGACGAAGGTCAGCTTGGCGCCGGCTTGATTGTCTTTAATCAACGTTGCGGTGCAGATCTCAAGCAGATCGGCCCACGTTTGGGGCGCCCCGGTCGAGCGCAGCCAGGAACGGAAGCGAGCAACTCGGCAGGCGATGGTCTTCGTCAGAAGGGCTTGAATCAGGCGGGCAA
>DATDLS010000113.1:0-6121 GCA_036519195.1 Occallatibacter sp. | reverse complement strand
AGCCACAAAGCCCCCAAAATCGAAACTTGCCTGGTAGTCGCACTACCGTCTCTGGCGGCGCGTCCTTAGCAGTAAGGGCTCGTGACTCGCAGAGCTAACTTAGACCCTGTGGAATTCGGCAATCCAAAAGAGCCACACCCTCTCGAAGTCTCGAAGTCTCGAATTCCCAGCTCAGATTGCATGCGGTTGGGAAGAATACAATAGCAATCGAACGGTCCATCGGGTAGCACGCGGAACGACAATGGGCTGTAACTATAGCTTCTAAGTCTTTGACAGATTCTCGGGATAGCGGTTCTGGATACTCGCTGAGCATATCCATCGTAACGATCCACGTGCAGTGATCGCTGTGATCTCTCTCGGCAGACTCGAGGTCCAGCCCCGGCCGAGGCTTAGCAGTGAGGAAACATCTCAGGCAGATCGAATCAATCGATCCGTCATCATTCTCGCGTCGATGAAATTGCATCGCGTGAGCGTCCGTAAAAATGAGGCCATGGATCTGGGGTCTTGGGGAGATACTTTAGCAAAAATTGACGATTTGTCTGCCCGGTGGCGGACATAGGACGTGACGCCGAGCAGACTCGACGCCGTCGAGAGGATGTCCGGGCAGCAGTGGCATCAATTTCCGGGAGGGATAGATCCGCGAAACATCGGGTCCCCACTCGGCGCGGGAACCCCATCGAAGCCTTCCTGCGAACGCGTTGTCGGTCGGCTGGTCCGGCTGGTCCGGGTTGTAGAAATCGATCTTTACGCCGTTGCTGTGAGCCCGCAGCAGAGCATGGTTGACGCCATTGATTCCGCAGTATAATTAGACTCGAAGCGGGAGTAGCTCAATGGTAGAGTAGCGGCTTCCCAAGCCGTTGGTTGCGGGTTCGATCCCCGTCTCCCGCTCCAGATCCGGCCCAAGCATTGGAGCAGGATCTGCCGCTCAAAAATCCTCTACATCCTCAAGATGCCTTCCCGTCCATACTGTCCAGAATCTTCGGAAACGGGGGATGACGCATGCAAATGAGTCCAGGTTCGCGTTGGATACTTTCCCCGCATCGCAATGAAAACAGATGGCTTACTGGACAACCAAGACCTTGAACATTTTGGCTCGCTTTGGGTTTGTTGGTTCCTGCCTGCGGCCTCGGGCTTCGGTCCCAGGCATCGCTCCTACCAGCAGACAGTGAACGCCGGAGCGGTGGCAAGGTTCTGTCCGAAACACGCCTTGTGCCAGTTCGCGTATCATTTTCTTTCTTTGGTTTCTGGAGGAATTGATGCAACGCTTGAGCTTTGCCCTGCCGGGATGTCTGCTGGCGGGTGTCACCTTGTTTTGTCCTGCTCCGGCACGGAGCCAGACGCAGAGCGCAGCCCCGGCCGCGACCGAGCGAACCTTTCACCCGATCGCCGGCTTCGACCCGAAGGTAATGGACACGACGGCGGACCCGTGCAGCAATTTCTACCAGTACGCGTGCGGGAACTTTGCCGAGCAGTATCCGATTCCGGGCGATCTGCCGGAGTTCGACCAGTTTGCGAACTTGTACGAGTTCAACACGCAGGCGCTGCGTGGGATCGTCGAGAAGGCGGCGGCGGCGCATGCAGCGGCAGGGACGAACGAGAGGAAGATCGGCGACGGGTATGAGGCTTGCCTCGACACGGAGGCCATCGAAAAGAAAGGGATTGCTCCGCTGAAGCCGGAGCTGGAGCGGATTGCCGTGCTGGGCTCGAAGCAAGAGCTGCCCGCACTGATCGCCCACCTCAACCTTGTGGGCGTGAATGTCTTTTTCTCCTACGGCTCGCAGCAGGATTTCAAGGACGCGTCGCGGGAGATTGCGATGATCGATCAGGGCGGACTGGGGCTTCCGGAGAAGGATTATTACCTGAAGGACGACGGCAACCGGCCCGAGGTGCGCAAGCAATATGTCGAGCACCTGAGCAAAATGCTGGGGCTGGTGGGCGATTCGCCCGAGAAGGCGCAGAGCGAGGCGCAGCAGATCATGGCCTTCGAGACGGCGCTGGCCAAAGTGTCGATGGGGGTGGTCGAGCGGCGCAATCCGGACAGTATTTATCACATGATGCCGGTGGCGACGCTGGCGGCGAGCGCGCCGCTGCTGGCGATTCCACTCTACATCGAGCTGACCGGCTCGCCGGCCGTGACGGAGCTTAACGTGGCTTCGCCTGAGTTCTTCAAGGGCCTCAATGAGGCGATCGAGCAGACAAATCTCGAGACGCTGAAAGCATATATGCGGGTGCATCTGGCGGACGCGGTCGCGGCTCAGCTGCCTCACGCCTTCGACGAGGAGAACTTCGACTTCTTCAGCCGTAAGCTGTCGGGCACGCCGTCGCAGCAGGCGCGGTGGAAGCGCTGTGTGAATGGAGTGGACGGCGCACTGGGCGAAGCGCTCGGAAAACTGTATGTGGAGCAGTATTTTCCGCCGGAGAGCAAGGCGAAGACGCTGCAGATGGTCGAGGACATCGAGGGCGCAATGGACAAGGACCTGGACCAGCTGACGTGGATGAGCACGGATACGAAGGTAAAGGCGAAGGAAAAACTTCACAATATGGCCAATAAGATCGGGTATCCGGACAAGTGGCGGGATTACTCGAAGCTGACGATCGCGCCGGGCGACGCGCTGGGCAATTCGCTACGCGCGAACCAGTTCGAAAACGCATATGAGCTGAATAAGATCGGGAAGCCAGTCGACCGCAACGAGTGGTCGATGACGCCGCCGACGGTCAATGCCTACTACGACCCCAGCATGAACGACATCAACTTCCCGGCGGGGATTCTGCTGCCGGCCTTTTACGACACGAAGGCCTCGGAGGCGACGAACTATGGGCATATCGGCGCCGTGATCGGGCACGAGCTGACGCACGGGTTCGACGATGAGGGCGCGAAGTTCGACGCGAAGGGCAACCTGCACGACTGGTGGACGCCGGAGGACAAGAAGCAGTTCGAGGCGAAGACCGACTGCCTCGTGAACGAGTACGGTGAGTTCACGGCGGTCGACGACATCAAGGTGAACGGCAAGCTCACGCTGGGGGAAAACACCGCCGATAATGGCGGAGCGCGTCTGGCCTTGATGGCGATGCTGGCTCGCGCTGCGGTGTCCGGCAGCCAGCCCGAGGCGAGCCCGGTGGGCAAAAGCTACACGCAGGAGCAGCAGTTCTTCCTGGGCTACGCGCAGAACTGGTGCACCAACCAAAGGCCGGAGTTTCTGAAGATGCTGGCGAACGTCGATCCGCATTCGCCGGATTTTCTGCGCGTGAAGGGCGTGCTGATAAATATGCCGGAGTTCGCGCATGCTTTCTCCTGCAGGGCCGGCCAGCCGATGGCTCCGGTGAATCACTGCCGCGTCTGGTAATGAGTAGGAAGCGCCGGGACCGCTCTCTCTAGGGCAAAGACGGGAGAGCGGTCCGGCATCTTGCCCGCAGGGCAAAGGCATCCCGACAACTGTCACTCCGGCGCTGCGGAGCGCAGTGTGGACCGGAGGCTTCTGCGGTCCTAAGAACAGGCTCTACCCCCGAGTTGACATCCTCTCCTCCCGAAAGGGAAGGGATTCCTACGACGGAGCTCGATTGGTTTCATTGCAGTCGCTTCGGTGGGTTCCTGTTGCTGGCGGCCTATCTCGCCGTGCACCTGGCAGGCGATCCTGGCATGCCCCCTTGGAACGAAGGATCGTTGATGCTCTCCAAAACGGCTACGCCGTTCGTCCAAGATCAACCTCGAGCTTTCATGTCGGCCCTGAAGGACCGAACCTTCAACGACCTGAAGACGGTAAGAAGAGTCAGTGCGCCAGCCGTTCTTTCACCTGGTCAGAGAGAAGCCGCAGCTGATCTTGGGTGATGCGAGCTCCGCCGTCCAGAATCACCAATAGGCGTCCGTCCCCGGCATCTTTGAATTTGGCATTCTGGATCGTGACATACGATTGAACCGCCGGAGGAAGGGTTGTCCCCAAGTTTGTGCCCTTCTGCAACGCAGAGAGCATTGCGCCTTGAATTTTCTCGCGTATCGTTTCGCCGAGCGCCCCTGAGCGCAGTAGTTCGCCGAGAGTGCCGTCGGCCTGAATCTGCCCGAGTTCCGGAACCAGTTGCAGCCCTGTGCCATCGCCTGCAATTGCCGGGGTAAGCTTGATCTGGACCTGGGCGTCGCCGCCCACCAACTTCTTGGCTACCTGTTTGCCCAGCAACTTTGCGCACCCCCAACGCTCAAAGTGCAGCTGAATCATGGCCAAGCTCGCGGGATCGGCAGGGGTGAGCGTGGCGTTCTGGATCGTCATGCGCTCTCCGCAGCGGTCATCCTTATCCATCTGGGAACTCAGAAGGCCAGTCAAGTTGCGCTGCAGGTCGGAGAGATCACCAGTGAGTTCAAGATTCAAGGTCAGCGAATTGCGCTCCTTTGACGAAATGGTGAGAATCGCTGAGGCGGTGATCGCGATGGGCTGGCCTTTGACATCAAGCGGTACCCTTACGGGTGGAATTTTGAAGACACTGTTCTGGGCGCTTGCGCCAAGAGGCGAGGCTCCAATGGCAAGGATCACAGTGAGCGCGGCGGCGCCGCACCGTCTGGATGAAGTCCAAGCATCTCGCTGGACGAACTGCCTGAAGGCTCCGCAGCGTATGAATCCAACGAAAGAACAGAATGCCAAGAAAAATCGCGATGGGCAAAGCCATGAATACTTCAAAGACGACTTCAGCGCAACCTCCCAGAGCAACTCAGCAAACTTATTCCATCGTGCTTCGATGGTTCAGTTTCATGATTAGACGGACCTGCGGCAAATTAGGTTTAGCATTCAAGTTATCGAGCGATGACTTGCGGACTGTTGCTGGTCGACATCGGAAGCGCCCCAACTCCGCGCTCCCTCAGCACAGATACGATACGGCGTGCCTCATATGCTCCCGTCCCTACGCTTCGCCGCTCTCGAGAAGTGCTCCCTTTGTGCTCGTCCATTCCGGCATGCTCGCCGAGTCGCCATCGCGACCGTCTACCCCGGAGGCTTAAGCTGTTTGGTCTCCTCGAGGACGTTCCGATTGTTACCGGGTGGTGCGAATCAGTTCCCGGGTCGGAATTTCACCCGTTGCTGACAAGTGCCTTTGACCGCGCACCCAATCTGTTCGGCTAGTCTTTTGCTGAGAGGGTGAGATCGGCAGTTCCCATGCGTCCGGTCTCCGTTTCGCGGACGACAAAGCGCAGGCGTTCAACACTGTTCGGCACGGGGTTACTGATGAGACAATCTGCGGTCTTTCCCGACGTTTGAATATCTGCTCCGCCCTTTGTAATTGCGGACATGCTTTGCAGGGTGTGCGATTGAATTTTATCTTTCGACGACAGATCAACGACAAGAACCGCTACGTTGGTCGTGGTTGTACCTTCGTTTGTAAAATGCCAGGAGAGAATCGAGGCATCCACATGGACGACATAGGTGCCTGCTGGAGCCGTCTCCGATTGAGCAGACTCGACGGTCAGCTTTAACGCCGTGAGCGGAATGGAACTGAGCGCAGCCTGGTTGAGATCGTAGACGAGTGTTTTCTTTGAGCTCTGACTGGCCAGGGGCGTCGTGTAATATCCATTGCGCGTCGCCACTGATAGCCCGGTACGAAGACACACAAGCCGGATATTTTGATACTGTCGCGGTGCGCTGTTTGAATTGGAGGGGGAGTAACCAATCGTGTAAACGTTCGTACCGAGATCGACGGAGTTTGCGATTTGTTTATCGATGTCGTTCATGCCACGGATCACGCGGCCACCGGTGACTGGGCCCAGTCTATCGAAGTCCAACTGGGATCCAAAAGGATCTGCATTGCTCACGAAAGAGTCACCCTCAGCCTGCGCAAACTCGAGCTCGGTTGGGTCGGTAATCTCGACCATGCCTGCGGCAGTCGAGGTTGGGTCCACGGCGTACAGGGTAACTCGCGTATCGAGCAGAACATCGGTCACGTGTTGGATGGTGTCGATTACCAGATCCTGGTCTTTTCTCGCAAGCTCGCATGGATCGATACTCAGGGTTCCGTCAAAGTCAAATCGGAACTCCGATGATCCGGAAGACAAAGGAATCAGCCTGACGAGCACAGTAGCGAAGTGCTTCGGGGATTCCGCCAACCCCGGCGATGCGAAGTAGGGAGAGGACAACATTTCTCAGGC
>DATDLS010000112.1:0-44685 GCA_036519195.1 Occallatibacter sp. | reverse complement strand
CAAAGACGGCGCAAGTTACTCAACCATAGCTCTGCGGAGGACATCCGTTATAACGAGCGCACCACAGTTGAACGGGTCAATGCACGTTTGAAAGATGAGTTCGGAGGCAGAATGGTACGAGTACGCGGAAATGCCAAAGTGCCATCTGATGTTCGGCATCGTCGCTCTGGCTGCGGACCAGATACTGCGCCTCGTCGTTACGTAGGCTGCTGCTCCCGCATCCGGAAATCCACAGGAATCAATAGCCATCCTCAGTCGCGGCGTGCCCGAAAACGCCAAACTTCGTCCCCTCACCCATCCTGTAGCAACCAAACCCCGTTGCCACACGGAAAAAGCCGCTTCGTCGGCGCAAACTTTTTTCGGTTGTCCGGCTTTTTCGTCGCTCAAGCGAATTTTGCAAGTGCCTCGAAGTGCGTGCTTTCTACGGCAACTCTCCTGGTCGGTCATGAACCCGGTTCTCAGGGGCGGTCTTCTCACCCCATTTGTTCCCACTCCGCAGTGCGCAAGGCAATTGGGAAGGGTTCCTAAATTTCTTCTTTTATCAAGTGCCCCCGCTTCAGGCGGCTTTTTGGCAGAGGCGGTCGGAACCTGTCAAGGCTCTCCGCTGCGCTTCGACCGCTGACGCGGCGCCTGCGGCGGCCTGGACAGAACCCTCCGCGCCTCTGCCGTGCCGCAAGAGCCATGAAGCGGGAGCACTCAACAAAAGAAATTTGGGTTTCAGGCAGTGCTCTCCCTCATGCACGCAGATCGCCCCACAGCGGGCAGCAAACGAGGAACAGAGCAATGACAGCCACCATGAGCAGTACAGCCTTCGCCGCCAGCAATGGCACAGCCGTTATCAGCAACGCGGCGCCGCACAGGAAGAATGCGGCACGGCAGAACCGCAGCGTGTCGCCTTACCAACAGCGCACCAGCCAGAAAGACAACCCCACACAGCAACTCATCAAGCAGGCCGTGGATTACCTCATTCAGCAGCTTGAGGCAGGCAAGAGCGAAACCTTGACCGCGTACCTTGGCGCAATGGCGAGGTTTCATTCCTATTCGGCAACATTTTGCAGATCGCCAGACAGCGCCCGTCAGCTACGAGAGTGGCGGGCATTCGCGCATGGAACGAGCTTGGCCGGTTTGTGAAGAAGGGCGAGAAAGGTATTCAGATTCTCGCGCCGATCATCGGACATCGGCGGAGGAAGGACGCGGCAGAACAGGAGCAGGAGGCGAAGCCAGCGCCCATGCTTATCGGCTTCCGTGCAGTGTACGTGTTCGATCTCAGCCAGACCGAAGGTACAGACCTGCCGGAGTTTGAGCACAACATAACCGGCGAAGTGGGCGAGCACCGCGACCGGATGATTGCATTCCTCGCACAGCAGAACATCAAGCTGGAATTCAACGAGAAGATCGCCCCGGCGCTAGGCGTGTCCTACGGTGGCAAGATTGCTTTGCTGCCCGGTCAGTCGAAAGCCGAGGAGTTCACCACGCTGGTACATGAAACCGCGCATGAGCTTTTACACAAGGCCGAACGCCGCACCATGACCACCGCGACCGTGCGCGAAACCGAAGCCGAGGCAGTTGCTTTCATTGTTGGCCAGAGTGTTGGTTTGGAGATGGGAACAGCTTCGAGCGATTACATCCAGATGTACGCAGGCAACGCCGCGCTTTTGGCCGAAAGCCTTGAAGTCATCCAGCGTACCTCCGCCGTGATTCTCGCCGCCATTCAAGCGGACGAACCAACCCAAGAGAACGAGGCCGTTGCGGAGGTGGCGTAATGCGGACCCTGGCTCTCATCCTGATGGAGGCCGGGCCGCTCCCGCCCGGCTTCCATCTTCACATCGACAACCCGCCGTGGATGCCGCTCGACATCGAGGACATCGAGATCAGCGGCCCCAACGGTCTGCCTACCGTTTCTGTTGCGCACTACGGCAAGCAGAACGGCGACGCCATGCGCGACCCGGAAATGCTCTTCGAGATGCGCCAGTAGTACGGAGCGAGATTGTACTCGCTCCGTACTACTGGCGGAATGACTATCTCGGCATCGAGCAGTATTCGAGCTACCGCGACGAATCGCAAAAACTGTTTACCCTCTCGGGGCTCAAACAGCAACACGAAGCGTTCGCCCGGACTTGGGACAGAAACCTCCGGTCCCAGGGCTTCTATGAAGCCTTTGTGCACAGCCGGAGCAAGTAACTCGCCATTCAACGGGCGGGCACCGGCTGTACCCGCCCACGCATTCACTCTCGACAACCACATAAGGAGAATCCCCATGACAACCGCAGTTCAAACGCAATCCGAGTATCGCAACCTGCCGCTTGTGAGCCTCACTGAGTCGGCAACCAACCCGCGCCGCAGCTTCGATCAAACGGCGCTTGGCGAATTCGGCCGAGTCCATCAAAACGCAAGGCATCCTTGCGCCTCTCGTTGTGCGGCCCGTGGGCCAGCACTTCGAGATCGTCGCCGGAGCGCGGCGCTACCGCGCGGCGCAACTGGCCGGACTCGAAACCGCGCCTGTCCGCATAGTCGAACTGACCGACGCCCAGGCCCTCGAAACCAGCATCGTCGAGAACCTTCAGCGCCGCGACGTGCATCCGCTCGACGAGGCCAACGGCTTCGCCGCGCTGATGCGGATTGAAGAACCGAAGTACAGCATCGAACAGATTGCCGCCAAGGTTGGCAAGGCCCCTGCATTTATCCTCGCTCGATTGAAATTGGTCGAGCTTGTCCCCGCAGTGGTTGAGGCATTTTCGCAGGATGAGATCGGCTTGGGCCATGCTCTCTTGCTCGCGAAGTTGCAGCCCGCGCAGCAAGAAGAGGCCCTCGCCGCTTACTATCAGGAGCAGTACACAAGCGGCAGCAAGGCCAAGCGCATCTTACTTCCGGTTCGGCATTTGCAGCAGTGGATTGAGCACAACATTCTGTTGGAGCTTGCTTCCGCGCCGTTCTCAAAGGATGATTCCGCGCTTGTGTCCGAAGCCGGAGCGTGCCTCGATTGCCCCAAGCGCACCGGCCACAATGTTCTTTTGTTTGAGGGGCTCACTCATGCGGACCAATGTTCCGATCCAAAATGCTACGCCGCAAAGGGCGAAGCACACGTTCGCCAGACCATCGCAGCGAAACCGAAACTGGTACAAATCAGCACAGGTTACGGAGTACCCAAGGATGGCAGCGCCGCCGTGCCGCGCAACAAGTACGTCGAGATTCGCAGCGACAAGCCGACCAATCAGAAGGAGCGGGATTGGCCGGAGTACAAAACGTGCAAATTCACTACCGAGGCAATCGTCACTGAAGGCAGCGAGAAGGGCGAAACCAAACGCGTGTGCGCAAACCCCGAATGCCCCGTGCACCATGCCAAGAAAAGGCAACAGTCGAACGTTGCCGCCGATGCGGGTGTCAAAGCCGAACAGGAGAAGCGCCGCCGCGAGGAAGCACTCGCCCAGGCGACCGGCCTTCGGGTATTGGGTGCCATCGTTGAAGCTGTTCCCGTTCGTCTGATGAAGCGCGACCTGCTTTTCGTGGTCGAACGTCTTGCTGCAATGCTGGACGAGCGCCGTTTGGCCATCGTTCTACGTCAGCACGGCATCGGCAAGGCGAAAGGCCCTGCCGACACAGCGGCCAAGCTGCTTGCGGCCTTCATCCGCAAGGCCGAGGAGAGCATTCTCGGACGCCTATTGGTGGAGATCGTCATTCTCCACTCGGCAAACTCTGTGAACGACTCCGGCAAGCTACTCAAGGAATCAGCCGAATTCTACAAGGTGGACGTGAACGCCATAACCGCGAAGGTTAAACAAGAGTTCGCCGCCAAAGACAAGGCGAAGCCACCGGCGAAGGCCGTGAAAAAGACCAGAGCGGCGTAATTCCAGAAAGTATTCCGGCGGAGCCCCACAAAGGCTCCGCCACTTTTATGCGCTCCTGCCCGTCTTCCCACCCTCATTCGAGCTCCCGCGCCCGCGGGAGATCATCTCTGGCCCGCCCGACGGTCATGAGCGCGCCTTAGTGCGGCGCGCCGACGGATTACTTGCATGGCGCAATTGGTGGTGGCCAAAAAGTGCGTCCGGGTGTCGGCTGAAAATGTTCTCATTGGACGCGAAGCGCCAGTACATCTTCGTCATCCGCGACGGCCTTCGCTACTTCACTTCGGTGCGGCCTTCTTCTCTCTCGCCCACCGCGCCTTAACCGCCGCTACAAGGCGTGCACGACCTTCCGGACTCATCTTTCGTTTTGATTTGGGCTTGGCAACTGGAACGGCGGTAGCCTTTGGCCGTCCTGGTTTCCTCTTGCCCGTTTCGGGAGTCGATGCTATCAGGGCACGGGCGGCTTTAAGGCTGGCAATCTCGGCGTCGATCAAGTCAATTATTTCGGTTGTGCTCATGCCGAAAAGTGTATCGCAGAACAGGCCGCGTCTATTCCATTCTTTCAGTCAAGGATGGCTCGTTGTTACGAACATTGCCGACCGCCGCGCCAACTTTCCACGCCGTCATTTCTTCGGCGGGATACGGACGCAGCAAATCTACTGGCAGCTGTGCCGGGTCTGCCGGTGCCATCCATCGCTCATAATCCTTCGGGTGGAGAATGACCGGCATTCGATCATGTATCGGCGGTCCATTTCCAGGTTGCATAATATCGTTCGGGTCCGTCGTAATGATCGTGTAAGTCTCCCTGGTCTCACCTGTCACCTTGTCTTTCCACGTCTCCCATAGGCCCGCAAATGCGAACAGAGAGCCATCCGTGAGCGCGATTGCATACGGCTGCTTTGTCTTCGCATCCACTTTCATCCACTCATAAAACAGGTCGGCAGGGACGAGGCAGCGCCGTCGCTTGAATGCTTCTCGGTACGTTGCGCTCGTGGGCACCGTCTCGGCTCTTGCATTGATGGTGGAGTAACTGGCCTTCCCATCCTTCGACCAGAACGGCACCAGCCCCCATCGCATGACGGTTAGTTCGCGCTCGCCGGTCTCCGCGTCGAGTCGCACCACCGGTTGCATTGACTGCGGCGCGACGTTGTAGGACGGCGCGAAGTACGATTCATTGAACACATCGGTGTTGTGTGTTTGGAACCACTCCGCGATCCGTTGTTTGTCCGCCCGCCGTCCGTACCGTCCGCACATAGGCTATCTTCCTTTATTTTCCGCAATTAGTGCCTTCTGCTCCAGCTCCGCAATGTCGAAGAACTCCTTTTCATCGAAGAACTGATGGTCGTCATCATAATGCAGAGGCGCGAGAGCAGCCGCATGGAACAATCCCATTCTGCTAACCGTAGGTCCGTTCGGGTCGCGCTGAGTGAACGCCGCAATTCGTGGGGAACTGTGCATCTCCATCATGCACTGCATTCGCGCACTGAAGGCCATCCCCTTCTCTACGTCGCCAAAGTGTTCTCCGATAAACTCCAGCCGCAGACGCGGGTCACGGCTTCTAGCTCGCCGCATTTTTTCTTCGATGGTATTTACGCAACTCATGAACTCGTGCGGTGTAAATTCCACTTTCACGAGTCTACGAATTTTCGGCCATCTCTCCATTAACTCTTCTCGCGCTCGGCATAATATTCTTCCACGGCTTCGCAACATTCCGCATCAGCCGAGGTACCTGCGATCTGTTTCCATGCGTTCTCTGCGTCAGGTGCTGCCAGCAAATCCGTTAGCATCTTCGATAGCAATTCTGCTACATCCCGGCGCATGGAAAACCGCTCGATTTTTTGCTTTGGTTGTTGCTCCTCGCCAGAGGATTCCAGGTAGCCGAGTTGCAGAGTTACATGGTCGTCTCCATCGGGATACGGTTCTGCAACAAAAACGACTCTTTCAGATTCTGGCATCTCGATTACTCCTCGATTCACGATAGCTTCTCTGGCAGCTTGCGGAAAACCCGATTGAAAATCTCGTGTGCCAAATCCACCGATTCAGAGATTGCTGTCCCCGTTGGCACGACTCGCACGTTGACCTGTTTCTCCCTTGCCAGTCGTAAACCTGCAATGATGCAAGCGCCCAGGTAGACCAGCGAACGATTCAGCCGGGGCATACCAGCATCAGGGTTGAACATCGGAAAAGAATAGGCGAACGAAAAGCGAAAGTCAAGAGCAGCCAAAATTCTGTCACGATGTGTTTCAATTGCTATCGCGGAGGACAGACAATCCCCTATATGAAGATGATCTTGGAAGTCATCATTCACAATGACGATGCGGAGATTCTTGAGCAAGCATTGAACAATGCGATGGATGAAATCGAAGGTCAGTTGACCGCGTACGCATCGTCGATTACGACCAGCGCAACTGGTGAGCCGGAGAACGCGGTTGCCCGCACTCCCTGAACCGGGGAAGGTGGGGGAGAGGGGCGCGGGGGAGGGGGCGCGTCTCCCCGCGAAAACTCTGATTGCCAGTTAGAGCCGAGGTCAGGCGAAAGTGAATCTGCCCTCTCCACTTCCGATGTCGAAACTGTAGCCGCGAGCGGCAGGCACTTCGATATCACTATTGAAGGATTTCGTAGGTCGCGTCATCGGGAAACTGTGTCCCGTAAGCGAAATCCGCCACGATACTTCCTTCAAGCAGATTTATATCTTGGCCAGCTCGCAGGGATCGCTCCTGCTCTTCGGAGATGGGGTGCATTTTCTTCATCCAATCCCAGGTTCGCATCGGCAACATCGGGAAGCTGCCTCCCAACGCTTTACCGTCGCTACGACTCAAAGGGAAAATGCGAACTTCAAGCTCATCGGGGAACTTCACCGGCTTCACGATAAGTCCGGCGTAAATTTGAACGCGCATGAGGCGATTGTACGCTCAAAGAGCAATAAGCCTTGTGAGACCATCGATGCAGTGAAATCCCACACCATCCCGCGTTGCCTTCTTGACCAGTTCGCCTATGACGACTCGGTCACAGGGTCTCGTCGTCTCTGGCAGTACTCACGTGATCGTGAGCCGTGGTGGAAAGCTTCACCCTCAACCGCAACCAGATTCGATCATCACTTTCAGGACCCGAATGATCCCGCCAGGGAAGAGCGGCTTGAAACCCGACTCAATGAGGAAATCGAAAACCCCGTGCATCGGTTTCTACCTGAGCTGCGATTTGGCGATCTTTTCCCATGGCAGCCCCACTATATCCGGTCTCTCACGCGTTACATCACGCTGTTGTTCAACCGGTCCCGAAATAGGAAAGGCGCGACCCGCGAGAATGTTCAGATCCAAGTTGAGTCTCTCCGCTCGCTCATTGCGAACGAAGTCCAGATCGCACAAATCGCAGCCCGCTGGACAATCGAACAGATCAATAGAGGCATATCTGTCGACCGTGCCGCCGTTACTACCGATGAAGTACGATTGCGTCTCAACGAGACAGTCGAGCTGATACAAACCGAGCATCACATACAAACGACTTACGTCGATGCGATGGAAAGGGCTCTTGCCTTCTTCGACAACAGCCTTGCGAACGGTCAGTGGGGAATCGTTACTACGACGCCTGACGACCCGTTTGTCATCGGCGACGCGCCGGTTGTGACTTGGATCAGAAACGGAGGGTTTCTGCATTACGGCTTCGGGCTTGAGCGGCCGAATGTCGAGGTCCTCTTGCCTGTGGCCCCCACGGCTTGTCTTCATGTCTTGCCCTTAGTCCCAAGAAATCAGCAACCCCTCAGGCCGGCAGTGACGGAGGTCAATGAGGCCCAAGCATCGTTTGCATCTCAGTATTGTTACGCACATACGAACAGTCCCGCTCTTAATGCCCTCATTCAACCCCGCGTCGGAACAAGGCGGATCGGCGTTCACCTTTTCTCAGTGCGGCACCGCGACTACTCGAATACGATGTTCGAATTGCTGATGAGCGGAGGCTCGAGGTTTAGAGCACCTCGCCGATAGGAGTGTCGATGCTGAATCCAAAATCCGAGATCGACAAGTACGTCACGAAGTTCCTCGAAGATGAGGAAACGAAGCGCACCGAGAAAACGGTACAGGAGTTATTCGCCACCTTCCGCGAGAACAAGGAGATCGAGCATGTTCTCATCAAGGTGGTAACGATCAATGCTCTTTACCATGCACGCGTCTTGGACGTGGACCTCCACCCTCTCGCCGTTCACATCCACGGAATCGAAAATCTTGACGAACAACTGAAGCAGGGAAGCCCCGAGGCTGTCGATGCGATCTGGAAGTCTCAGGGAACGAGACAGCATTATTTCTCATTCGCCACGAAGTTCTGCAGCTGGCACAATCAGGAAGCCTACGCCATTTACGACACGTATATGTGGGAGTCTCTTTGCGCTTACCGCGCTGAAGAATCAGGTTTCAAGTTCAAAGACGCGGAGTGCAAAAATTACGCATGTTTCCATGCCGTCGTGAAGCGCTTTCAGTCCGCATACGATCTTCGAACCTACTCACTGAAGAACATTGATAAATTTCTCTGGCTATTAGGCTATGAGCTTGTCAAGGCGAAGCAAAAGAAGAAAGATGCAAGCAGCCTCCCTCCAAATTGATCCCATCACCAACAAGATCTACCTCCCGACCGCCGACATTGACACCGTCGCCGACACCGATCCCGCCAAGCCACTAGTGAGGAATTTGAAAGCCGACACTCTTCGAGTGGTGGTTGTTGAGCGGAAATCGTTAGGAATTATCTGTGAAGTGACGAGGTTGAAATAACGGGGGAGCACGGCAACCAGTGCGTAGGCGGACCATACTGCACGAATCTCTTTCTGCACACGCCTACGCGACCAGCCACCTGCGCGACGGAGTCGACACCCTCATCGTGCAGACCTAGCTCGGCTACCGCGCGATCAAATTCACAATGGTCTACCTCAAGGGCATCCGGTCGAAGGACGGGGCGCAGGAGGTCAACAACGGCGAGCTGGCGACACTCATTGCGTAGATTGATTCGCCTTTGCCGAGCGGAGTAAACTTCTCAAGTGGGCTCAAAGGAAGACAATCCAATCTCAAGCAGTCCGATCACCATCGGCGAACATTTGGCACTCCTTTTACCACGACTGTCGAAAGTCAGACAGCGGCATGTTCCGTATTGGCCTGCAGATGTCTTCGCAGTAGCCATGTCCCTGATTCAGAAGTCAGGTATCTACACACTGATTCTGAACGAATGGCCTCCGACCGTGGAAGGCGATGAGAGTCCTGGTGAATGGGCGGAAAAAATGAAGCGTAGGGGTGAACGGTGGCGTGGATATGCGGGCGCGGATGAGCCGCGTGTTCCCACACCCGTTTCAAATCACTGGCGGCTCTTGATGCACGCCTTTTCGAGCAGCCTCGATCGATTGCGCGAGGATCGCTCTCTCGCTCACGCGCTGTTTGAGCTTGCTGCGATGGCAGACGAGGCTTCGGCCGGAGTTGGACTACCTCGTTCACCCAGCGGAGCCTCGAGGTTTGGAAAATTCTATCGTCGCGCCAGGACGCAGCTACTGCCGACCGAAAAGAACGGCTCAACACTCTGCATGGAGATTGATCGGACCCGCCTTCGAGTCCTGCCCAAAATGCACGCACCGAGTAAGGGATTAACCATCCGCTCTCTTTCGCATCATCTGGCGCTGTGTTCCGGCGACGAGATCTGCCCATTTTGGGAGATATCCGTCGGCTATTCGCCTATCCGTGAATTCATGAACTTGCTCATCGTTCCATGGCCGGAGACGATTAAGCCGGTGCAATTCGAGAGAGTGCCACGGAAGCACTCGGGTATGCGGAATATGCCGAATGATTTTGGCTTCTTCCAATACTCACCCGAGCCCGAGAAGAGTGATAACGACAATGTTGCTCCCGAGAGGTTTGTGGCGCACGTGGAAGAACTTTACCGGGAGGCCATCTCGATGATGGGACGAATCGACGGCATCGTTTTTCCCGAGTTAGCCCTGGTGCCCGAGGAATTCGAGGCTTTGCGTGAGGCGGAGTTCACGCAAAAGCTTTTCTTGGTGAGCGGTATCGCCAAGGCGCCAGACGAAGACAGCAGTTTCAGCGCCAACGAGCTTTATTGCGATATTCCCAACCGGGAACGTATGGTGCAAAGCAAACATCACCGCTGGAAACTCGACAAAAGCCAGATTATTCAATATGGCCTAGGTAGCCTCTTGAGTCCAGAGCGATCGTGGTGGGAGCACATTAACGTGGACAATCGCAAACTGAATTTTGTTTCGCTATTACCTTGGCTGGTGATGTCGGTCGTGATCTGTGAAGACTTAGCCCGGCCTGATCCCGTCGGTGATTTGCTGAGAGCGGTAGGGCCGAATCTGGTTCTCGCCCTCTTGATGGATGGGCCGCAGATCAAGGAACGATGGTCGGCACGATACGCGACCACTTTGGCCGAAGATCCAGGATGTTCCGTGCTCAGCCTCACAAGCGCTGGCATGTCAAAACTCAGCCGCCCCGCATCCGGTGTCAACAGGAGCAAGGTCATCGGCCTTTGGAAAGATGCACATAGCAGCGCGCCGGTTGAAATTGAATTGCCCGATGGCTGCGGAGGTGTAGTGCTATCAATGTCCGTCCGGTGGATGGACGAATGGACGGCGGATGGACGAGAGGACAGAGGGGCCACCGGCTACCCGTTACTCTCGGGCATCCACGGGGTCAAGAAAACATCTAATCCTGTATGAAAGGCGTAATATACCTATATGGTCCGACTCACTTCACGCGACGCATCGTTGCTGATGGATCTGCTGGAACAGGCCAATCTATCTGAGAACGAACGACTTAAGCTTCTCGACGGGGCAGACGAGCAGGTGCATGAGATTGGAAAAGCTCTCATTAATCCTGGTCAGAGGATTGAGAAGGCAGACATTAAGGAAGCTGTTGAGCAGATACGCCTTTGGGCGGAGGAGACCCAAGAAATCGAAGAAAAGATTGAAAAAAAGCAACGGCAGTACGCTTAGAGTCGCCTATTTCGATCCAAAGAAACTCGCACCATATGGTGCGAGTTCTTACTTTGGTGCGGGAGATTGACGCGTCGGCAAAGGTGGATCGCTTCAGGAAAACTGTTTCAAGCATCACAACGATTGTTCAGCTTTGGATTGATCTCTGTACCAGGCTTCCCATAGCCTTCTTTCATTTCGAAAAGCAACTGCATCAACCGCGCGCGGTTTCAACTCAGGAATTTTGCTGTCTTCAGCCGATGCGTAGATGCGTCGATGAGAATGTTCGGCGATGATGTGCCGAAACAGCCTGGCCTGATAGCGAGAGGGAACTTTCTTTGGATACGGGCCGGCGCCGATCTCGGTAATCATGAGGTGCCGCGGGCTGAGGGGAAACAAGATATTGCCGTGTTGCCGATTCCAACCACCGTTGAAGTCGTAGTTCGAATCGGACCGAAAGTTCAGACAAATTACTGGGTCATCGCTCGTGAACCAGTCTAAGCCAGCGGGTGCCTCTAAGATTGACCATTTGTGTCTGTCGAGGACCTTCAGGGTTTTCGTCAGCGTATGCTTCATTGTGTAAAACCAAAGTCCGCGCCCTACGATCAGCCTCGTAGTAAATTGGACCTTGTTCTCTTCGGGAAGGTCTTTCCGATCGATCCGTATAGGAAAGTATTCCGTGTGTGGGGCCAGTTCACGGATGATCTCTTGGCCAGACGCCTTGGCCGGCTTTTTCGTCGCTCACGCGAATTTTGCAAGTGCCTCATCCGGAAAAGATTCGTAAAGTGGTCCACTTCGAGTTCCGGCAGCGAGTCAAGTCAATAGTGCTACAACCGTTGTTCCGGCTCACTCTCACTGGAAATCGCATCAAGATGATCCCTCTTCGGGCACAATATCGAAGCTGGAGGCGAGAGGCTATTGCCCATAAAATTTCAGTGATAACACTTTCAGGAGAGACAACAGGAGTGGCGACTGGTGCGGCTCCAGTCCTCGCGCGAGATGGCCTTCGGTTTCACCAGCGAGAAGTCTGCCAATCCCAAATGCCCCAGAAAGATGTTTGCGGTAACAAGGTAGCCGCCTTTTCAAAGTCGGACGGAAGACCCTATACTGGGCGCTTGCGGCGTGAGACACCCTTGGGCTTGCGGATTCCCTCGCCTTTTTCGCTGGCATTCTGGTTGTACAACTCATTGAGCTTGCCTTGGAGTAGTTTCTTGTCTGCAAGCATCGTCTGATACTTGGCGATAAGCGCCGGAGACAGCGTACGATTCAGAGCGTATTCCACGACCTTATCCTCTTTGCTGGCGCACAGTAGAACGCCGATGGAGGGCTGTTCATGCGCCTTGCGCACGTCACGGTCGAGAGCCTCCAGGTAAAAGCTAAGCTTGCCGAGATATTCCGGTTCAAACCGAGTCACCTTGAGTTCCATGGCGACCAGGCAGTTGAGGCCGCGATGAAAAAAGAGGAGGTCCAGAGCGAAGTCCCGCGTACCCACTTGCAACGGATACTCGGAACCGACAAAGCAAAAGTCTCGGCCAAGCCCCAGCATGAAATCTTTCATGCGGTCGAGCAAGCCACGGTGGAGGTCGTTTTCGGTATGCTCCTGTGGCAACCCCAGAAACTCGACGGCATAGGCATCCTTAAAAAGGCTCGCCGCTTCTGGATGTATTTCTGTCACCGCCGGTGACACTTTTACCGGGGAGAGCACGGTGTGCTCAAAGAGAGCGAGGGAACTGCCGCTCCAACTGGCGTTTACTCCACTTTTCTTTGACAGCCATGTGCAAATAGAACTCACGCTCCTCGGGCCGTTTGCTCTGTCCAAGGATGATGAGGTTGTGCGTCCAGGGCAATTGTCGGGCCAGTGGCCCGACAATTGGGTTATCGCGGTAAGTCTCGTAGAACTGCTTCATTCTGAAAAGGTTATCGCGCATGAAACCGCGCGGCAGGGGTCGCAGTAAGCAAGATGCACTTGCAGCAATACCCACTCTTCCTCGCTCAGTTCTCCCGAGGGGAAGAGGGCACACAGCGCAACGAATTCGTCATGCCATTGTTGGTTCACCGGCTCAGCTCCGGCTTGGACATCCCTCCTGCCCAGCTCGCTGGACTGCAGGAGTGGAGTTTCTCCTCCGTCGGGTAAGGAAGCGGCATTGTTGGCACTCCCTCCCCCAACATCCGCAGAATAACTTCCGAATGGCTCCTTGCATTCCGGCCCCAACCCCCGAGGACAGTTACTACCTATGCGCCACCTGAGGTTTAGGTTTTTGACTCGCCATAGGCAAACAAAAAGCGAACGCGGTAAAATCACCCATGCAGATTCCACCGGAATTGGCGTGGGCGCACCCGATCACTGCGGAGTGGTTTGTTCGCAAATTTGGCTCGCCTACCGAACCGCAGGTTCAGGGCTGGCCCAGTATTCTTGCGGGTGCTCCAACCCTGATCTCCGCGCCCACTGGTTCGGGTAAGACGCTCGCCGCCTTCCTTGTCTGCATTGACAAATTGCTCCGGCAGGCGATCGAAGGATCCCTGTTGAGGTCGACTCAGGTTGTCTACGTGTCCCCGCTGAAGGCGCTCTCCAACGACGTGCAGAAAAATCTGCATGGACCATTAGCCGACATCCAGCGGCTTGCATTCGAGCGAGGGTTCCTTTCTGCCGATATTCGGACCGCGGTCCGAACCGGGGATACTCTTCCAGGCGAGCGCGCCGCAATGCTGAGAAATCCGCCACACATTTTAGTTACCACCCCCGAGTCGCTCTACATCCTATTGACCGCCGCACGGAGCCGCCAAAATCTACGCAACGTAAATACGGTGATCGTGGACGAGATTCATGCCATGGCAGACGATAAGCGCGGCGCGCATCTCGCGCTGTCCCTGGAGCGACTCGATGCGCTCGTCTCGGGCGAGAACTCTCTGTCCTCAGATTTTTATTTGGCCGGGCTTGCGAAAGCACCCCAGCGCATCGGGTTGTCCGCCACGCAGAACCCGATTGAATTGGTTGCAAAGTATCTGACAGGAGGCGATGCCAACCGGCCAGCCGCGACGATTGTCCATGTGGGCCAACGACGCGAATTTGATTTGGCCATCGAAGTTCCGACCGACGAATTGAATTCGGTGACTTCCACTGTGATGTGGGAGGAGATCTTCGATAAGCTCGCAGCGCACGCAAAGAATCATCGTTCGACCCTGGTCTTCGTCAACACACGAAAGCTTGCGGAGAAAGTGGCGTTCGCGCTCGGCGAGCGGCTGGGTATGGAAGACGTTGCGGCGCATCACGGCTCGCTGTCCCGGGCACTGCGCCTTGATGCCGAGCAACGGCTGAAGAATGGGGCCATCAAGATACTGGTCGCAACCGCGTCGCTCGAGCTTGGCATCGATATTGGCGATATAGATCTGGTCTGCCAGATTGCGAGCACGCGTGCCGTCGCGGTTGCCATGCAGCGCGTGGGAAGGGCCGGACACTGGCGCGGCGCGATTCCCAAGGGCAGGTTGTTCGCAACGACGCGCGACGACCTCCTTGAGCAGGCGGCACTGGTACGCGAGATGCGCGCTGGTCATCTTGATGTGCTTGAAATTCCTCCGCAGCCCATGGATGTTTTGATGCAGCAGATTGTCGCCTCCTGCGGCGCAGAGTCCTGGGAGGTGGAAACGCTGTTTCAGATTTTCCGCCGGGCCTGGTCGTATCACAATCTTGCCCGGAAACAATTTGACGAGTTGATTGTGCTCTTGAGCAGTGGCATAGAAGCGCGGCGCGGACGCTACGGAGCCTACCTGATGCACGATGAGGTGCACGGGCGAATTCATGCCCGCCGCGGAGCTCGCATGGTGGCTATTGCCAATGGAGGAGCAATACCAGAGAACGCGCTCTTCAACGTCATCCTACAGCCTGAGGATGTTCAGATTGCCACTCTCGACGAGCATTTTGCGATCGATTCATCTCCGGGCGACGTGATCCTGCTGGGCAATACGAGTTGGCGCGTGCAGAGAATCGAAGCAGCTGGCCGCGTACTGGTCGAAGATGCCCATGGAGCGCCGCCCAGTGTGCCTTTCTGGACGGGCGAAGCACCGCAGCGAACGAGCGTATTGTCGGACGGAGTGAGCCAGCTTCGCGAGCAGATTTGCGAGCGAACGCCGTGGGTCGCGCCGGACTCGGTTTCGTCATCGCAGCCGGCGGTTGCCGAGACGATCGAGTGGTTGAGGAAAGAATGCGGAGTATGCACATCCGGGGCTCTGCAGCTGATCAACTACATTGTTGCGGGCCGAGCGGTACTGGGCGCAGTTCCTACAAACAAGACGATCATTGCGGAGCGCTTCTTCGACGAGGGCGGAGGCATGCAGCTTATTCTGCATGCGCCCTTCGGGGGGCGTATCAACAAAGCATGGGGCCTTGCACTACGCAAACGGTTCTGCCGCGGGTTCAACTTTGAACTTCAGGCAGCAGCGACGGACAACGGCATCAATATCTCGCTCGCCGAGCAGCACAGTTTTCAGTTGATTGATGTCTTCCAATTCCTGAGCGAGCATACCGCCAAGCAGTTGCTGGAACAGGCATCGATCGCCTCCCCCATCTTCAAAACCAGATGGCGCTGGGCGGCAGGACGCAGCCTGCAGCTGCTGCGATTTTCCAAGGGGAAGCGTATAGCTCCCCAGATACAGCGCACGCGCTCGGAAGACCTCATGGCGAGCGTGTTTCCGCAAGCCGCAGCGTGCTTTGAAACGATCGTGGGTGACATTCAGATTCCCGACCATCCGCTTGTAGACGAGGTGATGCAGGATGTGCTGCAGGAAGCGATGGATCTTGAGGGATTGCGAGAGGTTTTGCGCCAGATACAGGACGGCAGAATTCGTTGCATCGCCGTCGACACACCGGTTCCATCTGTTTTTGCGCATGAATTAGTGAACGCCAATCCCTATGCTTTTCTCGACGAAGCCGGCCTTGAGGAGAGACGAGCGCGTGCGGTGTCGTTGCGCGGTGCAATTCCGCCAAGTGTTCTTGAACGAGCGGGGCGACTGGATCAAAAAGCGATCGAGACGGTGCGCGAGCAATGCTGGCCCGACTTGCGCAACGAACATGAGCTCCACGATGTTCTGTTGCATCTTATCGCCTTCCCGACCTCTCAGTTGCGCGAACAAAGTGCGCAGGCGTGGACCTTGTGGTACCAACAACTTCAGCATGCCGGGCGGGCCACGACTGTGATGTGTGCGGGCTCGCCGGCCTGGGTTGCGACCGAGCGGCTGACCTTGGCAAATGCAATCTGGTCCGCTTCGGATACAACGATTACCGAATCAACAGTCGAAAACGCGGTGGATAAGGTTGTACGCGGATGGCTTCAGATCCTGGGACCGGTCACCGCAAACAGACTGACTGATTTACTAGCGATCAATGCCGCCAGGATCCACCAGGCGTTCCTGGGCATGGAAGTTCAAGGCCTGCTTCTGCGGGGAAGTTTTGAAGGAGCTGCCACAACGGAAGAGTACGAGATTGAGTGGTGCGAGCGTCGCATCCTGCAGAGAATTCATGATCTCACACGCAATGCTGTTCGCAAACAGGTGGAGGCTGTCACGCCTGCTGTGTTCATGCGCTGGCTGCTTGCGTGGCAACATCTTACGCCACAAAGCCGTCTCACCGGTGAGCAGGGCCTGTTTCAGGCACTGTTGCAGCTTGAAGGGTTTGAAGCGCCGGCAATTGAGTGGGAGCGCTCAATTCTGCCTGCACGGGTCGCCGATTACCATCCGCGGTGGCTCGATCAACTCTGTCTCTCTGGTACCGTGGGCTGGGGTCGTATCTCGCCGCATCCTGCCTGGTCAATGGGCAATGGTGCCGCGCCGACCAGAGTCATTCCTTCGAACTCCACGCCCATCACTTTTTACTTTCGTGATTCATCCGACTTGATGACTTATACTCTGGCTGCACAGAGCGTCGACGAATCGAAACTGCAGCAGGCTTTGAGCGAGGTAGCCCTTGGGGTCCGTGGTTATCTCGAACAACGCGGAGCCTGCTTCACGGAAGATATTGAGCGCGCGCTCGGCCTGACCCGCTCAGCTATCCTTGAGGCGCTGTGGGAACTAGCAGCCGCAGGCCTCGCTGCTGCTGACGGCTTCGACCAGCTGCGCGCTATGATCGACCCTGTCCGCAAGTCGGCGATGCGCAATGGACATCGCAAAATACGCAGTACAGCAGGGAGGTGGTCGCTGTTTCATCGAGAGATTCAAAATCGGACCAGCGAAATCGGTCAGGCACGGCATACTGATCTGGCGCTTGAAGCAGCTGCTCACACCCTGCTGGCCCGATACGGGGTTGTTTTTCGTGACCTTCTCTTGCGTGAATCCAATCTTCCCAAATGGCGCGATTTGGTTGGAATGTTTCGCAGACTTGAAGACCGCGGGGTAGTTCGCGGAGGACGCTTCGTGAGCGGATTCAGTGGAGAACAGTTTGCGTCTCTGGAGGCGCTGGAAAGCCTTCGGGCCTCGAAGCACGCGGTCTCGGAAGATGCGATCGAGGTCGCCGGCGGAGATCCGATGAACCTGGTGGGGATTGTGGTACCGGGGACGCGCGTCGCTGGCACGCCAGGCCGCTCGATCCAGTTTCGAAATGGCTTGATCCTGGGAGAACAAGAGCCCGTCGCCGTCCCGCGAAGCGAACAAAAAGGCCAAGCTCATGCGCCTGCTCGCCCACTTCAATTCGAGCATCGGCCGGCGAGGCGCAAAGCTGACATCAACACTTCCCTGCCCTTGTTTGAGGGTCTCGAGATTGGAACCAACTGAGCGCGCTACAGGCCTTCAACTCAGGAAAGAGCGACAAAGGCAGGCATGGGTTAAACTCCGAATACGAAACGTCGATCTATCTCTGTTCTACGCTCTCGATGGTTGCTTCCATCCAGACCTGTTGCTTCAGACACGCACGAACGCAATCGGAAGGTTCACTTCCCATCGTGTCGAGTCTGCCAAGTATATCCTCGCGACCGAACCCGGCATCGCAGGAATGACCTTCTTTGCTGGCACGCGGGATACACTCAAGACCCATGTCATCGAAGTCTCAGATGGAAACCCGCTGTCCGGCGCATGTTTTCCAGCCAACGAACGCTCTCCTTCTTTTGAAAGGGGCACGTGCATTGGATTGATACGCCGCTTCAGGGCCTTGGCGCCGTGAAACTTATCTCAAAGAAGAACCATCACCGCCATGAATGTCGGGGGGGGGGGCACTAAGGATCGAGTTCTCTTGACAATCCTCCCCTCCCTTGAGGAAGGAGATTCCTACCGGACTCAGAGAGTTCCTCGGTGGGTTCCTGGTGCTGGCCCCTTTCGAGCAGGGCTCACTGCACAGGCGATCCGGGCCTCGCCGGCCGTTGGGTACTCGATAAACTTGGTGTTCCAATCGAAGAACTCGGGTTATCGTTCCTGCAGAGAAAGCATAGTACAGCGCATCCGCTCTCTATTTCCCCGCCCTGAAGGACGGGCTTTCCGAGGATAACCGGTAAAGAGATCCGAACTTAGCTGGAAATTGCTCACAAATCAAGTTGAACACCGGCTTCGAGTGGCTCATCGGCTGGGGAAGATTCCGAGGGGAGCCAGGCGGCGAAGTTCCGGCGTACAAGTTCCTCAGTTCGATTCATCTAATTCCTTGTCTCATGCCCTACTAAAAGGCTCTCATCCGTGGGGCAAGCCGTGCCCTTTCTGGCTTCTGTCAGCCGGATATCGGACACCGACAGATCGAGACTGCCGGAAGTTTCCAAGTGAAGGATGGTCGGGGTCCTCATTAGATCCTGCGCGGAAAAGCATTTGAGCGGCACAGCCAGGATCGTATAGCTGCCGGCAGGAAGGGCTCTCAGTTCGGAGGTCACCGGCACCGAGGCGGTACCGACTCCGAGCCGCACCTCGGTTGCGGGAGCCGCATTGACCCTCACGGTAAGGGTCAGCATCATGGCGCCATTCGCCTCGCGGCTGATGTCACTTGGTTTCTCCCCACCCATCTCCAGCCATGCTTTCGACTCGCCCTTCCACACCGCATGCAAAGCACCGTCGGCCTGTGATTCCAGCATTAGGCCCGCCGGGCCGTGGAGCGTAGTGTGTGTGTTGGAATAGTCCAGGTGTGGCGTGTTGCTGTCACCAATCGAGACCCCGTAGCCGTTCCAGGCTGTTCCCTTCGTGTAATAGACGTTCTTCTCTCCGTACCTGATCGTGTCGGCCACTTCGGGCAACGCAGGCGTCCGCACAGGCGCTGCGTAACTCGCACCAAATCCGTATGCAAACTGCGGATCATACGGCGCGTCCCCGATATTCAACGGCGTCTGATCGGGACGTTTTGGCCAGGAAAAACTTAGCTTGCCGCTGAAGTCATTCTTGCCAGTGAGGACGTCGGCGACGCCCTCACCCTCCGAACCCGGTAGCCATGCCTCAACAAAGGCATCGGCGGCATTGATCTGCGGATTGACGTATAGCGGGCGGCCCGACAGCATGATGGCGACCACTGGAATGCCGTGCGCTCTTAGCTTCTTGATCAGTTCCAGAGACTCGGCATTGTCGTGGTGCAGCGCTACGTCGCTCTGGTCACCCATGAATTCGGCATACGGGGTTTCGCCGAAAACGACGATGGCAACGTCTGCCTTTTGCGCCGACGTACCATCGGGACTGAGCAGCGCCTGACCGCCCGCCGCATCGATTTCGGCCTTCAGCCCTTCATAAATTGAAGTCGCGCCCGGGAAGTCGTTCGGGCCGTTATCTGCGCCCTGCCAGGAAAGCGTCCAGCCGCCGGCCTGCATGGCGATATTGTCTGCCCCGTCGCCTGCAATCAGCACGGTGGCACTAGGCTTGATTGGCAGCACGCCATCATTCTTGAGCAATACAAGCGATTCGCGGACCGCCTGGCGAGCGACGGCACGGTGACTGGGCGTGCCAACGGGCTGATACGTATCGGGCCGTTTGTCCGGAGCTGGTTCATCGAATACGCCCATCCGCATTTTGACACGCAGGATCCGACGCACGGCGTCATCCAGTCGCGCCATGGGAATCGTGCCGTCATTCACCTCGCGCGCCAGGTTGCCGAAAAGCGCCTTCCAGTCCTGCGGCGCATTGAATATGTCGAGCCCCGCGTTGAACGCCTGCGCGCAATCAGCATTCGTACAGCCGGGAATCTGGCCGTGTGCGTTCCAGTCACCCATGATGAAGCCGTCGAAACCCATCCTGCCCTTCAACACATCGGTCATCAGCGTCTTATTGGCATGCATTTTGACACCGTGCCACGAATTGAAAGACGCCATTATCGACTGCGTGCCAGCATTGATGGCCTGGGTATAGCCTGGCGCATGCAGTAGGATCAAATCTTCTTCGGAGACGAGAGAATCGCCCTGGTCGCGGCCACCGTCGGTCGAGCCGTCGCCCAGGAAGTGCTTGGCGGTTGAGATGACATGATTCTTGTCGAGGAAACGCGAGCCCGAACCTTCCAGCCCAGTTACCATGGCGGCGGCATATTGGGGCACGATCTTCGGATCTTCCGAATAGCATTCATAGGTACGGCCCCAGCGGTCGTCGCGCGCCACTGCAATCGTCGGCGCGAACGACCAGTCCATCCCCGTCGAGCGCACTTCGGCGGCGGTCACCTCGCCTATACGGCGGATCAGGTCCGGGTCGTGCGCCGCGCCTAGGCCGATATTGTGAGGGAAAAGTGTAGCGCCGTAGACATTGTTGTGCCCATGGACGGCGTCTGATGCCCAGATCAACGGAATGACGACGCGGTTCTTCTCAGGATCAACTGAGGAGTCGTAATAGGGCTCTATTGAGTTGACCCAGTCCCGAACGCTCGCATGCTTGTTGCCGCCAGGCACCGAACCACCGCCTGTTTCAATCGAGCCGATATGGTATTGTGCCACTTCGGCAGGATTGATCGATTTCCATTCGGGCTGAATAACCTGACCGACCTTCTCTTCGACTGTCATCCGCTTGAGCAGTCCGTCAATGCGCTCTTCAGTCTTCTGGTCAAGGCCAATCGGCGACTTGCTTTCCGGCCATATCTCTGGATGAACGACAGGGGCCTGATGATCGGAAGTTGCAGTACCGACGAGTTGTGCGTTTTGAGCCTTGGACTGGGCGCAAAAGGGGTTCAATGCCAAGCAAACCCCAGCCAGCAGCGTCGGCGATAGGAGTACATTCTGACAAATAAGCTTGCGCTTCTGACTCATAGCAAGGCTCCTGTTTTATTTCACTTGGTCATAATAAAGGTAATGCCTGCATTCTAATTCCTAGCCACATTGCAGATAACAACGCCAACACCTTATTGCTGATAAGACTAACTCTGGCCCGCGCATCTACCGATCCGATGTTTCTTGACAGCGCTTTCATCGTTTTGATAAAAGCGACGAATAACGAGGTGACGACACAAAATGCATTCAAATTGCGAACTTGGCGAGACAGAAGCGCGCCTCGCCATCGACGCCTGCGCAACCGAACTTAGAAAGCGGGGAAAAGTTGGCTCCATTGCCGTCGGTGACCGTCATGGCGAGTTGATAGCGCTTCTGCGCATGGATGGCGCATCGCTGCCGTCGGCTGGAATAGCCGCCAATAAGGCGTTTACATCATCGCGCGTCCGTGAGCCCAGCGGCAATTTGGGTCGCGCAGCTCACTCTGAGGGCTGGGACGTTCATTACCACGGCGACGCTCGGTATGTCGGATGGGACGGTGGGGTTCCCGTCTTTTATCGAGAGCAATGTGCCGGAGCTGTAGCGGTGAGTGGACTCACCGGCGTGGAAGATCTCGAAATCGCCGAAGTCGGTGTCAAAGCAATTCTCGCAACATTGGAGTAGAGATGGCCTTCCCGGTTTCCCGCGGCAACTTCGCGCTACGATTCTATGTCCTATCGCCTCTGCGGCCGATCAGGCCTGAGACTGCCAGCCATTTCACTCGGACTATGGCAGACTTTTGGCGCTGACGACGTATTTGAAATCGGACGTTCCATCCTGCAATATGCTTTCGACCACGGCATCACACATTTCGATCTCGCTAACAAATACGGGCCTTCCACTGGTCCTTCGGAAGAGAATTGTGGACAGGTTCTGGCAAAGGATTTTAAAACCGACCGGGACGAATAGGTCATCTCGGCCAAGGCAGGTCGGGATATGTGGCCTGGGCCCTATGGCGACGTCGGCGACTCGCGAAAATACCTTGTCGTGTCGTGTAATCAGAGCTTCAAGTGCATGGGGCTTGAATACGTCGATAACTCTTATTCGCACCGCGTCGACGCCGAAACACCGCTAAAAGAGACAAGGGGCGCATTCGCCACCCTGCATCATCAAGACACAGCGGCTTATGTCGGTATTTCCTTGTATTCTCCCGATCTCACAGTTCGAGCCGCTGAGATACTGAAGCCGCACCGCGTGCCTCTGATGATCCACTGGCTAGCCGTTCTATTCCAGGCTCAATTGCTGGATCGAGGAGAGCTTCTTGAAACTCTTGGAAACCTGGGTATTGGCTGCATCGCCTTTTCGCCGCCAGCATAGGGCATGCTGAGCAAGAAGTACCTGGCCGGCATTCCTGCTGATGCACGTACTGCCAAGGCAGGTTGATTGAGCCAGAATCTGATCACCGCTGACAATATCCGGCGCATCTGCAAACTAAATGCCATAGCCGAAGGGCGTGGACAGAGCTTCGCACAGATGGCGATCGCGTGGGTGCTGCGCGATCAACCCTTGACTTCCGCGCTTGCCTCTGCAAGTACCGCCGAGCAATTGGCAGATACACTGAAGAGGCTCGAAAACCTTGCCTTCAGCGCGGGAGAACTCAACGAGATTGACCTATCTGCCAAGGATGGCTGGATCAACATTCGGAAGGTGTCATCAAGTATCAATCGGGCTTCATCTTAGGATGAGAAGACTTCGACAGAAAATTGCACAGCCGATAGTTGCAGGGATCCGCTGAACAAGTAATCGATGTTCTACGCCTCGAGTGGTTTGCAAAATGGAAATGACGCGTCGACAATTCGCTCTGTGCATCGCAGCCGCAGGTGGTCCGCCGCATGGGCTATTCGATGCCGCGCCCACGCCCGTATACAATGCGGGAAGACGCTTGAATCGTAGCTCATCACGAAGTCACTGAGCGCATGCCGAAACAGTAAGAGTACAGCTACCTCGGCGAGCAGTGACACGCCAACGCCAGGCATCTGAGTCCATTAAAGTTCTAGAGCCCTCGCCTCACGAGGTCTTTTGGACGTGTGTCTCTTTCCTTTTGCGGAAGCTGAGGGAGGTGGGCAGGTGGACGATCGCACGACCAGCTCAGGACGAACACAAATGTTTTGTGCACTCTTGTCGTCCGCAATCTTGCGGATAAGGAGTTCTGCCGCCTTCGCACCCATCTCATGGAGCGGTTGGCGAATGGTTGTCAGCGGGGGGTATGCGATGCTTGCGAACTCGATATCGTCGAACCCCATGATGGAAATGTTTTCCGGGACTTTGTGGCCGGCTTCTCGCAACGCGGTCATGGCGCTTAGGGCAGAAATGTCATTGTAGGCAACGAGCGCGGTGAAGCGCTTGCCGCGACGCAGTAGCTTCTGCGCAGCGATGCGACCCTCTTCGACATGGCGCTCGAGTCGCTCCAGTTGAACTGTAAGAGGAGGATCGACCCGAACGCCAAGTTTCTTACAAGCTGCAAGGACTGCGTTCCAGCGATCTTCCGTGTCGCCGTTCCCCTCAGGTCCTTTGATGAAGGCGATCTCTCTATGGCCAAGACCGGCAAGGTGATTAATGGCTTCCCAAATGCCAAAGGCGTTGTCGATCGAAACTCGTGTGCTCCACTTGGGCGAGCGGTCGGTGCAGATCGTCACGGCGGGGATTCCCGGCGATTCGGCCGGCGTGGAATCGATCAGCAGTAGGCCCTCGACGCCTCGGTCGCAGAGGGTTTCAACATGCCGCTGGAGAAGTGATGTGGACCAGAAGTGGTTGGAAACAAAGGATGTGTACCCCGTGTTTAACAGATGGCGTTCGAAGCCGCTGAGGAGTGCGGCCTCGTAGCCGTTGCCTAAATCGGGCGCGATGATTCCGATCAGGTAGCTCCGCCTTCTGCCGAGTGAACGGGCGAAATAGTTAGCACGATATCCAAGTTTCTTTGCCGATTCGACGACACGCTGCCGGGTTTCCTCCGGGAAGCGTGTCGCTTCGGGGACATCGTTGAGAATCTCCGAGATCGTCGTTCGCGACAGACTGAGGTGTTCGGCCAACTTTCTCAACGTGATTCGGCGGCCTGAATCGCCCTCTGACGCGCTTTTAGATGCGGTTGGGTTCTTAGCCTTCACTTGCATTTGACGCCAGCGTATCACATCGAGCTTTTTTTATTGACAAATATATCCAACATGAGTTTCACTGCAGAACTTAAGTAAACCAGTTCACTAAGGGCGGTGTCATGGTTTACCGGAGCCGAGCGAGAGAGCATGAACTCGGTAACCAACGGCGAGGCAATCGTTCCTGTTTCAGGAGGCAGGTTCATTGAAAATGGAATGCGGTACGTTTTGCCCCTTCTCCTGGTGATCTTCGGCGCGGAGCATGTTTTGCCTGGAACACCAACTGAGGCGACATCCGCCGCACCGTAACCGATGCCACGGCGGCTCTCATTCCCGGCGCCACGGTTGGGGTGAAAGACGTGAACAAGGAAACTACATCCGCCAACGTAACAGACGGCGCAGGGCTCTACGATACAGGAGCGATCGTCGAGGACCACTATCTGCTTACCTTCACCAAGCAAGGTTTTAAGACCTTCGTGCGCGGTCCCATCGACCTGGGACTCGAAAAGGGTGCAGTTCTTTTCGATGGATGTTTACCCCGCGTTCAGCAGACGGTGTCCGTAGCCGATGCCGCAAGCGGGCGCGATCACTCCGACCCGAGGGTATTTGGCCTACCTTCTCGGAGCAATTTCGTGACCTGAATCGCCCTCTGACGCGCGTTTAGGCGCATTGCATCTCCTGAGTTTCGCCAGCGTATCACATCGCGCTTTTTACGGTTGACAAGCGCCCTCAATATGAGTTTCAATCTACGACGTGAGTAAATCAGTTCACTACTGGTAGTGTCTCGGTTTACTGCACAATTTAGTCACAGTAAATCCGAGCGTAATTTGGAGGACCGACCATGATTCCTAAACAGGGTGCAAGCATCCGCCTGCAATCGTTGCTCAGGTCAGTGATTCCTGTCAAAGCTGCAGTCGCCGCCGTTTCCCCGAGCCTTCCGCATCTGGACTGCCTAGATAGCTTCGGTGGGCAAAACAGTCGGCTGTCTTTCTTTAATGAACCGCGCCCTCACTGATGAAAGATGTGGGCAGCTTACTTCGCTCTCAAGCACTCGCGCGATGCGTGACTCGTCATCGGAAACAAGAAGTAGCGATGAATTCGAAGTGGATTGCCTTGCCCGGAATCGTTGGATTGCTTGGATTAGTTCTGCCGATGCAGGCGCAATCGGTTTATCCAACTCGCCTCGACGATCCTGATGCGATCTACCTCGGCAGCACGGGCTTCCCCGTTGATTCAGGCGCGTCCGCCGACAACAGCGCGGTCATCCAGGCTGCCATCGACGCGGCCGAAGCGCAGCACGGCCAAGGCATCGTCTTCGTCCCCGAAGGCCGCTATCGAATCACACGCACGGTCTACGTCTGGCCCGGAGTGCGCATAATCGGCTACGGCGATCATCGCCCTGTCTTCGTGCTACCCGATAACAGTCCCGGCTATCAAAATGATCTCGGCTACATGTTCATGTTTGCCGGTGCCCGTCCCGACAGCGCACACACGCACTTAAATGCTCCCGCCCGACCCGATCAGCCGCCCACACCGGGAACCGTGCCGCCGAACAACACCATCCCCGATGCGAATGCGGGTACATTCTATTCGGCAATGAGCAATGTCGATTTCGACCTTGGCTCCGGCAATCCAGCTGCGATAGCCATCCGTTTCCACGTCGCGCAGCACTGCTTTCTCTCTCACATCAACTTTCATATCCGCTCCGGTCTCGCCGCGCTCAAAGACGTCGGCAACGAAAGCGAAGACCTGCATTTCTACGGCGGCAAATACGGTATCGTCACCATCAAGACCTCGCCGGGCTGGCAATATACGCTGCTCGATTCCACCTTTGAAGGCCAGAGCGTTGCCGCCATCAAGGAACATGAGGCCGGCATCACGCTGGTTCACGACTCGTTCCGCAGTGTTCCCCAGGCCATCGACATCGATGCAGGATATCCCGATGAGCTGTGGGTCGAGAACTCGCGCTTCGAAGACATCGCCGGCCCTGCGATTACTGTCAGCGACGAGAAGAACGCGCGGACAGAAATCAACGTCGTCAACTCGACCTGTCACAGCGTAAAAACCTTCGCCCATTTTCGCGAAAGCGGACGGAACGTCGCTGGTCCGGCAGAGAATTACGAGGTGAGTTCCTTCGAGCACGGGCTGAGGATGAACGGGCCAGCTGACACCGGCGAGATAGGCACGATTTTTGACGCGAAACCATCCGGTTCCCTTCCTTCGTTTGGCCCCGCCATACCGCCACTTCCCCCGACGAATACTTGGGTCAACCTTCGTTCACTCGGCGTGAAAGGCGATGGAGTGACAGACGACACCGCCGCCATACGCAAAGCCATCGAGGAAGATCCCGTTCTCTATGTTCCCATGGGCCGCTATGTCGTTACAGGGACCATCAAGCTACGCCCGGATACTGTGCTCATCGGCCTCCACCCGAGCATGACCCAGTTCGAGATCCCCGACGAGACACCGGCTTTTCAAGGGACGGGTACCCCGGTTCCGCTGCTTGAGGCCCCACCGGGCGGCCACACCATCGTCACCGGCGTTGGCCTCGATACCAATGGCATCAATAACCGCGCGGTCGGCGCCCTGTGGATGGCCGGCCGGGACTCGCTGCTGGACGATGTGCGCTTCCTGGGCGGCCACGGCACAAGTGCGCCGGATGGAAGCCGGATCAATCCCTACAATAACGCCCACTCCGCCGATCCGGATATCCTCCGCCGATGGGACGCTCAGTATCCGAGTCTGTGGGTGACAGACGGTGGCGGCGGCACCTTTGCCGACATCTGGACCCCGAGCACCTTCGCCCAGGCCGGATTGTATGTTTCCGACACTGACACGCCAGGCCATGTTTACGAGCTTTCCAGCGAGCACCATGTGCGCAACGAAGTGAAGCTGGTGCGCGTGAAAAACTGGGAGATCGACTCGCTGCAGACCGAAGAGGAGCGCGGCGAAAGCGGCTTTGCACTTCCGCTTTCTATCGAGCAGTCGTCCAACATCACAATCGCCAATTACCACGCCTATCGCGTGGTCAGCAGTTACCAGCCGTTCCCCAGCGCTATCAAGGTATCAGAATCGAGCGATATCCGCTTTCGCAATGTGCACGTAAATAGCAACAGCAAAGCGTCCTTTGATAACGCCATTGTCGACGCGAGTCATCACCAACAGGTCCGCGCCGAAGAATTCGCTTCGCTCGATCTGCCGGGCGCGCCAGCTACACCTGATCAAGGCCACTCTTCGTCCATCCTTTCCGAGGGAGCGCGGGTAAAGCAACTCGCCACCGGGTTTTTTAACATATCCGGCGCAGCCGTCGATCCCGCCGGCCAACTTTACTTTGTCGATGCACACTGGCAAAGCATCTATCGCTGGTCGGCAAAGAAGGCCGAAGCTGTCGTGGTTCGCGATAACCCGGTCGATCCAATTAACCTGGCCTTTGATCGCGCCGGCGATCTGCTGGTTGTCTCGTATCAGGGAAACGGAACGGTCTACACGTTTCGCCCTGGCTCGCCGGAGACGGAGATGACCCTGCTCAAACCGCAACCGGCACAGCCGCGACCAGGAATGACGGCCTTTTTGCCTGTCAATGTCTGGGCCGGTCCCGATCTCGCCGTCAAGACGCCGTGGCAATATCTCTCCCCCGACGGCAGTGTGTTCATCCCTGCCGGCGACGACTTCGTGAAGGGACAAATGCGATGGAGCACAAAGCTGGCCAATATCCTCCACGCCTTTGGCCTTGAGAGTGTAGTTCCGGGATCCCCCGCCTATATCACGGACCAGTCGGATCAGAAGACGTACAAGGTCGATGTCCAGCCAGACGGAACGTTCGGTGCTGCCACGCTTTTTGCCGAAGACGGAGGAGAAGCTGTAGCGCAGGACAAGAATGGCAATGTCTACCTGGCGGCAGAACAGGTCCTTGTCTACAGTCCGGAGGGAAAGCTTTTGGAGAGAATTGATGTTCCCGAGCGGCCGATCGATTTGGTATTCGGCGGAGCCGATCGCCGTACTCTCTACATCCTCACCCACGGCTCGCTCTATGCGATCCAAACGCAAACACCCGGCCTTTAAGAGGAATGATTAGGAATTTCTCGTAACTTGTGCTTTACAAGTGCAGTGACTGCGGAGTTGACCAAGAACGGGCTAAACCTCTCAAAAGGAACACACGAGTCATGGAAGGAAGGAACCAACAAAAATGGAACTGACACGCCGGCAATTCGCCCTAACGCTAGCAGCTACCAGCGCTTTCCGTTCTTCTCTGTTCGACCCACCGCTTTCCCCATTAGGAGTTCCCCGAGGTATCGTTCCAGGGCGCGTTACGTGGGCGCACGAACCGGCGGCTGTGACCTGGGATGGAACCGGCACTTGGTGGCAGGACGCCAACAACAACCAGGCTGCGGTTGACCGCATGGTCTCCCGCTCCATCCGCGGTCTTACCAACCAAAAGAGCGATGCCCAGGCGTGGAGCGCCATTTTTCACTATTTCAATCGGACCCATGGTCGCGGCAACTCGGGGTACAAGGCCGGGGAGAAGGTCGCAATCAAGCCGAATCTGAACAACACAACGGATCATGGCACCATCGACCGGCTCAACTCGTCGCCCCATTTGATCCTTTCGCTCGTCCGGCAGTTGACCGGTCCGGGAAAAGTGCCGCAAGCATCGATCACAGTATTCGATTCCAGCCGGTTCATTCCGGGCAATCTGTACGACAAGATTCACAGTGAATTTCCCGGCGTCGTGTTCGTGGACCATATCGGCGGCAACGGGCGCCTGAAGGCCCAGTTCAAGCCCAACGCGATCCCGTTCTCCATTACCAGCCGCAATGCTTCGGGTCTCGATACCACGGTGGTCGAAGCCACGTATCTAATCGATGCAGCGTTGCTGAAGGGACACGTTTCTTCCGGTGTCACGCTCTGCGCCAAGAACCTGTTCGGCGCCACCAGCATCGATCCGGACTGGCACAAGAACGCGCACGATGGTTTTCGCCATAACATTGACGGCTCGGCAAGCTACGCGGCATTCGTAGATTATTTGGGTCATATGGATCTCGGCGAGAAAACCATCCTATTTCTCATCGACGGGCTCTATGGAAGCGAGAACGCGGATGGACCACCAAGGCGCAAATGGAAGATGGCTCCTTTCAACGATGCCTGGCCGAGCAGCATTTTCATGTCGCTCGACGGGGTGGCGATCGATTCGGTCGGCTTCGATTTTCTGACCTCGGAATGGCCTGACCTCGTGGATATTGCCAATGCTGACAATTATCTTCGCGAAGCCGCCTTGGCAAATGACCCACCCTCCAAGACGTTCTACGATCCGGAGCGTGATGGCATCCGTTGCCGCAGTCTTGGCGTCTATGAGCATTGGAACAGCGGAGCAGAGAAGAAGTACTCGGGCAATCTTGGAAAAGCGAACGGGATTGAATTGTTCCAAGTCAGCTGAAATGGAGAACACACCGGAATCGCTCGATGGAATGCCGATTTCACGAGGAGACTCGTTCGCCGGGGATTGAACTTGTACCCATTACGTTGGAGCAGAGATGAAAGCGAAGAACGCACTTCAACATGCCGCGCAATCAAACCGCCGCGACTTTCTTAGATCAGGAGCGGCAATAGCAACAGGCCTATCCGCTGGGATGCTCACATCGGCTTCCAGCGGAGACGTGGCGGCAGCGAAGAGCACTACTGCGGATGAACCGGGGCCTGTCCAGGGCTTGATACCCACGCGCAACCTGGGCAAGACTGGGGCGCTGGTCGGCATTTTTGGCCTCATTGGGTGTGACCCTGTCGAGCAGGTTGAAGCTTGCGCGGAACTCGCCCGCTCCTTTACTCCATTGAGCAGAGCGCAGATGGCAGCTCTGGAAGCCAAAGTAGAACCGATCGCAAAGCAGGCCCTCTTTTTTCGGCGTTATCAACGTCAACAGCCCTAGCCCAAGGATGAAAATGCATCGCATCTTGACCATGATCGTCGCAACCGGCCTGCTGGTGCCGGCCGCAGTAACCTCGCCGTCGAACACGTCCGCGCAACATTGGAAACTGAGTTGGAGCGACGAGTTCAATGGCCCTGATGGGGCTCCGCCAGACCCGGCAAAGTGGGAGATCGTGACCGGGGGAAGCGGTTTTGGCAACAAGGAGCTCGAACAATACACGGCGCGCCCTGAAAATGTTCACCAGGAGCATGGCAATCTGGTGATCACTGCGCGTCATGAATCATTCACCGGCGCAGACGGCATCCAGCGCGAGTACACATCTGCGCGTCTGCAGACCAAGGGGAAATTCGAACAGCAATACGGACGTTTCGAAGCTCGCATCAAGATCCCACAGGGGCAGGGGATGTGGCCGGCCTTCTGGCTGTTGGGTAATGACAACACGAATACGGGCTGGCCAGGGCGTGGCGAAATCGACATCATGGAGAATATTGGCTATGAACCGGGAAAAGCTCACGGCTCGATGCATGGCCCGCGTTACTCCGGCGACAGCCCGCTGACCGGCGCATATAGCCTGCCAGCTCCCTTGAAATTCGCCGACAACTTCCACGTGTTCGCAGTTGAGTGGGACGCCTCGGCAGTCCGCTTCTATGTGGATGACCACCTATACGAGACTCAGACGCCGGACAGCATCCCCAGTTCCAAGCGATGGGTTTTTGATCATCCGTTCTTCATTTTGCTCAACCTCGCGGTGGGTGGAAAGTGGCCGAAGGATCCAGATGCGACCACTCAATTCCCGCAACAGATGTTGGTGGATTATGTGCGCGTTTACACCCATTCATAGTACGCAGAGAATTACAATTCAAATGAATATGACTGTCGTGAATGACATTCACTTAGGGTTGATGGAGATTGAGAATGAACCGTAGTCTGCTACTTTTTTGTTCCATAGCCGTATCGACGTTGTCGACAGCCGCATCTTCGCAGTCATTTCTGAGCCAGTACAAGGGCTTGCCCTATCACGACACCCGCTATCAAGGCGCTCCGCAGAAGATTCCGGGGCGAGTGTTGTGCGCCTATTATGACCTGGGCGGCGAAGGAGTGGCCTATCACGATACCGACGCGCAAAACCACGGCAGTGGAGAGTTGAATCCAGCCGATGGGACCTACCTCAATGAATTTCGCATCCATGAGGGAGTGGATACCTCCTATACGAAGTTCGAACGGAAGCCCACACAGATTGACGACAACCCCTTCGACAAGATTGTTCCGCCTCGAGACCTGCCCTACATTGGATGGACCGAGCCCGGAGAGTGGTTTAACATCACTGTCGATGTGACCCACGCTGGAACCTACGCTGCCGATTTTCTTTACACCTCCAATCATGGTGGAACAATCTCCATTGACGTGAATGGAAAAGAAGCAGCAGGATCGCTGCAGGTCCCAACAACATATGACGCTGCAGACCCCGTGGCCTGGCGTCAGTGGCACCATTGGAACTTGGCTTCGAATTTCTTCAAGATTCGCCTCGGCAAGGGGAAAAATGTTCTCACTGTCCACATCCTGACCGGCGGCGCCATGAATCTGGCCTATTTTGACTTCAAGCAGGCTCACTGACCAAAGGGACGCTCATTGTTCCATTTCCCCTCAGACGTTCATTCCATAGAGCATCAGCGGCTTCGGCACTCAAGAACGAATCGCAATGAGCTCATCCGTGGCGGGCTCCGCTCTGCCGACGGTGTCCCGGAGAACGTCCATGCAATCGCGGGACACCTCTCCATTCAAGGATGCGCCCTTACCCTTGAATGGAGAGGTGCGCGGTCGATTCTTGGCATGCGAGAGAGCAGTGTTTTGTCACGTTGGAAAGGACGCTTGCAATCTACTCGGCGTTTGCCAATCCCGGTCGGCTTTTGCCAATCCCGGTATGCGTCGCCCCCTGCACCTATGGATAACCGCTTACTGCGGCGGCTGCGCGTTCGAAGGCGGCGTCGGCTTACCATCGATCGTGTCTGGCTCCATGATCTCGATCCTGGTGCCATCCGGATCGAAGAGGTTAGCCTGTCGTCTGCGGTTGATCCCCACATGTTGATCGATGGTCTGCCCATAGGTCTTGCAGTAGGGATTGGCTTCAAGTTTGGCGACAGCTTCGGAAACACTGGGCACCTGCAGACAGAGGTGGTGCGCTCCACCTCGCTTTGTCGGTTCTGGCGCATCCTTTGACAGCATGAACTCGACATAATCTGTTCCGTCGGGAACTTTCAGGTTGATCCACGAGAGAACCTTTCCGTCGTGACTTCCCCGCCATGTCTCTGTAAACCCGAGGACCTTCGTATAGAAGTCGTATTCGGGGCCAAGGTCGGTCACGATCAATCCCACATGGGTCATCTTTTTGGAGATTTCATTATTGCTCATGTACTTGCCGGACGCCTTCACGGGCCAGCTGTCGGGCGTGTACTGAACGATCTCCACAGTGTGACCCGCAGGGTCTGTAACATTGAAATTGAGAGTGCCAATTCGTGCACGGTGCGCCTCCGGGGGCACCTTGACACCCTGCGATGCCAGGTAGCTTCTTAGGGCTTCGGCGTCGTCGGTTTCGAGAGCGATGTGGTTGAGGCGGTCAGTGTTGGGCGCGCGCTCTGGAAATAGTTCAATGTATTGATGGTCGTTGATTTTAAAAAAAAGTCATCGAAAGCGAACCATCGGGATTTTTCAGCGAGTATGGTTCCTGGAAGCCCAGAAACTGCCCATAGAAGGACCGCGACTTCTCGAAGTCGTGAGAGAAGACTGCCATATGCGAAATGCCTGTTATGCGAGGGCGCTGAGGTGACTGGGCGAAGACCGCGCATGTAAGCAGCGCACCCGTCAGTGTGAGAGCACATGCACAAAAAGCCCGGCTGATCTTGCGAGCTATCGATTGACTTACCCTGGCGTCAAACATTTCGAGAACTTCCTCCGTTATCGCAAGCTGGAGCCAACTGCATCGAAGGCATCAGCGATCCCATACATTTTCAAGTTCAAGTCGCGCATCCGATTCAGCAGCGGACCGTACGGCTTATAGTAACGGTCGACGATGCCCTTGTTTGAATCCTTATTCGAAGCCTCGGCATGGGGATCATCCGGATCGTTGTCTTGATATTTGAACCAATGCCATCCGACACAGTTCCTTGACTGAATCAGGGCCAGGACAAAATTCTCGTAGAACATTCCCCGGTCGTCCTGAGTATGAACAAGCCAGCCAGCGCCAGTGTGGTTGGGCATCCCGGAGTCCTCGCCCTTGGCATAAAACTCGGTAACCATAAAGGGCTTGCCTGATTCACGCTCCCACATTTCAGTTGTAGCAGGATCAAGCTGCCAAATTCCGTAAATATTGATCGAGATCGCGCCAGCATATTTGCCAACGGCTCGGAAAACCTCAGGATCGTTTGGTTGCTGGCCATAGAACCGGGAACCCAAGAAGAGATGGTTGGGGTCGGACCTACTGATAGCTGAGGAAACAATTCGGAAATAGTGATCGGCTTCGAATTCGAGGAATTCAGCCCGGAGAGCGTCCGTAGGCTCGGTGGCATGGTGCTGTCGCAGCCAGCGCGTTGCGGCTATGTGACCTGGATCGCCGTCCGGAAGGCGAAGGAATCCGTCCAGGTTGGCACGTGTCAACGGAATTTCATTGTCGGAGAAATAGCCGATGACATTTGGATCGTTGCGGTAGGCGGCGACCGCAGCGGCGACATATCGATCGGCAAACGTCTTAAACGCCGGATCAAAGGCGAAGATGGTGTTTTCGGGATAGCCTTTGTGTCCGGGAACAGCATACGTGCCTCCGCGTTTGGCGCCGTAGGCACCCATGATGTCGAGATTGATGGTATAGGCCAGCGGGCGGGTAGATTGCGCGGGTGAGGTGCGGAGAAGATGGACGTCTGACCAGGCACCCACGCCATTGAACCCGTTTGAGAGAAGTTGGTCACGGGTATATTTCATCCACGCTTCTTGCGTACCGAAGGTCTTGGCGAGCGCCGTAGCGGAATTGGGTGAAGGGGCGGGGATAACTGAAACAATGGCCGCATTCAAGAACGGATGGCCATCAGGGTCGATCAGCCACCAGCGGCCAGCGATCTTGCGTGTATAGAAAAAACCGGTCTTGACCGAGCGGCGATCGAGACGGCCGCCAAACCGGTCAAGAGGAACGGCTTTCGGTGCGAAAGAAATATCTTCGACGGTGCGAACCGGATAATCTTGCCACTCGCTCCACTCTCTCTGCGGGTAGAGCATTTTACGGGCAGCAATCTGGTGATTTGGGACAGACGGCGCGCTAAGAACGACATCGAGAATCAAAGCACCGGTAACTAAGCAAAGCGCGCGAATGGAAAACGTGTCGATGAACATGTTCATTTCCTCCTAAAGTCCGGAGATTGTTTGAACTGCATACCGCGGGCTGTGAGTGAGCATGTATAGGGTACGACGATCGGCTCCGCCAAATGCCAGATCGATCGGCCGATCAGGGATATCAATTCTCCCCAAAAGCATTCCGTCACCGCTATAGAAAAAGACCCGTTCCGCCGCGACGTCGACATTGCCGTTCTTGTCCTGCGCCACAGTATCTCCTCCGTCTTCGGCAAAGAACGTGGCCTCACCGAGGGTCCCATCGGACTGGACAATGTGGCGACGACGTGCAGATAGCCATCGGTGCCAACGTAGACGCTCTGCGCGGAAGAGCTGCACGGTGCGAGAAGAAGAATTTCAAGCGCAGTAGACTTCACACTCCCTATCACCCCGGCTGCCACCTGTGTCGTATGTCCACACTTCCGGATTGGGCTGCGCGATGGAACCTGTTGAGTTGCTGAACTCCTCGGGCCAGACCGGCGTCCACGTTGGAATGTTGGGGCTGAAGCTGTGGCTTGTGATGGAACTAAAGTCTTCACGGGAGGGTAGAGCTCCGAGTTTGGGGTATGGGGCTTTTCAGAATGCAGTTCTCACCAGAAATCAGTTCGGTTTTTCATCCTTGACATAAAAGGGAACGTTGGCGGTCGCGACACCGCCTTGTCCGTCGTGTATGGCGACGAACAGGCGATAGGCTCCGGGCTGCTGCGGGGCGCGGAAGCTGACAGCGGAGCCTTCGGCGTGCAGGATGGCTTCGGGATGCGCCGAGGGGATCGCCTCGGCATCTCCCCCCGCGCGGGCATCGTGAGTTTCCTCGCGTACTTCCCACTCATAGCGCAGCGAATCGCCGTCGGCATCCGTTGCTTGTGCGGTAGCGGTCCACTCGGAAGCGGGTGCAACCTCTTTTTGTCCGGCTGCGGTCTCGATGAGCGCGATCTGCGGAGCACGGTTTGCAGGCCACTTGCCGTCAGTCCACTCATGGCTTAAAACATCGACGGCTTCGGTCTTTTCAACGCCGCCCTTGCTGTCGGGAACGAGCAGGCCGAACCATGTGTGAGTGCGCTCCTGCTTGCTGCCCCAGATGAAGGCGTAGCTGCCCAAGGCAAGGTGCGACGCTCCTCTGACGGAGTGCTGGTAGCCGTAGCGGTAGGTCTCAGCTTTCTCGGTGCTGGTCGGCTCCAGCGGCGCTCCCCAGGAGGTCTTCGGGCGCTCCCACCATCCGACGGGGCCAAATTCGGTGACAACGTAGGGGCGGTCGAGTTTGGCGGCGCGAACGTCTTCCAGCAGGGTATACATGCCTCCATAGGAGTTAATGCCGAGGATATCGATATCGGGGCAGTACTGCATGAAGTTGCTGAGCTTGATGTGGTTTGCGCCCACCCCGGCGATGACCGTCATGGTGGGGTGATTGGGGTCGCGGCGGTGAATTTCACGGGAGATGTCGTTGATGGCCTTCCAGATTGCGGGGTTGGTGCCGTCAGCCTCCATCTCATTGCCAATGCCCCAGATCAGAATGTTTGGCTCGTTCTTAAATTTTTCGACAGACGCGATGGATTCGTCGAACTGCTTCTTGACCTGCGCGGGATCGTTGTAGCTGAATCCGTGACGCTCCTGGCCAAGCGCAAGTCCGGCAGCGATGGTCAATCCGAGTCTCTGGGTATTGGCGAGCAGGTCTGTTCTTTCAAGGCTGTTGGCGCTCCAAGTGCGGATGGAGTTTCCGCCCAGCTGCTTGAGGAGGTCAAGACTGCCGCTGCCGCCAGCACCATCGATGTAGTAAGGCTCGCCGCCGCGCAGCAGCAGCCATCCGTCGGTGACGCGTTTGACCTGAACCGCAACGGGAGACGGGGATTTGGCTTGGGCCGATACATTGATAACAAAAACAAAGAGCAGGGAGACGAGTGCGATCTGTCGCATCGCAAGCTTTAAGCGCAGCATAGACTTAATAGAGCTCCTCAAATTGCCCCCCCCGGGTGATAATGTGGTTGGGTTTACCCCTTCCCTTGAGAACGGTTCGACTGTCGTCAGGAACAGAATGCTAAAGGGAGGTTGGTACATATTTCCTGTTGGTCGGGCTGCCGCGACAGGTGCGGAGACTGGTACGCCATCTCTGGTATTCAAGCGATTCCCCTCGGAATATTCGCAGCGGTACCACTGTTGTAGCGGCGTCCCCGGCAGTTGCACTTCGGCCACAATCGACAAAGGGGGATTGTTGACCAAAACAAACTCCACAGCCGAGGTCCGCTGTCTGACATGGTTCCGGCAATCGCGGGTTGCCATCGCTAGCTGCCGGATCACTTCCTTGGAGTACCTCTTCGAGGAAAAAACATAAGAGCGATCAAGGACCAGGGAGTAAGCCAAGGCCTTATCTCCGTATTGCCAGGTGCTGCCATGGCGCTGCCTTGGGTGGCTCCAAAAGCCACGTCCTTCAGGATAAGAGCATCGGGTACAGCCAGCACAACTCTCACCGTGTGGCTAACGATCGGGGTCATCCGGGTGCTGTCTGGAAAGGGCGGCATAGGTCTCAATTTCCCTCTTCATTTCTAGCTCTTTGCCTTCATCTCGATAGAGTTGGGCGAGAATAAAATGAAGCCGAGCTTTCCCTGGGGATAGGCCTGATGCGATATACATTTCGGCTATCGCCTGCTGCAGGTCTCCGTTAGCACGGAAGATATCGCTTAATGTTTCATGAACCTCGGAGTCTTCCGGCCCGAGCTTCTCCGCGATACTTAGGTAGTTGAGCGCCCCCTTCAGGTCACGCAGTCGGAGCAGGTATGTGCCATAGTGCAGGGGAGGAAGATAAGACGGCGTAGGATCCTTACTGTTGAACATCACTGCTAGTTGATAGGCGCTTGCGGCTTCTGCCGATTTCCCCTGCGCTTCGAGTGAACGAGCAAGCCCATCTTCGGCAAGCGCATTGCTCGGGTCGAGTCTTAAGCACTGACTGAATGATTCAACTGCTTCCGGGACCTTCTCTTCGCTGTACTGGACTCCGCCGAGATACCGCCAGGTACGCCACTCAGTCTTGTCCAATTGCAACGAAGCATGAAGCCACCTGTCTGCTGAGACCAGGTCCTGTAACGCCACGTAATCTAAACCCACAAAACGAAGCTCTTCTGCACTGAGTTGACGGAACTTGAGGAGTGCCGAAAACGCGTCCAGTGAACGATCAGGCTGGTGATCGCGGTAGAGTTCGATAGCGCGAGCAGAATACTGTTCTCCGGGTGATTGATCCAGTCCGACTGGGCGTGTATCCAGTGCTAATGAATCGCTGAGTACGATCTGCTCCCCGACAAGTGATGGGAGGGCCGGCAAAGGAGCGAGAGGTAGATCCGGTCGTCCGCCCCTCTCTCGATTTGCAGGGTCTGTCGATGGCACTAACGTTGTCACCTGTGTGCGTGCAACCCCTGAAAGAACTCCACAGAGCAATAGACTTAAACTGAGCTTCACCAGCGTCGACCGTGCTGGGAAGAAGCGGCGTTTATAAGAACGCCGCTTCCCCTGGATTACCGGGTTGTGCACTGCAAATCTAGAATTCAAAGCGTGCTCCAAGTTGACCATACCTGAATCCAGATACCCCAGTTACCTGCCCGAAAAAAGGACTCGTGATGCTGGTGTTGGGATTGCCCCAATAGTGACGGTTGAGCACGTCAAAGAACTGCACACGAATCGATGCATTCATCGGGTGAGCATCGGTCCCGAATCTGGCGTGCTTTATGACGCTCAGGTCTTCAGTGCCCTGGCCCCAGTTTGTAAGTGCTGTATAGTACGATGGTTGATTGCCCAGTGCACCGAAGCTGGGATTGGAGAATAATTGTGGGCTAAAGAAGTTATTTGACGGGTCAGCGAGATTGTTTAAATCGAGCGATTTAAAATGATTCGCTGTACTAACTGCGGAATTGCGATTCGCGAAAAGGTTTGTATAGCCGGGATATTGGTTCGCGGCGGCAATAGCGCTAAACGGGGTGCCGCTGTTGTACTGAACCTGGGTACCAATCGTAAATCCGCCTACAATCAGATCCATGACACGGCCATTTGAAAGGAACCTTTGGTTACGACCGAGAGGCAGATTGTAGTTAATATAACCCTTAACTACATGGGTCATATTGAAGTCAAGAACATCATGCGCGCGTTGCGCGGCGTCATACGGGTTCTGCGTGAATGCAGGTCCGGGTCCATCCTGGAAGGCGCTATTGTCGTTCACATTGCCCTCTGCGCGGGAAAACGTATAGTTGAAATCTGTAGTGAGATTGTGCCAGGAACGGGTTTCAATTTCTGCCACAAGAGCTTCATAGCCACTTACGCCTCCCGGAGGACCGTCAAAACGAAGTTGCTGGCCAGCCGAGGCCAATTGTGGAAAGGGGTTGATCGCTTGATATGCGTAACCCGAAAAACCGGGATAGGGGTATGGAACACCAGCAGCAGCAGCCTGTCCTGCATTGCTGATCATGTCATTTACCTGACCGCTCATCAAAAGAGGCAGATACGTGTTGAGGGTTGGATAGTCTAGGGGCACCAGGCTTGCGTCGTGCAATTTGCGGCCTATATTGCCGAGGTAATTCATTGAAAATACCACGCTTGGTGCCAAGGCGTACTGGAACCCGACGTTCCAATTTTGGGTGTATCCCATTGTGAGTGTATTGGGCGCCACAGTCACCGCACCACCACTGACGTTCGTGAGTGCGCTGGTGGCTGGAGGAAAGCTGGGCGCCCCTGGATAGCCGCCATCCCAATTATATGCAGGCTGGTTCTGAGATGGGTTCAGGATGTTATTCGTTGCGATGAATCCGACGGCACCTCCATTGCTCGCCAGTGGAACGCCCTGATATTGGTTCAGACCCAGTGGTACATAGAACAGGCCCCAAGCCGTGCGCACTACAAGTTTACTAATAGGTTGATACGTGGCACCAACGTGAGGACCGAATTGCCATGGATTCTGGGCGGTCTCAAATGTTCCGGAGCCATTCTGCAAGAATTGATAGGCGCCGCTCACACTTCCCCAAGCTGGATTGTTCGCGTTGAGGTTGAAGTTTGCCCAATGGCCATTGGTCTCGTGAAAGGCGCTATTGAAGTCGTATCGTAGCCCCAAGCTAAGTGTTAGATTCGGGCGAATCTTCCAATTGTCATCTCCAAAGAAGGAGAATAGTTTTCGCCTCCCATGCAGCAGATACTGCAAGCCACTACTTGAATTTTGAACATCGCCTAAGAGGAAGTTGGCGAAGGCGAAACCCACAAAGGGTTGAACCGTTGGATCAAGCGGACTGTTTGTCGTATTAGAAAAATTGTAGGTCTGGACGTCCGCCTGTCTACTGTTGATGAGCTTGGCGAGAAAATCACCGCCCACTTTAAATGTATGCTTTCCATGGGTTATGGTGAATGTGTCGTTGAAAATTGTGGTGGCGTAGACGTACCCGTCACTGAAACGATCACCGATTTGCGACTCATTGGCACCATTTACTGTGCCATTGAAGTTTATCACTGGCAAATTTTGCGTTCCGTCAGTCTGAGTAAATCCCAGAGCAGTAGGGTTGACATTCTCACCTGGGAAGTCTGCTGTGCTGTCGTTGTTGTATGCAAAAGAAAAGAAATTGAGCTTCGTCGGGGAAATCGTTGAGGTCAGTTGCAGACGGACAGAATAGTTGTACTGTTGGTCCCCTTGGGCCCCTGAAAACGGCCCACCGTCGGTCGTATTGGTTTGCCAGAGATTAGCGCCAAGAAGCCTGGGAAGGCTCCACCAGTTGTAAGAGGACGTAAACCTTTCCGTTGGTGTTATCAGATGGTCGAATTTCATGTCGACATGCCGATTGATCGTCAAGGGATTACCATTGAAGGCTGGGTAGTTGTTTGTCAGGTTACTGTTCGTTGGCGCATAGTTAGATTGATACATCTTTACAAGCCCCGAAGCGATGCTGCTGAAACGTGCCGCCGGGATGGTGTTGTTCGGAAATGGCGAGTAGCAGGTGACTCCCCCAATTACTTGTTCCGTGTTTGGATCAAAGACCTGCCCGGTGATGTATGGCATACCGGTGCATGGGTTGATCGACGTGAGCGGGGCTCCTAGGATCGCGGAGAAATTGCCCTGCAAGAATGCCTGCGTCGGGACGGTCGCTCCATCCTGCGCATAGGTAAACTGGTTCTGCTTGTATTGCTCAACATCGGCAAACAAAAAAGTGTGATCTTTCCAAATTGGGCCGCCACCGCTAAAGCCATAGTCGTAGAAACGTGTGAGCGGACGCCGGTATGTATTGTCGCAGACGGTATCGCCACTTGCGCACTGCGCCAAGAAATATTTGTTGTCCCAGGTGTTTGCATCGAGAATTTCATTTGCCAAGAAGCCGTAGGCGCTTCCATGCAGCTTGTTTGTGCCAGACTTCAGTTCCATCACTAGATTGCCGCCCCCTGTCCGGGCTCCTTCCGCCGAGATACCGCTCGTCTGAACCTCAAACTCTTTCACCGATTCCATGCCAACGGATTGTATAAAGCCCTGCAGTCCGGCGATAGCGTCAGCGCCGTCGACGATTACGTTCTTGGTCATATCCTGAGAGCCCGCTATATGGCCGCTAAAGTTGCTGCCAGTGGTCGTAGGTGCCAGCGAGTAGGCGAAAGCTGTGATATCGCGACCTCCGGTCACGTCGAGGGGGAGATCCGTCAAAGCCTCAGACTCCAGATTCAGGTTGATTGTGGGGCGGCCAGTTTCGAGCATGGGGATGGCGCTTGTGACGTTGACGGTCTGGCTAACCGAGCCGGCGACGAGTACTTGGTTGATCCCGACGTCTTCGCCGATTCTGATCTCGATATTGGGGCGATTGACAGTCGAGTATCCGGTCATCTTGAAGGTCGCTGAGTAGGTGCCTGTGGGCAACTCCGCAATCCGGTATGTCCCTGTTTCATTGGTGAGGGCGGAATAGGCGACTCCGGTACCATTGTTGACAACGCTGACCGTCACACCGACGACTACCCCGCCTGAAGAATCAGTAACGGTGCCGGTGATGCTCCCCACATTGATTTGCGCATGGCCGATGGTGACTAGTGCCAAGGCCAGCACGCCGGCTACCAGACCCGCCCGGCAGAACAGGGCAAAGCGCTCCAGAGCTCTCCCTTTTTTGGACCGTTCGAAACGAAAACAAATGCAAAAGGCTTTTTTGAATTGATAGTGGACCAAAGTGGCTCTCCTTTGCAGTGCACGGTTTGCAGCATAGTTACGTCCGTAGTGAACGACAACCTGTTGCGAAATTCCGCCGACCCTCATCTCGGCATTGACAGTCTGATTCCGAGAGTCACCGTGACCGGATCGGGCACGAGAGTCCCAAAACCACCTTTGGCTGCCCCGCGGTTAGCTACGGCAGCTCGTTCATGTTTGCCTGTAGTGAACCGGGACACTATGTTAGTGAACCAGTTTACTCGGGCCGGATATTAACGCATACTTAAAACGTTTGTCAACACTCACGAGCATTTCGGGTGGGCGACGTACGAGTGATCGTGCGTGGAGTTCTTTTTTGCGCACCTAACCGAGCATCGTTTTACGCTAGGTTATTGTTTTACGCTAGGTTAAGGAGGCTATCGATGCCTGACTCTCTGGTTGACCTTGAGAATCGCCGCGCCACCATTCAGATGGAGATCGCCCAGTTGGGCGACATGCGCTCAGGCTCCATTACGGCAACAACTGGACGCTGTGGAAATCCGAACTGTCGTTGCCATCGGGCCGGTGAGGCCGGCCATGGCCCCTACTACCGGCTGACACGCAAGGTGAGCGGGAAAACGGTCACCGAGACGTTTTCCTCTTCGGCAGGTTTGGTGAAAGCGCAGCGCGAGGTTGACGAGTGGCGGCGCTTCCGAAAACTGGGCGAGCAACTTTTGGACGTCAACGAACAGATCTGCAGGCTGCGGCCAATGACCGAGGTCGCACCGCCGGCCCAGAAGAAAAAACGCCGGAAGCAATCCGCCAGCAAGTCGCGCGCGAAATAGATCAACTCCTGCGCGTCGTTTTCTGCCGACGGGGCAAGACCGGGCGTCTGGATCCGGAAGCAGCCGAGACGGCGGCGCGTGCGGCCATGCACCGTGCGGGCCCGGGCGCGTTAACCGAACTGCCGCAATTGGCAGCCCCGGGGACAGAACAGGAGCGGGCAATTGGCCGCGCTTAATGGCCAGCGCGCCCATTACCGGCAATTACGTTCCAAGCCCATTTTGGCGGTAGTAGGCCCGGTGCGAGTTTCCCGTCCCTACTACCTGTGCTCGCATTGCCTGCAAATCGTGGTCTTTCAAAAGTTACTTCTTTGGCTCGGTCCTGGGCGATGCCGGCCTTCACCTGCTCTCGCAATTTCTCATCTTCGAACTCTCTGCGAATTCGGCCAGCATCCCGGTCAGCGCAAGGCCTGTGGGCCTAGTCATATTGAAGGCTTCAGTGAACGGGACGAAGGCGATCCTCGGTTCCGCCAGTTCCTTGCAAGGTGGCGACCAGATCAGGAAGCGAGCGGCCTCATCTGTCGAGGCGTCAGACGAGGATCGTGTTCATCTCGCGGCGGCGGGTAGCGGCAAGAAGTTGCTCCCGCTTTGGCCGTTGCAGAGCGCCTCAGCGGATCTCCTTAATCTCAGTAGTAATCTGCCAACCGCGGCGAACAGCATCCTGCCGCATCGTCTTGATCTGAAGCGGGAGCGTTGACTGGTCATGTCTGGAGACGCGAGCCTGGAGGGCGATGTGCGGTTGGCTGGAGCCGCGTCCCCCTGGACAAAAAAACCTGCTCGGAATTAAGTTTTGAAGTGCTCGATCGGTGCGCCTTTCTGATAGCTGTCTTTTCTGGCCGGAAACTATCGGTTGTGGCCTGGTCTGCCCGGCAGAGCCTGGACGGTTTCGCGGATAAACGGATTAAGCCCCATTGAAAACGTCCTTTCGACGTGACTCGAAGATCACATCCGCGATAGACTCATTGCGACAGACTTTATGAGACAAACAGGATTAATCGCAACGACATGTATCTGGGCTGGCGCTGCTGTGCTACTCGTGGTTGGCATCGCGAGTTCGCCAGCGCAGGGACCGGACGGCGGCCGAATTGCTCAGGCGCTATTTGCTGCCCTCGATACCGATAAGGATGGAACGCTGACACGGCCGGAGCTGGAGTCTGGGTTCAACTCCTGGTTTACAGCCTGGGACAACACGCAGAGCGGGCCCCTCACCCAGGCTCAGATTCTGGCCGGAATCAGCACATTGCTGCCTGCGCCGCCCGCGGTCAAGCCTGGGCAAGCCAACACATTCAACCCGGCTGGTAATTCGACGCCGATCACCGTACCACAAGCTGCTGTGGACGCCATGATGGCAGCCTTACCCACTGCCCCGGGTAGGAAGCCGATGCACGAGCGCAGGCTGCTGGTGCTGGCGCATACGGGCGCGGGAGGGTTCGTGCATGCCTCCATCCCGCTGGCTGCGAAGGCGGTGGAAGCACTCGGGAACCAGGGCGGTTTATGGACCACGACCATCAGTTACGACGCGGCGGATATCAACACCGATAACCTCAAGAAATACGACGCCATTTTCCTGGACAGCACAACCGCGTGTTTTCTTGACGATCCGGATCCCTCCGTGACGGCCGCGCGGCGAGCGGCGTTGCTGAATTTCGTGAGAGGCGGAAAAGGGGTTGCCGGAATTCACGCGGCGACAGACTCGTATCACACCGATTGCCTGGCAAGTGAGGCCGCTAAAACGGGCGGCAGTACCGGGCAGAACAGAGCGGCGCTGGTTTTAGCTGCCCGGATCTTCACAGCAGCGGACAAGGATAGTGACGATGCCGTCAGCCGGCAGGAGTGGACCGCCCTTGCCGACGATTGGTTCCAGAAGCTGGATCCAGGCAATACAGGGAAGGTCACCCGCGACGATTTTGTAGCGCACTTCAATTCGTTATTGCCCCCGCCGGACATGCGTCGTCTCAGCGTGGAATCGAAGCCTGTGCTGCAATGGCCGGAGTTCAACACACTGATTGGCGGTTACTTCAAATTTCACTGGCCCGATCCGCAACAGATTTATGTCAAGATCGATGATCCGAACAGTCCGTTGACGGCTATGTTCCATGGCAAGGACTTCGAAATCCACGACGAGACCTACACATTCGTGCAGGAGTCCTTTTCACGCAGCAACGTGCATGTATTGACGAGTATCGACTACGCCAAGATGAGCGCCGAGGATAAGGCAAAGGAATCTCATCCGCGAACCGATGGCGATTATGCCTTGAGCTATATTCGCCGCGAGGGCAAGGGGCGAGTGTTCTACGAAGGGCACGGCCACAGTGATCGAGTGTATGCCATGACGCCGATGCTGGAACACCTTCGAGCTGGGATTCAATACGCGCTGGG
>DATDLS010000111.1:0-9613 GCA_036519195.1 Occallatibacter sp. | reverse complement strand
TGGTCCGCGGCCTGCGTCCACTGATCGAGCAGGGGCATAAAGCGCGCCAGGCCGCTGTTGCCCATGGCCACGGCAACGTTGCGCCGCAGGCCTTGATAGCCCGCGCGCCGCACCGGCGAGCCGTTGAAGAGCTGCTCGAATTGCCTTTCATCCAGTTCGGCCAGCCAGTCAAGCGAGGGATTCACAAGTTCGGCGCGCGGCTCCAGATCCGGATCGGCGCCTATGGGCGCCTTGCGATTCCACGGACACACATCCTGGCAGATATCGCATCCGAAGACCTGCCGTCCGGTGCCTTCCATCAGGCCCTCTTCGATGGGTCCGCGGTGCTCGATGGTCAGATAGGCAATGCATCGTGTTGCGTCCATCTGGTAGGGCGCAATCAGCGCCCCTGTCGGACACGCGTCGAGGCAGCGGCGACAGGTTCCACAGCGATCGGGCACAGTCAGGCTCGGCTGCTCCCGGTTGATTTCGAGGGCCGTAATCAGGACGGCCAGGAATCCATAGGAGCCGAGTTGGGGATGAATGAGGCAGGTGTTCTTCCCTGTCCATCCGAGGCCGGCCGCAGTGGCCAGGGAACGCTCGACCACCGGACCGGTATCCACGTAGCCGCGCGCCTCAAAGGCGCCGAACTGCTGATGCAGACTGGCTTCAAAAGCAACCAGTTTCTTCTTGAGCACCTTGTGATAATCGCTGGGCCTGGTCACCCCGTCGGGGTGTTTGCGGCTGCTCCAGGCATAACGCGCAATCCACCCGGATCCTCGCCCGGCGCCATCGGTCGAGCGAGGCTGGGCGCTGTTATAATTAGAGAAGCAGACCACTGCATAGCGTGCCCAGGGAAACGGAACGCTCACCCGCGATCGCACCAGCCGCCCGCTCTCATCCACACGCTCCAGATAGTGCATGGTCCCCGCGCGCCCGTCGTCGACCCATTGCTCAAACCGGCCTGCATCGCGCTCATCCGCATCATGCGGAAGCGCCAGGACACCGGCTTCTGAGAAACCGGACGAGAGGGCGAGCGCACGAATCTGGTCGCGATTCGGTGCGGGGGGCGGATCAACAGAAGCTTTGGCGGAAGGAAACACGGAACCGGGGGCACTCCTTTTTGCGTACTGAACAATGTGTCCGATAGCGAACGCCGGCAACGAAACTGAACACCAGATTCCGCCAGCCGGGAAAGCGGAAAGTCATTATCCCTATTGATTGCAGCATATTCTCTTCGGGCGGCTTTGGCAGACCGAGTGCAAGTTCTCAGGGTGCAACATTCAAGACTCGCGGGCCGCGCCTTGATCGGCCCGGAAACAAAACGGGTTCCCAAACCCAGGAGATTTTTATGAATATTTCAATGTGCGAACCGAAATTGACACGCACCATGATGGCCATCGAGCCGTCTGAGATCGACGAATCCATCCTGCGTGAAGCGACGCTGAGCGAACAGGTCTGCGGCAAGCTGCTGCGTGGCGAAGACGCTGGACTGGTAAACCGCGTCGGTCCCCTGGTGCTCGAATCGAATGTAACGCTCGACCTGACCGGAGTGGACCGGATTGACGCAGCAGGAATTTCAATGCTGGTAACGCTTTACTCGGGGGCCAGCCAGGCCGGCCACTGTTTCAACGTGATCAATGCATCCCCGCGGGTTGTGCAAATTCTGGCCGTGGTGGGTTTGGATCGTTTGCTGGTTTCTCACAATGCGGTCCAGAATTCCGAGTACAGCCCCCGCTTTCGCCGCTCCGCGGCTTAACTTGCCTGCCCGGGCGCAGAAACCCGCGTCCGGCGGCGCCGAACGTCTCAATATGCGAAACATTTCCTCCTAGCTTTTTTCCTCAGGTCTTCTCAAACGGAATGGTCTGTCCCGAGTGGCGCGGGCGAAGGTATACTGGCGGCGATCTTACAATGTAAGCCGTGACGCGCAGTCAGATGTCTGGATGACCCGCACGTGCTCAGCCGGTTACCGCATTTTTTAAGTTTTGCTGAGCCTCCGTCCCGCCACCCTCCCATAGGAACCGCCCGCCGCGGAAATCAGGACCCCGGCAAAAGTCCTTATTGCCGGGGAGAAAAATCCTAATCACGGAGGCAACACCCCATGACGCAGGGCGTGGTGGAACAGCCGTCTGCCGGACAGGCAGGCTCAACCTCAATCGCAACCAAGTATGTGTACTCGTTTGGCAGCGGCACCGCAGACGGCAACGGCCGCATGAAAGACGTACTGGGCGGCAAGGGCGCGGGCCTGGCCGAGATGACCAATGCCGGCTTGCCGGTACCTCCGGGATTCACGATTCAAACCGAGGCCTGTCGCGAGTACATGCGCGGCGCGGTCAACCCGCAGATCGACGTCGAGATGTACGCCGCTCTGGAGCGCCTGGAGAAGATGCAGGGACAGAAGCTGGGCGCGGGAGAAAATCCGCTCCTGGTTTCGGTTCGATCGGGCGCGAAGTTCTCCATGCCCGGCATGATGGACACCATCCTCAACCTGGGCTTGAATGACCAGGCCGTCGAAGCGCTGGCCAAGCGCAGCGGCAATCCGCGTTTCGCGTATGACTCCTACCGTCGCCTGATCCAGATGTTCGGGGATGTGGTGCTCGATGTGGGAAAGAAAAAGTTCGAACACATTTTTGACGGCATCAAGGAACGCGAAGGCGTCAAATTCGACTACGAGCTCACCCCCGAGTCGCTCAAGGAAATCATCGTTGAGTACAAGAAGCTGGTCCGTAAGGAGACCGGCAAGGACTTTCCGCAGGGACCGCTTGACCAGCTGGTACAGGCCCGCGACGCGGTGTTCCGCAGCTGGCAGAATGAACGCGCCAAGACCTATCGCCGCATCAACCACATCGACGACTGGCTGGGCACAGCGGTCAACGTACAAGCCATGGTCTTCGGCAACCTGGGTGAGAACTCCGGCACCGGCGTAGGCTTCACCCGCAATCCGGCAACGGGCGAACACGTCTTCTTCGGCGAGTACCTGATGAATGCACAAGGGGAAGATGTGGTCTCCGGCATTCGCACGCCGCTGGCCATCAGCGAACTGGAACGCGCCATGCCCAAGGTGTATGACCATCTGCGCGCAGTGACGTGGAAGATGGAAAAGCACTATCGGGACATGCAGGATTTCGAGTTCACTATTCAGGATGGCAAACTCTACATGCTGCAGACGCGCAACGGCAAGCGCACGGGCCTGGCCGCGGTGCGCATCGCCATTGACATGGTGCGCGAGGGCCTGATCACGCAGGATGAAGCAATCTTTCGCGTGGAACCGAATCAGCTCTACGACTTCCTGGTACCCCGGCTGGTCGAAAAGGGCGAGAAGATTGAAGTGCTGGCCACGGGCCTTCCGGCCTCGCCCGGCGCGGCGGTCGGGCAGATCGTCTTCTCCGCCGAAGATGCGGTGAAGTTCCACGCCAGCGGCGCCTATCGCTCCATCATTCTGGTGCGCGGGGAAACCACTCCGGAAGATATTGCGGGCATGGAAGTGGCATCGGGAATTTTGACCTCGCGCGGGGGCATGACCTCGCACGCGGCTGTGGTCACACGCGGCATGGGCAAATGCTGCGTGGCAGGCGCGGGCGACTTGAAAGTCAGCGAAGCCAACAAGGAATTGCGCGTCAAAGACCACGTCTTCAAGCAGGGCGACTGGATTTCGCTCGACGGCACCACCGGCCGCGTGATCAAGGGTCAGTCGAAAACACTGCCTGCGCAACCGGACGATCCGGACCTGGTCAAGTTCATGAGCTGGGTCGATCCGGTGCGGCGGCTGAAGATCCGCGCCAATGCCGACATTCCGCGCGACGCCAAGCAGGCTCGCCTGTTCGGCGCCGAGGGCATCGGTCTTTGCCGCACCGAGCACATGTTCTTTGCCGAAGACCGCATCGAGCACATGCGCACGATGATTCTGGCCGACAACGAGAAGGACCGCCGCGATGCGCTGAAGAAGCTGCTGCCCATGCAGCGCGCCGATTTTGCTGGCCTGTTCAAGGCCATGGAATCGCTGCCCGTGACCATTCGCCTGCTCGATCCGCCCCTGCACGAATTTCTGCCGCGGCGCGAAGATCTGCTGGTCGAGATCTCGCACCTTGAAGACACCAAGCCGCGCTCGCCGCGGCTCAAGGAACTGCGTCCGCTGCTGGCGCGCGTCCAGGAACTGCATGAGATGAACCCCATGCTGGGCCTGCGCGGGTGCCGCCTGGGCATTACGTTTCCGGAGATTACCGAGATGCAGGTGCGGGCCATCTTTGAGGCCGCGGTTGCAGTCAAAGCCAAGGGCGGCGATCCGCATTTGGAGATCATGATTCCGCTCATCGGGTCTCTTGAAGAGATGCGCAACCAGGCGGCGATTGTGCGTCGCGTGGCTGATCAGGTCTTCAAGGAAAAGGGCTCGACTGTGGACTACCTGGTGGGCACCATGATTGAACTGCCGCGCGCCGCACTGACCGCTGACCAGATTGCCGAAGAGGCGGAGTTCTTCAGCTTTGGAACCAACGATCTGACGCAGACCACCTTTGGCATCTCGCGCGATGACATCAACAACTTCCTGCCGGCGTATCTGAAGCACGGCATCTTCAAGCAGGATCCGTTTGCCACGCTTGACCAGGCGGGCGTTGGCTTGCTGATCAAGATGGCGACGGCAAAGGGACGCAACACGCGGCCCGACCTCAAGGTGGGCATCTGCGGCGAGCATGGCGGCGATCCGGAGTCCGTCAAGTTCTGCCACAAGATTGGCCTCAACTACGTTTCCTGCTCGCCGTTCCGGCTGCTGACGGCGCGGCTTGCCGCAGCGCAGGCGGCGATGGAAGAGAGGCAGGCAGGCATCGCGCACACGAATAAGTAATCGCTTGAAACAGTCAACGACAGGGGCGTTCGCCACGGCGAACGCCCTTGTGGCATCTCGCCGTCGCGTCTCACCTCAAGGGTTCAAACTCTCCAACCAGGGCAACGGGACGGCGAGTTCGGAAGAACGCTTTTCGCTTGCGATTGGGAATCGCCTCTCCTTCTGCGGCACCGAACCGGGTCGAAGTGCTCGTGGTCGAGCCCCGTCCGAGTTCCTCTCGTCCGCCGGCCAACCGTCGCCAGAAGCGGCGCCTGCCGACTGGTTGGTCCTCAGCGAACGGAGTTGGGATGAATGGACTTCGGGATGAATGGACTTCGGGCTGAACGGACTTCCGTCGGGACCTAGATTTGCCTTCCGGGGTAACGCTGCCTGGACGCCCATCGCGGCGGAGCAGTTGGCCAGTTCTTGCCGTCTATCCCTTTCGTTGCATCTCAACTGTGTACCGATCGTCGGCTTGGGCTCACCCCCTGAGCCGCATCGCCCATTTCGCCCTCCGCTGCACACGAGGAAAGGTTTCCCGCTCCCATGCACATTCGCCTGGCCTACGACATCCAATTCGACCTTCCAGCCGACGCCGCAATGGTTGTGCTCTTGAACGTCCATCCATCCCGCGCGGCTGATTTGCTTGAGCCCGACGAAATCGAGACCGAGCCCCGGCTCGATGTAACCAGTTACCTTGATACGTTTGGAAACCGCTGCGCGCGGTTCGTGGCGCCGCGCGGTCATTTGCGGCTGGCGGGTTCTACGCTGATTCGGGATTCCGGAGATCCCGATCCGGTCAACCCCGGCGCACGGGAAACTCCGGTCGCCGAATTGCCGAATGACCTGCTGCGATTCCTGCTGAGCAGCCGCTACTGCGAAGTGGATCTGTTTTCCAGTATTGCGTTCCAGCTGTTTGGCCAGGTGAGGCCTGGCTGGGGACGCGTGCAGGCGATCTGCGATTGGGTCAACAACCACATCACGTTCGACTATCAGCAGGCCCGGCCGACAAAGTCGGCAATGAATGTCTACAACGAGCAGGTGGGCGTATGCCGCGACTTCCAGCACCTGGCGATCACCTTCTGCCGCGCGATGAACATTCCTGCCCGCTATGCCTCGGGCTATCTTGGCGACATTGGCGTGCCGCTGGTCCTGCCGATGGATTTCAGCGCCTGGTTTGAAGCCTGGCTGGACGGCCGCTGGTGGGCCTTTGACGCGCGCAACAATGTACCGCGGATCGGTCGGGTTCTGATGGCCACCGGCCGGGACGCTGCCGACGTCGCTTTGACCACGTCTTTCGGCCAGGCCGACCTGCGCCACTTTTTCGTAGTCGCAGAAGAGGAGATACCGGAGCCGCTCGAGGTCCAGACGGTCGATCCCCTCTCCGGCCTGCCCTACTTCGTCTCCCCGCCCGGCGCGTAGTAGCCTTCACGCGTCACCACCAGCAGGTCGTCTTTGTTGGCCTTCAGCGCAATCTTGTGGTATCCGCCGTCGTTGTCGACCTTGTCCGGCGTATACGTCAGCAGGTACTGCCCGCGCAACTCCTCGGCAATCTGGCCGTAGATCTCGTCGAGATTGTCCGTCTTCTTGGCCTCAAAGAACCGGCCGCCGGTGCGGGTAGCAATCCTTTCCATGTTCTTCTTGCCATCCTGGCCATTGGCCGAGGTGGTGGGGCCGCGCTGGCCGCCTCCGCCGGGATAGCCCCCCGGGTATCCGCCCCCTGGGTAGCCGCCGCCTGGATAGCCGCCACCCCCCATACCGCCGCGGCGGCCTGGGAAGCTGTTCCCGTTATTCTCCTGCTCGCCCTTGAAGTAGACGGTGTAAACGGTCACGTTCGCGTGGTCGGCAGCATCTACGGCGTCGTTGAGGCTTTCCTTGCTGCCGCGGTCGGCCCCGTCGGAGAACACGACCAGCGCCTTGCGGCCGTCCTTGCTTTCCATCAGGTCATGCGCAGCCAGATAAATGGCGTCATACAACTGCGTGCCCCCGCGACGGCGGGCCGAGGCGTTGCCGTTGTCGTCGCCGTTGGTCTCCGGGCCCGCGCTGGAGTTGCTGATAGCGCGCGTCGGGCCCATCTCGTCCAGTTCCTGATGCAGCTTTTCCCGCGACGCGGTGAAGTCTTCGAGCAGCTCAACCTCACGGTCAAAGTGGATGAGAAAGGCCTCATCGGCCCCTGTTCCGGCTTTGGGATTGGCAGGCAGCATCTGGTCGACGAACTTCTCGGCCGCCTTGCGCTCTTTGTCCATGGCGCCGGAGACACTGCGGCTGGTATCTACCAGCAGCCCCAGGCGGAAGGGCAGGTTGCTCTCGCGCGTAAAGCTCTTGATGGTCTGGGGACGTCCGTCTTCGGTCAGCGTGAAGTCGCTGATCTTCAGGCTGCTGACCAGGGCGCCGTGCTTGTCGCGCACGGTCACCGGGAGCACCACTTCCCGCGCCTGAATCTTCAAGGTCGTGGCCGACGGTTCGGCCGGTTGCTGTGCCGCCGGTGATCGTGCTGCCGGAGGGGGCGGGGGCGGCGGTGCCGCCGGTTTCTGCGCCTCAACAACTCTGAGTGTCGATGAAATTAGCAGCGCAAAAAGCAGCAGGGAGGAAACGGTAGGATTTCGCATAGCTTTCCTGAGGTTAGCTCACTTCCATTCCATTAGACGCCTTAGACGCCAAACTGTTGAGCCGCCTGCCAATGACAATTCCCTTGCGGTCGGCTTGAGCTCGCCCACGAGATTCCTGAGGAGCCGGGATTCCACGGGGCCGTTCCCGAGTGGGAACGGCCCGGGTTTCTCGCCACCCACACCCCTTCTACCATTGCACGCCGGGATAGAGGCTCGACTGGCGATAGGAACGGTAGGCGTTGTTGTTGTTCAAGTTCAAGGTCCATACTGTCTGCGGATTACTCTTGTCGTTGGTCACTTCCATCACCTCGGAAGCCACCGGCGTGAGACCGCAAAGATCATACTCGACATCGCCGTTGTCCAGCGCCAGTGCGTTGCCTCCGAAGTAGTTATACAAACTTGGCGGCTGAATCTGGTGGAAGTCAAGGGTGGCCGTCTTCGAGCCCTCGTCGAGATGGAAAACAATCGAGGTCGAGTAGCAAGCGGGTGCTCCGTTGACGCCGCAGGGCACACCCACATTGGGGTTTCCTCCGGGATAGATGCGATCGTCACCGTTATCCATCACGGCCAGCCCAAACTGTCCGGAAGTGTTCGGGGTGGTGAAGGCAATGCCATGTTGCGCATAATTCCAGTCCGTAGGCGAGGTGCCGCCGACCAGAGTGAAGTCCCCGCCGGCGCCCAGATGCCACAGGATATCCCCGGTTCCGGTGCCATTGCTATAGTCCACTTTGACGATCCAATTCTGGTGGCGCATGGAAACCAGCAGGTCTCCGTCATCCTGGGAATAGATGACTGCATTGGTGTGCGTCCAGTCAGGGAAATTCCATGGATGGCGATTGACGTCCAGATGATCGAATTCGTTCCACACCCAGACCGGCTTCATGTTGGTGTCCAGATCGACCAGAACGTCGCCCAGAACCGTCGTGGGTGTGGTCGCTCCGGTGAGGACTACATTCTTCAACGTATTGGCCAAAACGATCCAATGTCCGTTGGGCAACACAGTGATGTCATGGGAGAAAAGTTGAAGGGTCAGGTCAAAGCCAGCAGCCGCTAACGCCGCGTTGAGCTGGGTCATCGTGATCTGCTTGACGGTATTTCCAGCCAGATCGAACTCGCGTACCAGGTTGTCAGCTGCGGCTGGCACGGGCGAGGTCAGCGGCAAGGAAGAGCTTGGAGCAACCATCTGGATGTAGTCGCCATTCGCAAGCTGCTTGGGAGCAAGCCAGCTGGAAAGACCTATATTGATGGTCGGGTCGTAATAGGCCCAAATGATGTTTCCCGACAAGTCCGTGGCAACCAGCTGTACCGGCGACCCGATCGGATTGATGATCTCGACTCCGGGCTGCGGTGTCTGCCCCGGAGCGGTGGTCGCCGTTAGGGTGGGAAGCAAACCTGCCGGATAGCTCCCGGTTGTGAAGGTGCGGTCCGTATCGAAGGCCGTGCGCCCATCGCTGTATTGCACCTGGGCCTGCATGTGGTAGGTGGTGTTGGCCTGCATCCCCGCCACCAGAATCGCAACCTGCCCTCCTCCGGCAGGAGTTTGCTGCGCCGAAGTCGTGAGCCCATAGGAGGTCGTCTTCCCGAAGACCACAGTCACCGTCGCAGTCTGGGTCAAGGTAAGCGAATACATCGCCACCAGTGGATTGGGAGTAGACGCCACAGTCCCTGTCACCGGCGGGGTTGCAAGCATCGAAGGGCCACCGCAGCCCACGCTGGCAATCAGCACAGACAGGCTGGCGAGAGAAAACGCAACGCCTCCGGATTGAAAGCGCCGCCCTCCTGTTTTCTGGGTGTGAAAGGCAGCGGTCGATTGAAGCGCTGCCCCCGGTTCCCGGCTCTCTCGATCTCCCCCAGCTGCCCGAGTCGGGAAAGGAACCCGGCGCGGGCGTCGAATCCGAACCCTACGTCGATCATTGGCCTCCTCGTCCCCGAGGCGGCATTTTTTCTCTGTAAACCGAGTGGCGAAAGAAAACAAAGTTGCAGCAAAGGCCTTAAGCACTGCTCTGAACAACGGACTTCCCTCCCGTAGGCTGGTTCGTGTCGATCATCGTGCGCTGCCAACGCAGCACCAAAATCCCTTGGAGTCTGGATCCTAGAGAATTAACAATATCTTTAAGGACGTAAGAACTCTGGAACAGGTTTACACCGCGAAACAGGTCATTTGTGGATTCTCCCCGAACCGGATAGAGCGATTCCACTTGACGCA
>DATDLS010000110.1:0-59271 GCA_036519195.1 Occallatibacter sp. | reverse complement strand
ATGAAAGTGCTGGTCGATGCCGAGAACAGGAAAATTCTCGGAGCGGCTATTCTCGGAACGGGCGGGGATGAAGCGATTCACTGCATTCTGGATCTGATGTATGCCGGCGCGCCGTACACCACGTTGCAGCGCGCCATGCATATTCATCCCACGGTGTCGGAGCTGATTCCAACCATGCTCGGCGATCTGAAACCGCACAAGTGAGTGCGCTTGGGAGGGGTGGGAGAAACTCCAAGATCACGTCCCGCAGGTTCAGAAATTCTCTAGACTTCCAGAGGGGTCGGACGAAAATAATTTACGGAACCTCGAACGCCAGAAGTTCCCCCCCTGCTTGCGAAGAAATGCGCAAACAAAAGGGGTCGGTCTTCGCCGCAGGAGCGGCTCCGCTTCAGAAGTGGCGAATGGACTCGCCCGGAGTGGTCGGCGGGCCGCTCGGAGGCATGAACGGATGTTCATTGTTGCGTTCGACATGGCCCCCGAGTGAGCGGCTGACCAGGTCGCGGGAGCCGAGGCCGATGGCCAGCGACAGCGTGAGGACGATGCCGCCGAAGAGAATGCCGAAGGCCAGTTCGGCCACCACTCCGCCAACCTCCAGGTGATCGAGAACCATCGCAGCGGTGAGCACCAGCACCAGCCATTTCACGCCAAGCGAGAGGAAGCGCGCGTACTGCAATTGCGCATTTACGGCTCCGATCAGAACGGAGCGTGCCAGAAAGCGGGCGATCAGATTACCCGCGATGAGCAGCAGGATGGCGCCTACGGCGTGAGTGAGGTAGGGCAGCAGCGAGATGGGCAGCGTAGCAGCAGTCGCATAGGAGGCGTCGAAGGCTGAGACCCCGATGATGAGACCAAGCAGGACGCAGGCCCAGAAGGAGCCACGCGCGGTGAGCGCGCTGGGCGAGGTTGTGGGCGTCCAGTCGGCGTGGCCGCGGGTGCGGGCCAGGTAGTCGTCGAATTTGACCCACGCCAGGCCGCGGCGCAGCAGCCCGGAAATGGCCATGCCCAGCAGTGTGAAGATGACGAGGGCCGCAAAGAACGCTAGGATGCCGGGAAGGATGGCGATCAGCAGCGAGAGCACGCGATAGAGCGACTGATGGAGCGCCTCAGACATATGCCGCCAGATGGATCCGTTATCGGTATACACCGGCGCCGAGATCTGGCTGGGGAGGGCCTGGAGGACGGTGGCAAGGATGTTCTGCATCGGACTCACTCCTTGGAGGATTTCTCTTGCTGCATTTCCGGAAGCGTGCCCGGAGGGTTAGGGGCGAAACACGCGTTACCATTCAAAGCGGCTGCCTGCTTCAGGTCCGCATCTCGACTGCGCAAATCAACCGGCCGGCTCATGGGTTGAACCTGTCCGGCCACCGCCAGCGTGCGACGAGATAAGGCTTGTCCGCCTCAAAGGCCGCGGCGACCGATTCGATGTGGCGTTCCGGGTTTGTGCCCTTGGCGGTGACGTTGATGTGGCTAGCGACCCAGGCGAGGTACAGCGGAATGAGCGCGCCGAGCAGGTGTCCGCGATTGAGAGTGCGCAGGCGATAGGCAATCAGGAAGTCGTACACGATACGCGCCCACAGGCCGTCCGGCATATGAAACGGCGCGCCATCGGTGAGCGACAGGCGCTTGAGGCCGAGCAGCGAGTTGGGCGGCAGCACCAGCGACCAGATCTCTTGTAGATTGGTATACGCTAGGCGAAAGGCATCGAGCATAGGCGCAATGTCCGCCGGGGTCTCCATGGAGAGCGCGAGGGGAAAGGGATTGCGTGCCGGCGGCAGGGAACGCGCGCGCTGCCAGTAAGCGGCCTTGGCGTCTACGTCAGCAAATAGCGAGCCAGTGACCGAAGCGAGAATGGCGTTGATGTCGTTCTCAGCCGGCTGCGGCATCGAGCGCGGACCGACATCCACCTCACTGGTCAGCATGCCGGCAGCTGCGGCTTCATTGATGGGCCAGAGCAGAGCTTCGCTCTGGTTGAGTCCGGCAAAGCGCTGCGCAGTGGCGGCCAGGCGCTCGGCCATGCGCAGCGAGAGGCCGAGATCCACGGCAAGCGGGAAGCGGGCGCGGGAGCAGAACAGGGCGCGCGTGAGTGGATAAAGAATGGCCGAATTAATGAGGCCGGCGTTGGGCGGCAAATCGTAACAGGGCATGGCCAGATCAGTGGAGCCGGCTAGAACTGCACCGGCCATGTCACGGAGGGCCGAAGCATGAAGCGATGCCGAACCGGGGCCGAGCACGAGAATGGCGCGCGCGTCGTTTTCCAGGGCAATGCGATGAGCGTTGATGAAGTCAGTTGGTATGAGAGTCCACGAGGCGTTGGCTGCAGCGGTCGGGACGATGCGCAGCGCCGGCCACGCCTCCGTGGAGAGCGCGTCGGAACTGGCGATGATCAGGCTAGCCGGCGGAAACGATGCGGTCAGGTTGGTGAGAACTCTTTCCGCCTCCTCGGGCGGCATTGCGGAAAGCACCACCAGCAAGCCAGGACCGGAACGTGCCGAGGCAGTGGGAATATCGGAGATGGAATTCGCTGTCGCCATCGTACCTTTCTCACAATCGAGTCAAGCGGGCGGGAGTTGAGTACACCAGCCGGATTGTAAGGCAAGAAACTCCTAAAGAGCTAAGATGCCCGCGAGAGGAATTCGGAGCCATGCGGGGCGATTGTTGAGTTCGTAGAGCAGTTCATAGAGAGCCTTCTCCAGCAGATAGGCCGCCAGCAGTGCCTGCGCCTGCTGCGGAGCGGGCAACAGAAACGGATTGCCGGCGACGGTCTCACGGTAGGAGCGCAGGAACTCCGACGCGGCAGAATCCTGCCAGAATACTGCCCATGCGGTGATGCTATCGCATGCAGCGCCGTGAGCCCTGTCCGGATGGGCGGCCCGGAATTCATTGAGGCCGGAATGGGCCGCGTAGGAGAGTGAGCGGATCATTCCGGCGACGTCTTTCAGAGGTGATTGCTTTTGGCGCCGTTCCGCCAGCAGGCGAGCGGGCTCGCCTTCAAAATCCAGCAGAACAAAGTCGCCGTCGGTCCGCAGCGTCTGGCCCAGGTGATAGTCACCGTGAATGCGGATGCGCTGGCCGGCAGCGGTTTGTGCGGTGATGGCGTTGGCGCGGGCGAACAGGTTGATACGGCGTGAGAGCAGCAAAGCCGCATCGTCGGCGGTGAGGTCTTTGAGCGTGGAGAGCTTCGCCTTCAGCGCCTCCAGTGTTGAGGTGATCTGCGCGTCGATGCGTTGGGCGTCGCGGGTCAGGTCCTCCGCGGTAACCGGCTCTGCGCTGAAGGCGGTATTATCCGTTGGCGTGGCCAGTGCGAGGTGCATCTCCGCGGTGCGCCGCCCCAACAGCGCGGATGCCTCGAGCAAAGGGCCGGCTAAGGCCAATGCCTCGCGCAGGGGCTCGCGGTCCTCAAGAAAACTCGGAATATGCGCCTTGGGCGGCGCAGGGAGATCGGCAACATCCGCAAAAAAGCCGGCGAGTTGCTCAAGGAACCACTGCCAGCCATCGCCCTGATTGGCAACCAGGCCTTGCAGCATGGCGACGATGGTCTTCTCACCGCTGGCGCTGGTGATGGCAATCTGTCCCAGGAACGGAGCGATGCATGGGAAGTGGGCGACCTCAGTGAGAAAGCGGCCAATTTCTACATCGGGATTTTCTCCCGTTTGCAGACGGCGGAACAGCTTGAGGATGAGTTTGTCCCCATACAGGATGGATGTATTCGATTGCTCAGCGGAGCCAACGCGCGACGCCAGCGGTGGGACGGGTCGTCGGGCGGCCAAGGCCGTCGAAGCGCGGGCGTCCAGGCGACCGTGGTTGCTGTTGTTACCGGCGTAAGGTGACTCACGGGGCTGCAATTGCTGTGTGCTCGCGGACCGGGAAATCTCCGCATCTGAGCGCGGCGGCGCGGCAGCCTCACCGGGCTGCGCGCTGATGGGCAGCGGCGCAACCGGCAACTCCGGAGCCGGTTGCGCCGCCTCTACGTCGCCAGATCCCGCGATCGGCCGATCGATCGACCCATCGACCCGCGCCGGGGCAACGGGCGCCGGATCGGTCGCTGATTCTTTCTGGCTGCTGCTGCGGCCGGTCGAGAACGTCAGCGACGCGTTGCGCTCGATGAGTGCGAGCAGGCCCCGGCGGAAGTCTTCACGCATGGTCGCATCGTGCAGAACAGCCATTCCGCTGGTCATCGGCAGCGTGGCCAAAACGCTTTGCGGGCGATTCGCGGTGAGGTCGTCAGCAGCAGCGCCGGCGCTCAAAGCCAGCGGGATCTGATAGGTGTCCGCGGGGCCGTCGGTGTAGGCCACTTCAACATAGAACAGCGCCGGAGCAATGGCTGATTCCTGAGTGTCGCTGCCTGCGCCGGAAGCGCCATCCACAGGAAGCTCGATCCATTCGAGCACTTGTGCCGACTGAATTTTGCGCGCCTTGGCACCGAACCAGCGCTGCCGCGGCAACCACGCGGGCAGAGCAGTCTCAATCAACGAGGGGCCGCGGCCAGTGACCAGACCCGCCCATCCCCGAGTGCGCAGATCGACTGCGACCGGCTCAGCGACCGCGGATTCCAGCCCAGGCTCAAGCATCGGTTCGGCCATCAACTCCGGTTGCACGCTTGCGGGTTGAAGTTCCAGCCAGAGGAATGAGTAGGGTGCCAGAGTGAGCGGGTATGGTGCTTCACTGATCACAGGAAAAGAAACGTAGCCGAGCATCTCCACCGGCTGCTGGCCCAGGTAATCGGAAAGATCAAGCGATACCGGCTGCGCAAACCGGCTGAGATTGGCGACGCAGAGAACCGTCTCATGCGATCCGTCGCCGCGATCGAGGTCGCGAAGATAGGCAAGGATTTTGCGGTTTTCCGGATTCAAAAAACGCAGCGAGCCGCGCCCGAAAACCTGAAAAAGCTTGCGCAGCGCGATCATGTTGCGTGTCCAGTGCAGCAGGCTCGATTGATCGCTCAACTGCGCTTCCACATTAATGACCTGGTAGCCGTAGATCGGGTCCATCACCACGGGAAAGTAGAGGCGGGCGGGGTCGCAGCGGGAGAAGCCGGCGTTGCGATCAGAGTTCCATTGCATGGGTGTGCGCACGCCATTGCGGTCGCCAAGATAGATGTTGTCGCCCATGCCGATCTCGTCCCCGTAATAGAGAATCGGCGTGCCGGGAAAGCTGAGCAGCAGCGAGTTCAGTAGTTCGATGCGGCGGCGATTGTTATCCACCAGCGGCGCCAGTCGGCGGCGAATGCCTACGTTGATGCGCATGCGCGGATCGGCAGAGTAAGCAAAGTACATGTAGTCGCGCTCGTCGCTGGTCACCATTTCCAGGGTGAGCTCATCGTGATTGCGCAGGAACAGGCCCCACTGGCAGTTGTCCGGAATGGGCGGCGTCTGCGCCATAATGTCGGTAATGGGCAGACGGTCTTCCTGGCGCAGCGCCATGTAAATGCGCGGCATCAGCGGGAAGTGAAAGGCCATGTGGCACTCGTCGCCATCGCCAAAATACGGGCGCACATCGGCCGGCCACTGGTTGGCTTCAGCCAGGATAAGGCGATTGCCGTAATCGGCGTCAATAGCCGCGCGAATGCTCTTGATGATGCGGTGCGTTTCCGGCAAGTTTTCGCAGGAGGTGCCGTCGCGCTCAACCAGGTAAGGGATCGCGTCCATGCGCAATGCGTCCACGCCCATATCTAGCCAGAAGCGCATGGCCTTCAGCACTTCCTCAAGAACCAGAGGATTATCAAAATTCAGATCGGGCTGATGCGCAAAGAAGCGGTGCCAGTAATATGCTTGCGCGGTTTCGTCCCAGGTCCAGTTGGACTTTTCCGTGTCCGTGAAAATGATGCGCGCGTCTTTGTAGACGGCGTCCGAGTTCGACCACACATACATATCGCGCGCTGGCGAGGCCGGGGCCGCAAGCCGCGCGGCCTTGAACCAGGGGTGCTGATCGCTGGTGTGGTTGATGACCAGCTCGATCATCACCTGCATGTTGCGCTGGTGTGCGGCGTCGAGGAAAAGCCTGAAATCGTTCAGCGTTCCATAAGACGGATTGACGTCGACGTAGTTGGCGATGTCGTATCCGTCATCCCGCAAGGGCGAAGGAAAAAAGGGCAAAAGCCAGATGCAGGTGACGCCCAGATCCTGCAGGTAGTCCAGGCGCGAGAGCAACCCGGCGAAGTCACCGATACCGTCGCCGTTGGAATCGGCGAAGGCGCGCACGTGCAGCTCATAAATAATGGCGTCTTTATACCAGAACGGATCAGACGCGCTTGCCAGCTTCTTCACACTTGCTTCTCCAAATCATTTGGATGCGCAACTCTATGTCCTTGCACCCGGCGCGCCGGGTCGAAGCCGGCATCAGGGAAATCAGGTTTTGTCCATCTCGCATTGTACGCCGAACAGAGGGCTGGACTGGTTAAAAACTAAGATGCACAAACGCGTCCCCGGGGTTTTTCTCCCGCACCCCGACCAGCGTCTATTTTAAGAAGAATCAATATATTGGGGGGCGGTTGTCAACGGCTTCGTGCCGCAAGCGGTAACGGGTGCCGGCAACCTTTACCTGCCCGCCTGCCTTCTAAACCCTGAGGGCGTGGCGGTGGTCGACGTTGCGCACGAGGCCTATGCGACGAGTTCCTTCATCCACTTACCGTCTCCAATTGCACAAAGACTTTACCTTTCAGGACGCCGGTCGTGCGGCCGCGTACCTCAAGGCGCTGGGCGTGTCCCATGTTTACTGCTCGCCCTATCTGCAGGCCGCCACCGGAAGTCGCCATGGCTACGATGTAGTGGACCACGAGAAGGTCAATCAGGAACTGGGAGGCGAAGACGGCCACAAGCTGTTCTGCCAGAGTCTGAGCGAACTCGGCCTGGGCCAGGTGCTGGACATTGTTCCCAACCACATGGCCATCGGACGCGAGAATCGTTACTGGTGGGACGTGCTGGAGAATGGGCCGTCGAGCCGCTATGCGACGTGGTTTGATATCGACTGGAACTCATCGGAAGCCAAGCTGCAAAATAAAGTGCTGATGCCGGTGCTGGGCGATCAGTACGGCCGAATTTTGAGCGCCGGGAAAATTACGGTGGAACACAGTATAGAACAATTCCAGGTGCGCTATGAGGATCATTTCTTTCCCGTGGCGCCCCGATCGCTTTCCGGCCTGCTGGCGCGGGCGGCGGAGACTTCCAAAAGCGACACCCTGAATTTTATTGCGGACAGCTTCTGGCGACTGCCATCCCCGGAGTCGACCGACCGCGCCGTGGGCATGGCGCGGCATCGCGACAAGACGGTGATCTGCGCACTGCTGAAGCGGCTCTGCGAAGAGGAACCGCAAGGGTTGGAGGCAATCGACCGAGCTTTGGCGGAGCTGAACAGCAATTACGATGCGCTGGATGAGTTGCTCGACCAGCAGCATTATCGGCTGGCATACTGGCGCACCGCCGGGCAGGAACTGGGCTATCGGCGCTTCTTTGACGTCAATACGTTGATCGGCTTGCGCATGGAGCGGCCGAACGTGTTCGAAGCCACGCATTGCAGGGTTCTTGAATGGCTCAGCAATGGCGTGCTCGACGGCGTGCGCATCGATCATCCTGACGGCCTGCGCGACCCGCAGCAGTATTGTGATCGGCTGCGGGCGGAGGCTCCCGATGCGTGGATTCTGGGGGAAAAAATTCTGGAGCCGGGAGAGTTTCTGCGCGAAGCCTGGCCCATTGAAGGAACCAGCGGATACGACTTTCTAAACGTGTGCAATGGACTACTGATGCATGGCAACGGGCTCAAGGCGATGACGGCGATTTATGGCGAGTTCACCGGCGAGCCAACGGAGTTCGATGCCGTTGCGCATGGGAAAAAACTGGACGTGCAACAGGCAGGTCTGGGCAGCGATGTAAACCGGTTGACCAGCCTGTTTGTGGAGATATGTGAAAACAACCGCGACCGCCGCGACTATACGCGTGTAGAGATTCGCCGCGCGCTGCGCGAGGTTGCAGCCTGTTTCAGTGTCTATCGCACCTACGTTGCCCCGGCGCGAGACGAAGTCACGGAAGAAGATCGTGCGCACATCGACAACGCCGTTGCATGCGCCAAAGTGCGCAGACAGGACCTGGATTCCGGGCTGCTTGATTTCATGGGCGATGTGCTGGCTCTGCGTTCCCGCGGTGGCCTGGAGACAGAGTTTCTGCAACGCTTTCAGCAGTTCACTTCTCCGGTGATGGCCAAGGGTGTCGAAGACACAGCGTTCTATTGCTTCAATCGCATGATCGGGATGAACGAAGTGGGCAGCGCGCCGGGAAGCAACGGCCTGAGTATCGAGGACTTTCATGCTTACTGCGCGAAGATGCAGGCGACCCATCCGCTGACGATGACGACGTTGTCAACGCATGACACCAAGCGCTCTGACGATGTGCGCGCGCGGCTGGCCGTGCTCACGGAGAATCCGGGGCGATGGAAGGCGGTGCTCAGCCGCTGGTCGAGAGCCAACGCGCAGTTCAAGACGGCAAGGCTTCCCGATAGAAACACTGAATACTTTCTTTACCAAACGCTGATTGGCGCTTGGCCCATTGCCAAAGACCGCTTGATTGCATACATGGGAAAAGCCGCCCGTGAGGCCAAGCAGCGAACAAGCTGGACGCAGAACAACAGTCAATTTGAGGATGCATTGTGGAGCTTCATCGAACGAATTCTCGGTTCGCGGCCGTTTATGGTGGAACTGGAGGGCTTTGTCGGACGCATCCAGCTGTCAGGGCGAGTGAACAGCCTGTCACAATCACTACTCCGGTACACCGCGCCGGGCGTGCCGGACACCTATCAGGGCGGAGAGTTATGGGATTTGAGCTTGGTTGATCCAGACAATCGCCGGCCGGTGGACTATGATTTGCGCTCAAGGCTGCTGGGCGAGCTTCAGCAAGGCATGGACGTGGAACAGATTGTTGAGCGCATGGACAGCGGACTGCCGAAGCTTTGGGTTGCGCATCGTATGCTGACCCTGCGGCGCGAACACCCGGAATGGTTCGGCGCAGAAGCGGCTTACTGTCCAATCATTGCGGAAGGAGCAAAAAGCGACCATATCGTCGCTTACCTCCGCGGAGATTCCGTGGCAGTCATCGTTCCGCGTTGGTCATTGAAACTGGGCGGCAATTGGTCGTCGACAGCGTTGGAGCTGCCTCTGGGGAAATGGCGAAATCGTTTGACAGGCGAAGCGGTGACGGCAGGACGGCTGCGAGTGCAGACATTGCTGCAGCGGTTTCCCGTCGCATTGCTGACGCGCGAGGCGGAGTGACAAATGCATCGATTTGAAGTGTGGGCTCCGCTGCCGGCGAAGGTTGCAGTGCGCGTTGGCGAAGACACGTGGCCGATGCAGGGCCCGGATGATCAAGGCTGGTGGCGGCTGGATGTGGAGGAGGCCAGCGCTGGCACGGATTACTGCTTTCTGATTGACGACGACGTGAAGGGCTATCCCGACCCGCGCTCGCTGCGGCAGCCAGATGGCGTGCATGGAGTGTCGCAGGTGTATGATCAGCGCGCCTTTGTGTGGAGCGATGAGACGTTCCAGCCGCGTCCACTGCCGAGCGCCGTGATCTATGAGTTGCATGTTGGCACATTCACGTATGAGGGTACGCTCGATGCGGCGATCAAGCGGCTCGATTATCTGTTGAGCCTGGGCGTCACGCATGTGGAGCTCATGCCAGTGGCCTTGTTTGCCGGCCATCATGGCTGGGGTTATGACGGCGTTTTGCTGTTTTCCGTGCATGAACCCTATGGTGGCCCCGATGCCTTGAAGCGGTTTGTAAATGCGGCTCATGAGAGGAGCCTGGCGGTGCTGCTGGATGTGGTCTACAACCACTTTGGGCCGGTTGGCAATTACACGGGAAAATACGCGCCCTACCTCAATGACGCACATCGAACGCCCTGGGGCGGGGCAGTCAATCTTGAAGAGGAGTGGTCGCACCAGGTACGACGCTTCTTTTGCGATAACGCGCTCATGTGGCTGCGTGATTATCACATGGATGGATTGCGTCTGGATGCGGTGCATGCGTTTGTCGATCGGTCAGCGATTCACTTTCTTGAACAACTCTCCGCTGAGGTGGGAGCGTTAAGTGCAACGCTGGGGCGCGCGCTTGTGGTGATTGCGGAAAGCGATCTCAACGATCCGCGCGTCGTGGCTCGGCGTGAGAGCGGCGGCATGGGCATGGATGCGCAGTGGAGCGACGATTTCCATCATGCGCTATTTGCCGTGCTGTGCGGAGGAAAGGTGGATGGCTACTATGCAGACTTCGGTGCGATGGGCCAGCTTGCCAAGGCGCTCGAGCAGAGCTTCGTCTATGATGGGATCTATTCGCGCTTTCGCAATCGCGTTCACGGGAAAACGGCTCGTCATCTTGAGCAGCACAGGTTTCTCGGCTACATCCAGAACCATGACCAGGTGGGCAACCGCGCGGTGGGCGACCGGCTTGGCGAGATTGTCGGCTTTCATCGAGCCAAGGTGGCGGCTGCGGTTGTGTTGCTGAGCCCTTTTATTCCGATGATTTTTCAAGGCGAGGAGTGGGCGGCTTCTTCTCCTTTCCAATACTTCGCCGACCACGAGGATCCCGAGATGGCTCGGCTTGTTCGCGAGGGACGCAAGCGGGAGTTTGCGCCATTCGGTTGGGCTCTGGAATCGATACCCAACCCGGAAGCGCGTGAGACATTCGAGCGCTCGAAGCTGAAGTGGGATGAAACGGACCACGGAGAGCATGCCGAGATGCTGGAGTGGTATCGCGAGTTAATTCGCTTGCGCCGCAGAACGCCATCGTTGAATGCTGCGGAGCCGGGACAGACCAGCGTAGCGTATGACGAGCAGGGGAAGACCGTTTCCATGGTGCGTGGCTCAGTCGCGCTTTACTGCAACCTGGGAGAGCGTGAATGGAGCTTTGGCTTACCCTCGGACGGCAAAGTTATTCTCAGCTCGCGGGGAGTCGTTGCCTTGCAGGAGGGTGACCTGGCGCTCGAGCCGGACACGGCTGTTGTCATCGCCACAGCGGCGGTTGAACCGGAAGCGTAGAGCGCTGGGCCCCGCACCAATCTAGGAAAAATACAGCTGGGTCTAGAAAACCGGTTGCGCAGTTGGTACTTCTTGTGCATTATGAGTGTACTTTAGAAAGTAGCGTGCTTCATTCTCATTTCCGTGATTGGAGCTCGAGCAAGCGTGAGCAGGGAGGTGAGCAACATGCTGAAATCAGCCTCGAAAATAGCCTTAGCCCTGTTGTTGTCTCTGTCCAGCATGGCGGCCGAAAACCATCCCATTCTCCCCCTTGGCTCCCCGGCGCCGGACTTTGCGCTGCCGGGAACGGATGGCCAGATTCACCGGTTGAGCGACTATGCGTCGAGTCCGATTCTGGTGGTGGTCTTCACCTGCAATCATTGCCCGATTGCTCAGATGTTTGAGCAGCGCATCGAGAAGCTGGCCGTCGATTACAAGGACCGCGGCGTGGCAGTGGTGGCCATTCAGCCCAACGATCCCAAGGCGCTCCGGATTGATGAGCTCGATAGCTCCGACACCAGCGACAGCTTGGCGGAGATGAAGATTCGCGTGCAGTACAAACACCTGACCTACCCGTATTTGTATGACGGAGACACACAGCAGGTGGCGCGCGCGTATGGGCCGCAAGCAACGCCGCATGTGTTCATTTTCGACCAGACGCGGCACCTTCGCTATGAAGGGCGGATCGATGACAGCTACCGTACCGAGCTTGTGAAGACGCATGATGCGCGAAACGCGATAGACGCGCTGCTGGCGCACAAGGAAGTTGCGGTCAAGCACACCGGCGCGATGGGCTGCTCGACCAAGTGGGCGGAGAAATCCGCCGACAGCAATAGGACCCTGGAGAAAATTGAAGCGCAGCCCGTGACCTTGAGCATGGTTTCCAAGGAAGAGTTGGCCAAGCTTGGCACCAATCCTTCGCATCAATTGATGCTGATCGACTTCTGGGCCACCTGGTGCGGATCATGCATTGCAGAGTTTGCAGACCTGGAAGACACGCTTCGCATGTACAGCGACCGCGACCTGTCGCTGGTGACCGTCTCGGTCAACATGCCGGATGAAAAGGCGGGCGTGGAGCGCTTCCTTGAGAAAAAGCACGCTACCAGCCGCAATCTGCTATTTGATTCCACCGACACGGTTGCCATGCAGGAGGCGTTCGATCCGGCGTGGGACTCCGCGGTTCCCTATACGATTCTGCTTTCGGGCGACGGGAAGGTGCTCTACAAGCAGATGGGTTCGGTGGACATCCTGGAGCTTCGCCGCACGATTCTGGCGAACGTGAAATCAGAGTATGCCGGCTTCAATGCGTATTGGGGGAACAACTGAGAGCCCCGGTCGTCACAGGCCTCAGTCGCCGCCACCCCGGGACGGGACGCGTGGTCAATTTCCGCGGTTGCGATCAACCTTGAGGCTCTTGAAACGAATCCCTACACGCCTAGATCAGTCCACCGCCTGATCCAGCTTCTTGCTCGCCGTTCTAAGAGCCAGGAAAATCGCGCCGACCAGCTGAGCGTCTGACCCGAGTGCACTGGGCAGGATGTTGGTTTGGACGCGCCCCCGGCGCTGCTCTAGCACCATGCGCACGGCGTCCCCAAGCGCAGGATGCACACCCAGGCTGCCGCCAAGCACGAACAGTGGCGAGTTGAGAATCAGCCAGGTGTTGTAGATGGCATAGGCCAAGGTGCGGCCGGCGAGCTGAAGCACTCGTTGTGCCAGCGGATCGCCTTCGAGCGCGCGATCGAAAATCTGGGTAGCGTTGGCGTCTTTTGAGAGCGGGGTCAGGGCGCTGCTCCAGCGGCTCTGCCAATGTGCCTTGATGCCTTCCCCCCCCACGATGCCCTCAAGCGCGCCGGGCTGGCCGGGTTCGACGGGCGCTTCCGAAGCGCCGGGAACGAGCATGTAGCCGATCTCTCCGGCCGCCCAAATGGTGCCGCGGTGCAGCTTGCCATTGATCACGATGCCCGCGCCAATGCCGGTGCCTACGGCGAGGAAGACAAAATCATCAACGCCTTCGGCCGCGCCTGCGTTGTGTTCTCCGATGGCGGCAAGATTCACGTCGTTGTCCACGGATGCGGGTACCCCAAACTCAGACTCCAGCATCTGGCTGAAGGGAACCTGACGCCAGCCCATCAGATAAGAAGTCGCAATCACAACGCCGCTGTCGGCATTGGTGATGCCAGGAACGCCGGCGGCGATGGCAGAGACCGACTCTAGAGGCAGCGCTGTTTCGCACAGAAGCTGATCGACGCCCTGGCGCATCATGCGGACAACGGCTTGGGCATCACGTGCGCCAATGGTTGAGGCAGACCACCTGGAAACAATTCTGCCGGCGCCGTCGGCCAGCGCCAGGCGCAAGCTGGTGCCGCCAATATCCGCCCCGATCACATAGGGGGGGGAGTGCTGCGAGTATGCGTGGGGTGAAACAGGCCCCATTGCGCCTTGCTGTTCCATTGCCTGAGATGCCTCGATTGCCAACTTTATACGGCATTAGTTCCAAACTGGTTCCTCATCAAGAGGTGAGCACGGGCGTCTCCGCACTGATGCTTTCCAGCTCGCAGCCCTTGGTTTCCGGCATGACAAAGCGAACGAAGAAAAGCGTCAGAATGCAGAAGGCCGCATAGAGACAAAAAGTGAGGGTGTTGCCCGCGGATTTGATAAGCGAAAGGAACGTAAGCGACACAATGAAATTCGATGTACCCGAGCCGAGCGTGGCGGCCGCCACGCCCCGTCCGCGCAGGCGCAAAGGAAAAACTTCGGCAACAATGATCCAAGCGATGGGCCCCATACTGAAAGCAAAGCAGGTGATGTAAACCATGAGGCATGCGGTAGCGACAATGCCCATGGAAGCACCGAGCGATGCCTGGTGATGGAATGCGTAAGACAGCACCAGCAGCGCAAGGGTCATACCGCTTACACCCCAGTAGAGCAGAGGCTTGCGCCCGACGCGATCGACCAGCGCCAGTGCGATGATTGTGGCCAGAACATTAACGACCGCCACCAGCAGCGTAGCGAAGATGGCGTTTTTGTCCGAACCAATGCCGGCCAGTGCAAAGATCCGGGGGCCGTAATAAATGATGGTGTTGATCCCGGTGACTTGCTGCAGTACCGTGAAGCCTACGGCGATGAGCAGCGCCTTGCGCACGGTGGGCGTCCAGAGTGCGGCCCAGCGCTTCTCGGCGATGACCAGGAGGCTGGCGTGGATGTCAGCCAGCAGCAGATTCGCGCTGGCAACGTCGGTGTAAGAGAGAAGAACCCCTTCGGCTTCCGCGGATCTGCCTTGCGCGACCAGCCAGCGCGGGCTTTCAGGAACGGTAAGCACCATGAAGAGGAAGAACAGCGACGGGATAACGCCTAGGCCAAACATCATGCGCCAGGCGTGGCCGCCGGCGAGCCAATAGCCCACCAAGTCCGCCAGTGCGATGCCGCCGGTGAGGGCGAACTGGTAAAGGCCGATGAGCATGCCGCGGGACTGGGGCGGAGCGAGTTCGGAAACATATACCGGCGCGGTTACAGAAGTGAAGCCGATGGCGATACCCAGCAGGGTGCGGGCGATGGCCAGTGTGGTCACGTTCGGGGAAAGCGGTGCCAGTATTGAGCCGGCGATGAACAGAATGCCGCCCCAGATTAGAATGGTGCGCCTGCCCAATCGGTCAGCCAAAGTTCCGCCCACAACGGCGCCGAGCATGGAGCCGAACAGCACCACGCTGACAACGACTTCTTCCATCCGGGTGGAAAGGGAAAACGTGGAGCGCACATAAATGAGCGCGGCAGCGATGATGCCCATATCAAATCCATAAAGGATTCCTCCCAGGCTGGCGATCAGCGAGACCTTCCAGATGAAGGTGCTGTTCACCCTGGGTTGTGCAATCGAGATCGAGTCCGTCACGTGTCCCCCGGTTGAATGACAACACCCCTCCGGCATGCTCTGCTACAATTAGAACACTTTTTAAGCAAACATTACAAAATAACTCATAAGTATTTAGCAACTAAAAGGAGACGGGATGGAATCAATAACCAATCGCCCCCGCCGGTGGATCTCTGGAGTGGAGCCGGCCCCGGAACTGCTGTCCGCCACGGGGACGCAAATCCTGGATCTTGAGTGCCGCCAGCAGCCGACCACACTCCGGAAACTGATTCGGGAATACTCTGCTGATCCAGCCATCCGTTTCACAATGGGAAAACTCCGCGAAGCTGCGGCCTTGAATAAAGGACCTGTGCTGTTCATCGGGATGGGAGCTTCTTTTTGTTCTTCGATTAGCGGCGCCGCCTACCTTGAGACCCATGGACGGCCCTCTTTTGCGCTAGACGCAGGCGAGTGGCTGCACTACGGAGCGTCGGTTTGGGACGATGCAGCATTGTCGATTCTGATCACCACTTCAGGCGAAAGCGCGGAACTGGTGGAACTGTTCAAACGCAGAACGAGAGGAGCACGGGCGCTGATTTCGAACAACGCGGTGAGTACCTGCTGGGACCTGGCGGAAAACAAGCTGCCGATCCTGGCCGGGCCGGAGTATGGCAACGCGACCAAAACCTATACCAACTCGACGGCCGCTTCCATCATTGCCGCGGCGGAAATTGCAGGACTGCCCTGGGAAGGAGAGGCTACGATCGCGGCGGAGGTATTCTCCGCCAATCTGGACCGGATTTTCAGTGTGCGCAATGTGCTGGAGAGCTTTTGCCGCGGCGCTGGCAATACCGAGATCATTGGCCGCGGCGCAGCTTACGGCGGAGCAATCATGAGCGCCCTATGCATCCGCGAGATAACCGGTTCTCGTGCTGCTCCGCACACCGGCGCGGGATTCAAGCATGGACCGAATCTGGACGTGGATGATTCGCATGTTGCGATTATTTTTGCGCTCGGACACGTGGCTGAACTGGGCGTGAAGCTGGCCGGGGAGTGCAACCGGCGCGGCGGCAAAGTCGTGCTTGTTTCTGATGTCGATCGCGAGCCAACCGAAAGGCTGTTACCGATTCGCGTGGACGCCGTGCCCGAGCCGTGGGAGGGAATCACGTCCCTGCTCGTTCCCCAAGCACTCTCGCTGGCCATGGCGGAGCGCAACGGCTGCCGGCTACCTCCGCGGTTTGAATACGGCGTGATGGAGCAGTAGCGCCGTTCTCCTCGACGAATCCGTCAATGCCCGGCTGCCAACCACAGGAGCGCATCTTCGAACATCCGGTTCTGGAGCGGGTCAGAAAAGATCTTATCCCCGTGGCCCATGTTCACGTATACCATTCGATATTTTGTGTTCGTCCAGGCGACGGGAATATCGCCCCCGGTAAGCGTGTCCTTGAACCCCAGCGGATAGTTGGAGGGATCGAGCGTGAGCAAAACCTTCACATTCTTGTTAGCGCGCGGACTCGGCAGCCAGCTGTACCACTCATTGGCTGGCGATTGGAAGTGCGCAGGCAAATGACGCGTGATTGGACTCGTTCTGTCGTCGATGATAAGCGTGGCTGGGAGGGGAGGCCAGCTGTTGCCGTAGAACACAGCGCCGCCTAGAAACTGGACGAACCACGGCCAATGCGTGCCGCTGTCGTTGTAGGCTGCAAAATGAAATCCGAACCAGCCACCGCCATGTTCGATGTACTGCTCAAAGGCCGCTCGCTGTTGGGGCGTACGCGCGGAATCATTGAGCCAAAGAATGATCTGCACATCTTTGAGGCGCTCGGCATTCATCTCGTCCCAGTTGGTCGTCGAAGCAAACAGGTAGTGGTCCCTGGCCGCCCTATTGGCAAAGAACGTCACGGCCTGCCTGGCGAAATCGACGTGATCGGCTTCAACATCAGTTGAATAAATTGCGAGCACATGAACAGCGGCCGCCTGCGAATACCCAACAAGGGGCGCCAGCATGACGGCAAGAAAAGCAAGAGCGAGATACAAGCGATTGGTCATTGTTGAGCGGCCCACAAAATGGAGTTGTGAAAAAGCGTGGTGAAAACACTGTTCTCGAACAGTTCGCCGTGATGGCCCATGAAGATATACACGTTGCGCGCCTTCACGTGCTCGTTCGTCCAGACAACCGGGTGGTCGCCCATTCTGATGGGGCTTGCCGGTGCATAGGTGTTCTCATCCACGCTGGCCAGCACATGCACATTGGGCCGCGGCGATTTGTCGTACGTGTACCACTCTTCACTTTCGATGGTGAAATGATCAGGGAGACCCCTCATCACCGGGTGCTGCGGCGCTTCTACACTTACGGTGCCTGTGGCGAAAGTGGGAATGTACTTGGTGAAGCGGATGCCGCCCATGAAGTTTGAGAACCACGGCCACATGGGGTAGCCGTCAAATTCGCCTAGCAGCGTGGCGTGATGGAAGCCGATCCAGCCGCCGCGGCCCTCATCAATGTATCGTTCAAAAGCTGCCATAGCCGTGGGCGTCCACGCGTAAGGCGGAAAATTGAGTTGAATGAAGAGCTGATAGTTCGAAAGGAAGGCATCGTCGATCCTGTTTGTGTCTTCGATGTAGTCTACGGTGAATCCGTCGCGAGTGCCCTCCCGCGCCAACCACACTTTGGCTGTGTCGACAAAAGGCTTGTGAATGCCGCCTTTTTCTGCAATGGCAATGACTCTGAATTTCGGTGCGGCTTGCTGCCCTGAGGCAATGGGGGCCACTTCACATAGAGCGAAGAGGATTGCGACGAGAAGCATCGAGCGAACGGTGCCAGACGGGACGTCCTTAGAGCGCATAAATCATCCTGACTTTCCCTGGCATGTGGAATCCTGTCGGGGCTTAGCTTCCCAATCGACGGAACAATCGTAAGATTGCCGCTTGCGCCGGCCAGCCCCGGTGAGGTACTTAGTAATCAGGGTGAAGTATCTCATGAAATCCATTTCCCGCACAGCCCCAGTTCTCCCAGCGTATCGCGCCGCGCTTGCGAGCTGCATTTTGGCTGGCACCCTCGCAGTCTTGAATCAGGTAGCGATGGGGCAAATCGAGCCCAAGCCGCCCAGCGGCGGCCTGATCAATCCCCGCGCCATCGTATTCAGTCCGGCAACGGGGAAGGTATATGCGGTGGACACCAGCCATGGAGCCGTGACCATCTATGACGACGCGCACGGTACGAGGCACGCGGTGAAGGTAGGAGCGGAGCCGATTTCCGTCGCGGTGAATGCGGCCAATGGAACGGCTTACGTCGCCAATGGCGGCGATGGAACGGTTTCCGTCCTGGATGGTGCATCGGACGCAGTTGTGGCCACCGTCGAAGTAGGCAGCCATCCTTATTCGATTGCGGTCAACGCAAAGACTGGTAAAGTCTATGTGACCCATACATTCGGCAACGAACTCAGCATCCTGAATGGCGTAAATAACCCAGCCAGCCACCTGAAGACCGGCTCCTATGATCTGATCGCAATTGATGACAAGACGGACACGATCTATCTGCTGGGGTACGAGAGCGGCACGGTGAGCGTGGTCGATGGCGAGCATCAGACGGTGCGCCTCAAGCAAGCCGGCAACCACGCATGGGGACTGGCCCTTGATGAGCAAACAGGCACGCTCTACGCGGCGCGCATCGAGACAGCGCAGGTAGCCGCGCTCGGCGCCGATTCCTCTTCACCCCGGTATCTTCCATCTGGTCCGATTCCCTGCGCCATCACAATGAATGCCCGGGCCGATGTGCTCTACGTGGCAAACTACGGAGACAATTCTGTGTCCGCTGTTAACTTGAGGAATGGGCACGCGATCGCGACGGTTTCTGTTGGCGAGCGCCCCAAGGGAATCGCGTATGATGCCAGACGGAATCTTGTCTATGTGGCGAATACGCTGGGTGGCAGTGTGACGGCGATCGATGCTGCGACCAACCGGGTGCTTGCGACGCTGCCGGCGGGGAAGAATCCGTATGCACTGGCCGTGGTGCCGGGCAGCAGCCGGCTCTATGTGGCCAACGAGTGGGATGAGCAAGGTTCGACTGCGGTTGATTTGAGTGGGATTCGCGTGAGACGGCAATAGCCGGATTGCAGGCCCGGCTCGCGCATACTTCAACGTTTATGCCCTTCAAGCCGCCTGAAAGTCGTGTACATGCTGTCCAGAAGCTCCTGCTTTTTGCCGTCGTAGTCACCAGATAACTCCCACATGAAGACGCCGCCCAGGTTTCGCACTTCCAGTGCGTAGGCAACTTTGCGCGCCGTCGAACTGGGGTCGTCGTAGGTGATGAAGCCGGTAGTGGGAGTTCGGCGAATGAGATAAGGCGCCATGGCCACGGGATCGAGAGCGGGCGTCCAGCCGTCAATGCCAATGCGCGCCTTGATGTACGCATAGTCGTGGCTCGCGGTTGTCTTTTCGCAGCTGCAGACCGCGTGTAACGGGCCGGCGGGGAACTCGTATCCGTAAAATGCGGTGCCCAGATTGATCTTCTCCGCGGGCACGGCGAGCTTGTTCAGATAGAGCGCGATGCTGTCATCGATGCTTCCGTCATGACCAGGATCTGCGTCATTGGAGAACAGCGGCGAGTTGTGGCCGGTGTGATTGGTCCACGGACCGTGAAAGTCGTAGGTCATCACATTGTAGAAATCGAGGATGGGCGTAAGATCAGCGAAGTCGAATTCGCCCCAGTGGCCGGGCTCAGAAGGCGTAGCCATTGAGAGCAGATAGCGAGGCGCGGGCAGGGTGTCACGCAGAGCCCGCATCAGCAGAACGTTATTGGCCACATCCAGTGGACCTTGCGGAACCTCCCAATCAATGTCCACGCCATCGTAATCATATTTCGTGACGAAGTCTTTCAGATTCTGCGCAAAGCGGGAACGTGTGTCCGGCGTAGACGCGGTCATGCTGAATGCCGCCGCGGAACCCTGCACACAGACCAGCACGCGGACCTTTGCTGCGTGGGCCTTAGGAATGAGCTTCGCCTCCAAAGCGTGCGGAGAAATTTGGATGGACCCATCACCGGCCGGGTCAACGATCAGAGCCACGTGAATCAAATGAGTCAGCTTCTTATACGGGATCGAACTGGCTGTATAGGCAGGGACGCGGGTCTGATCCTGATAGAGGTAATAGGCAACCAGGCGCTTGGGGCTGCCGGGACTGACCGCCGGCAGCTGTGCCGTAAGCAACGTAGCGGCAATGAGCAGCAGCAGTGCAGGCGCCAAACGTCGAATTCTGCCAAGGAAACAAATCCAGCCTGTCGGACGCAGATTGATAAGGTGCGGTGTGCGGAGCGAAAGAGTGGTCATTAATTCGAATTCAATCACAGAGTTGAGCGCAGGGCAATGAGGGCGGCACGCCTTGAGCGCGTCTGCGCGGAATCCCCTGCCGGCGCATGGAATCCGCCTGGCAAATACAGCCAGTCGCGCGGTTTGGCCCGCGGGCATGTCTCTTGCAATTTGGCAACGTGAACGGCGGAACCGCGCCGTCGGTGATGAAGAGCGGCAGCAACAATTTGCATGGCAGCGTGCTTAGATCATTGAAGAACTGAAAGCTGGACATCAACAGCTCGACCAATCGCCAAAATGAGCCTACCAAGCCAAAGAATCCGTATAGAAGGGTACGATTCGGTGCGGAGGAGCGTTTGGCGGCTCGATCCTGAAAGACAAGCTATCCTTCTTCGCGGCCGAAGAAGCATAGCTTTATCAGCCGAGGTTAAGAAGGTGTTGGATGACCTGAAGCTAAGCCGCCACTGCCCTTTGACCTCGCGCGGCGTGTCGGGCTCTAAGCACGCTGTTCCCGACCGCGGAGTTCAACCCTCTAAAGCCAGCACTCGCTCGGTAACGAGTTTCGGTTCACCCGACTTGCCCGGTCTCGCCAAAGACACCGATACTGAGGAGCTTCCTCAGGCAAGCTTCCAACGAATCAGAGGGGCCGCTCAGCCTAAAGAACCGCTCGGGTCACTCTTCCATAACGGAAATGCGAAGCAGCACGCTCGGTGGATGGGCGATGCAGTTGAACGGCCGCATATGTTTCCAGGCTGTGTTCACACCAATGACATCGTTCGCGTATAATCTCCCGTCAGATCGTGCACGGCGGCAACATCAATTGGTGACGCATTTTCTCCGAGGCGATTGCGCGCAATCAGTGAGGCAAACTCACCGCGTATAAGTACCACGCCGCGTGCGGCAGCCACTGCTCGGTCCAGCGCCAGTCTTCATCCTTGCCGGTCACCGCATAGCCAAGGTCAAAGGCGATGCCGTCTTCGTTGTTCAAGCCGGAAGTAATGCCGTTCACAATGCCACCGGGTGCGCCCGTATACTTGTAAGACCTAAAGAACATGTAAGGCGCGTACCCGTGACCGCTGCCCATCAGCATGGTCGCGTCAAACGGATTGCGCCCGAGGATCCAGTGCAGCTGGTTCCAGGCATAGCTGCGCAGTTGCGCCTGAAACCCCGGCTTGCCGGCAAATCGCGGCAGAGCCATGCGCGCCGCGGCAGAGAGCGAGGCCAGCCGGGCATTCTCGCCCTGCCACCACGGCGCGGCTTCGGTGTCATGCGGGAAGAAGTACGCCGTCCGGACCTTGCCTTCGGTACGCACCAGCTGCCGCGCGTAACCGAAAGGATTGTTGACCTCTGATGTCACGCTGAGCTCAAATCGCAGCGAACGCTCTACGGTGTCCAGCACCTTGGGCTGCGCCATCGGAGAGGCGATCTGGTAGTAGTTCAGCAGGCTGATCACAGGCAGGCCTGCATCGGCGGGATGAAAGAAGGGACGCGTGCCATCGTCGGCGCGCCAGTAGCCGTTCCAGGCCCCGGAGGAAGTGATCCGGGCCATCAGGTTATCAGCGCGGTGATTCGCGGCGCGGCGATAGACCTCGTCATGCGTGGCGCTGTAAAGCTCCGTTGCAGCCATCAACGCGCAATAGTCATCGAGAATGTTCTCGACGCCGTCGTTCAGCAGCTCGCGGTTGTGCGCGTCGAGAAAATGGAATGCGTCCTCAGCGGCGCTCAGATATTGATGGCGCGGAATGTCGCCATCAATCGGCATGGTGCTGGCTAGCGCCAGGGCGGCAATGGCCATGCCGCCGCCGGCGCGAAAGCTGGCTTCGTAAGCATGGGGTCCAACCGGGGTTGCAATGTTCTCCGTTGAATCTGTCGTCCTGAGCTTGATCTGCGTCCGCCAATTAGGATTGCCGATGGCACGGTCTTTGGCGAGCTTGTCCCGGCCGGGCGCGTTGATGGTTTCAAAAAACGAGCCGTCGGGCCGCTTGATGCGCGCCAGGTAGTCGGCCCCATACAGGCCTTCATCCAGCATGCGCCGTTCGTACTCGCTGAAGTTATCGTCTTTTCGGGCGAGCAGCGCGTTATAGCTTTTCAGCAGGCTCCAGGCCGCCAGCGGCACCTGCTGTGGATTGAAGTAGGAGGTTGGATTCTGATGGGAGAGGTGAATGCCGTAGTCCCCCGTTGCGTCATACCAGCCGCCATGCACATCCACAAAGCCGCTTTGCCCGCCGGGCAGCGACAGATGACGATCGGCCTGGTCCATCAGCCCGCTGGCGCGCTGTGCTTTGAAGTACAACACCACGCTCGACAGCGTGTTGCGCTCGAGCAGGTCGTCATCGATATCGAACGGGCACGATGTCGCTTCTTTGGGTGCTGCATCTACCCTGAGCTCGTAATGACCGGGCCGTTGCCACGACGAGAAGTCGGCCATCCAGAAAACCCGGTCGTCCCACGCGTAAACACTTCCAGCGGGTCTGAGAGGCGCCTCGAATACTTGCTTTCCCGAGGTAATATCGATGAGAGCGAACTGCTGCGGGTGATCCTGCATGGAACCGGAGATAATTGCCTGCTTCTGCGCCGCGGCCTCGTACCCCACCTGGTCGACCAGAACATGAACCTGCGCCAGGCAGAGATGCGGGTAGAGGGCTGCACCGCAAGCCGCCAGCATAAGTTGGGAGAGCATGAGGTGGAATCGATGTTTTTGCATGGACGAGATCCTCTTGGAGACTGCGGCAGAGAATACCCTTGGATCGGGTTCACAACTAGTTTAGAGAAGGTGGCAATTCTTTGGTAGTTTTATTTAGAAAGGATTCCATGAGCGGAAGTCGTAATGTTTTTATGATCGCCTGCCTGCTGATGCCCTCGCTCTGCGTCGCAGAGATCGACCGGCCTGTGCCTGTTGTCGCGGCATATGTGTTTCCGCAGGACGCAGCCCTGCTACCTGGCCAGATTCATGCCGGCAGCTTAACCCGCGTCAACTATGCTTTTGCCAACATCAAAGATGGCCGCATCGTGGCCGGCTTCGCTCATGACTCGGATAATTATGCGTTCCTCACCGGCCTCAAGAAACAGAACCGTACTTTGACAGTGTTGGTGTCGGTGGGCGGCTGGCTGTGGTCGACAAACTTCTCGGATGTGTCGTTGACCCCAGCAAGCAGAAGATTGTTCATCCAGAGCGTGATGGATTTTCTTGGTCGCTACGACTTGGACGGGTTGGATATCGATTGGGAATACCCGGGCCTGATAGGCTCAGGGCATCGATTCCGGGCTGAAGACGGCCACAACTTTACGCTGCTCCTCGCCGAGCTTCGCCAACGATTCAATGAACAGACGGCCCGTACGCATAAAAGGCTCTATCTCACCATTGCTGCCGGGGCGTCGTCGGACTACCTGGACCACACGGAAATGAAGAAGGCGCAGAAGTACGTGGATACAGTGAACCTGATGGCCTATGACTACGTGGAGCCGGGTTCCGATCCGCTGACAGGGAACCATGCGCCGCTGTTTACCGATCCTGCAGATGTGCGCAACTACTCGGGCGACGCGTCAGTCCGGGCTTTCGAGAAGGCCGGGGTTCCGGCCGAAAAAATTGTACTGGGTCTGCCTTTTTATGGCCACGTGTGGGGCCAGGTTGCGGATGTGAATCACGGTATGCTCCAGGCCGGCCAGCCAGTGCCCAATGCGTATGCGCCCTACAGCGCAATTACCGCAACGATGCTCAATCAAGGCTACGTACGGTACTGGGATCAGGCAGCCGACGCTCCATATCTATATAACGCGGAGAAGCATATTTTTGTATCGTATGAGGATCCAGAATCCATCACGGCCAAGTGCCGCTATGTGCTCGAGCACCAGCTGGGCGGAGTGATGTTCTGGGACTACTCCGGCGACCCGGCAGGGGTATTGCTGGGAGCCATCAATCGGTCCCTGCGCGTGGGCGCGAAGGAGGGAAATAGCCAGCAATGAGCGTGACAGCCAATGCATTGCAACCAGAGGCCGTGAAAGTGAGCGCCCCGCGTGTGATTTCGATCGATATCTTCCGCGGCCTGACCATGTCAGTAATGATCCTCGTCAATGCGCTTGCTGATGTCCCGGGTCTGCCGCGGTGGACCTATCACGCACACGCCAGTGAAGACTACATGACCTATGTTGACATGGTGTTTCCATTTTTTCTATTTATTGTCGGTATGTCACTGCCTCTTTCAATTACGCAAAGGCTGAAACGAGATGCATCGCTGCTCGCCCTCTGGGCGCACGTGCTGGTACGTGTGATCGGGCTGCTCGTGCTTGGCCTGATTCTGGCCAACGCTGAAAAATGCGATCCGGCGCGGATGGGATTGTCGGGAAGCATCTGGGGGCTGCTCGGGCTGCTGTGCGCCGGACTCTATCTCAATGTTTATCCCAAATCAGAGCGATTTCCAAAATACGCGTTGGTCCTCCGCCTGATCGGACTTGCCGGTATTGTTGTTCTGCTGGCCATATTTCGCAGAGTTACTGAGGACGGACGTGTGGCCTGGATCGACTTCTCCTACCCGGAGATATTGGGACTTATCGGGTTGAGCTACCTGGCAGTAGCAATTCTGTATATCCCCACGCGCAATTGGAACTGGGCGCCAGCCATCTGGTTCGTCTTGCTGGTAACTCTTTGCGCGCTCGCTACGGGAAGAGTTATTTCATTTCCCAACCATCTCCCTCTTTATATCTGGCCATTCGGTAACGGTGCCATGGCTTGTATCATCATGGCCGGCGTGGTAACGTCCTCTATTTTTCTGAGCCCGCGCGCGCGGACCAATCCCGTTCGCGCCATGGCGATTGCAGCCGGAATTGGGATCCTAATTCTGGCTGCAGGATTTCTCCTCACCCCGCTCGGCATCTCTAAAATTCGCGCTACGCCAACATGGTCTCTCTATAGCATTGGCGCGGCCATGCTGATGTTTACGCTGCTCTACTGGCTTTGCGACATCAAGCGCTGGACGAGCTGGGCATTCATTGTGCATCCGGCTGGAGCGAATACATTGACGACCTACCTGCTGCCCGACTTGTGGTATTTCCTTTCCGTTGGCCTGGGATTGACATTTCTTGATACCCACTTTCCGTTAGGCAGTCCTGCTGTTATCAAGACGGTAGTATTTACCCTCTGTATCCTGGCGCTTGCCGGGGTGCTAACCAGGTTGAAGCTACGCCTGCAATTCTGACCAAGCCAGGGCCTTCGCCGTGGAATGCAGCAGGAAGCGAGGCCTTCTTTCTAGCCTTGCTATACTCGTGGAAGCAAGATGGGCCGGAGCTTGCATGCTCTGGTAGTCGTCCGGACCTTATCAACGAGGGGCACAGAGCTGTCATTTTCTTGAACGAGCAGTCGTGAAGAAAGAAACGATCGCGGTCGGCAGACCGTCCTTACTTCGCCATACCAACGCGCTGACGATTCTGAAGCTTCTGCGCGCGGCAGGGTCATGCTCGCGAGCGGACCTGGTGCGGGCGTCGGGCATGAGCGCGCCCACGGTGACCAACGTCGTCGGCGACCTGCTCGCAGCCAATCTGATCAAACCGCTTGGAGAGGGCGAATCGAGTGGTGGACGGCCTCCGGATATTATCCGGTTCAAAGCCGAGCGCGGTTGCATTCTTGGCGTCCAGATCACGGCACGCCTGGTTTCATTCCTGCTTACCGATTTAAGTGGGGACGAGTTAGAGCGGTCAAGCGTGCCCCTCGCCGGCCGCAGGACAACTCCCGAAGCGATTTGCGTCTTGATCGGCGAAGAATGCAGGCGTCTGTTGAAGAAGCAGAAAAAGACGCGCGACCAGTTGCTGGTGCTTGTGGTCGCCGCACCTGCCATCACCAACGTGGACGACGGCATCGTGATGTCGATTAGCACGCTGGAAGAGTGGCGTTCTGTTCCCTTACGCAAACTGCTGAGCAAGCAGGTGGACTGTCTGGTGGTGGTTGAGAACGACACCAACCTCTCTGCGCTGGGCGAAAGGCATCGCGGTGCGGCGCGCCTGGAGCAGACATTCGTCCTGATCGATATTGGAGTCAACGTCAGTGCGGGTATTGTGCTGGAAGGCAAAGTGCATCATGGGGCGCAATGGTCTGCGGGTGAAATTGCTTATCTCAGGCTGCCACACATTTTGCGTCGGCAGCCGGCGCTGCATGAGTTTGGGGAACTGGAAGCAGTTTTGACCGGCTCCGGAATTCTGAAAAGCTGGAATGTGCCGGCAGCCAAGCGGGTTGCGGCTTCGACGCCTGCGCCGCGGCAGACTAGCGTCGTGGGCGTGCTCGACCTGGCTGAAGGAGGGGACCCGCGCGCCCGGAAACTTATTCTTCACCGAGCAGAGATTGTTGCCGACGTGATTGTGAATCTCTCGCTGGTGCTGAATCCGGGATTGATTCTGCTCGGCGGCGAAGTCGGCAGCCATCCCGCTCTGCTGAGCTTCGTGAAGAAGGAGCTTGAACAATCGGAATTTGCGATTCCTAAGATCGCTGCGGCCAGTCTGGGTGAACTTGCAGTGCTCTGGGGTGCAATCGCTCTTGCCCTGGAAGCGATTCCCTCCCTGCTTCTGCCCGTCGCGCTCCTCTGAGCGCGGACGCTTCATCGGTCGCTTTCCCGCCGTCGGTCCCAGCTACGCAGCTTTGCCGAGAAAGACCGGGGCAATGTGCCGCGCGTAAAGATTGTGCGTCACGTTTCTGGCGATGATGATGTGGTTGGCCTGGAGCAGGTCCGTGAAACTCCTGCCCATGCGTGCGGCCACCTTGAACCCCACATGCAGCAACTGACGAAAACTGCTGTTATAAGCCGGCTCAGCCTGGTCATGGCGCAAGGCAGTCACGTATTGGCTGCTGCTCCAACTGCGCACTTGGCTCGGCAAGGGAAGCTGGGAAGGGCTGATGTCGATCACCGTGGTGTACGGTGCACAGAGTTCCGTGCGATGAGTAAATGCTTCCACGTAGATATCTTTGGCAAGCTCCAGCCCATCGCCGCCGGCTTCGGCCAGTCCGATCAACTCTTCCAGCCACGTGGTTCCCGCCGTTTTCAGATGTACGCCGGCGTCCAGCTTCCGCATTACGGCGTGAACGGCGGGGTAGATGGAAAACTTGTCGCTCCCGGAGTGAATACTGAGCTTCAGATTTTCCGGCAGCCCGTATTGCTGAATTGCGTGCGCAATGGCGGCTACGTCGAGCGTCATTTCATGTTCAAACTTTCCTTGATTACCAACGTAGTCCACGCCCTTGTTGAATCGACCGCTGAACTTGGGCGCAATGGTCTGCACAGGAATCGCTTCATCGGCAATTGCGGCAAGAATGATGAGCAACTCCGCCGGCGATTGCGCGCGATCGGTTTCATCCATGGAAATTTCCGCAATGAAGTGCCCGGCGCCCTTGGCGTTCAGAATATTGCGATAGACCTCGCCGGCCTTCATCACTGCGCCAAGAAACTTCGCTGCTGCCCAGCGCAGGTCTTCCGGTCTGATCGTAACTGCTTCGGTTGCAGCGCCAAGTTGGATGGTCCCGAGCAACTCGGGGTGGCGCTTCACAAAGTGATCAATCTCGGCCGTCGCCGCCGGGTGGCCAATCGCGTCAGCAACATCAATGGTGTAGAAATCGCACGATCCGAAGAAGCGGCTGGCTGTTTCCAGCGTGATGTGGTCAGCGTCGCAGAAGTAGGGCAGCTTCCAGCCAAGCGCCGCAACGGCCGCATCGGCAGCGTCGCGCACCGAGTGCGGTTCCGAGCCGATGATTGTGTGCTCGCGGTTGGATTTGTTCCACACCGGAATGACTTCGATTCCTTGCTCAAGAGCTTCAACGCAGGCTTGCAGCTGCGCTTTTGCTTGATGCGCAAACCGGTCACCGGTGCCGATCGAATACTTGGGTAGCGTCAGACCGTGATTCGTCATGTCCAACATCAACGGTACACAGGTTTTCCGGCGCACACAAGGCTCAAACATGATGGCTGATGGAAAGAACGTTCCCATCGGGGTCCTTGAACCATGCTACTTGGTCTCCAGAAGGTGCGCTCCAGATCCCCAGCTGCTGGTCCTCTACAAATGCATATTTTTCGCTCTCCACGCCCTGGCTCCTAAGCCACAACACGACTGCGCGCAAGTCGTCGGCTTCCCAACCCAGCACGGTGCCCTGGGCCGGGTTGAACGTTTCCGACTGGCTGATGCGGATCATGTTCTCGCCCGCGCGCAAGGTTAGCGCGAACTGGTCCAGGCTGACAAACCTAAAGCCGAGTTTGCCTTCGTAAAAAGCGCGTGCCTTCTCGTAATCCGTCGTTGTCAAAAATCCAACCATTCTGCCCGCAGCCAACATGGATGCCTCCGGAGTTGCCTCTCGAAAAAGAAGTTGCTTACCAAGAAATAGCAGTTGTCCTGTTGGTTGACTTCCACTATTGTGACAATAAATGTCGCGAACACGCCACTCCTTCCTTTTTGCCCAGAACGGCCGCCGGATCGCGGATATGGCCGGTGCGTCGTGGGAGTTTGTACATGGCTATGCCATCAGGCAGCATTCCCACCGCGAAGACCAATTGCTCTTTGCCTCTGAAGGAGTCATGACGGTTGAGACAAACGAAGGCGTCTGGGTCGTGCCGCCGATGCGCGCCGTATGGATACCGGCGGAGACCGCGCATGGAGTCAGCATGTCGGGCCGGGTTTCCATGCGAACGCTCTATTTCCAGCCAAAATTATGCAGCACGCTTCCCCGGCGCTGCCTCGTCACCAACATCTCCTCGCTTTTACGCGAACTCATTCTGCACGCGTGCCAACTCCGCACACTCCGCAAGCGGGTGGCGCCGGAGCGGCACGTGATTGAACTCATCCTGGATCAATTGCGGCTGGTTGACTCGGTCCCTGTGCAGCTACCGCAGCCGCACGACTCGCGCGCCAGAAAGCTTGCCAATCTGCTGCGCGCCAATCCTCATGAGACCCGGCCGCTCGAGACTTTGTCGATGGAATGCGGCGCCAGCAAGAGAACCATGCAGCGCCTGTTCGCGGACGAATGTGGCATGTCCTTCAGCCGCTGGCGGCAGCGAGCTCGGCTGATTCATGGGATGCAGCGACTGGCTGAGGGCCAATCGGTTACAAATGCTGCTCTCGATGCTGGTTACAGCACACCCAGCGCATTCATTTCCATGTTTCGGATGCAGCTTGGTACCACGCCAACTCGCTATCTAGGTTCGGCAGATAGGCATCAGCTCTAACAGCCTCAAACTGGAAGCCCATCGAAGGATCAGGCAGAGGGTTCAGGCGGCAGAGTCTGGAGTGCTGGAGCGCGCCAGTGTGCCTCACATCATCCAGGGCTAAGGCGCAGCAAGTTTTTTGTAGTCCACGAAACTATGGCCGATCCGAACCGCAGAGGCCATTCTCACCGGATTTGCGCATGCCAAATCTGAGCAAACAGTCTACCGTGCCTGACCGGGCGGACACCGAAAACAATGCCTGAACATGGCAGTTGGTCAGTCTTCGGCAAGCAAACTCGGGTCTATTTCTCGCGAGTTTTGCATGGTCTTCGACCCACCTATGCGGATGAAAATCGGAGGGCGATTTCCGAGGGTGTGCTCATATGGGCTTTTAGCCGTCTAGGAGAGCATCGGGTCTTTCTGCATCAACTTTAACTGAAGCCGGGTTGACATGTGCTCCGTGATGTTGGTATCAATTATGTTGATATCAACGGCCAGCCACATGGTCGTCGATCATTATTTTGCGACCTGCAACCTGGAGAGTACCTATAATGTTTACACCTAAAGGAAAATTCGGCTGGTACGAGCTAATGACCAGCGATACAAAAGCCGCCGGTAAGTTCTACTCTGATGTTGTCGGCTGGACCACTCAGGAAATGCCAGCTAGCACTGACGGCATGCAATACACCACATTCAACCTGGGCAACGTCGGAATAGCCGGAATGTTGAATATTTCCGGGCACACGGCCTGGGTTGGTTACATCTCGGTCGATGACGTTGACGCGCACATAGAAAAGATTGTCCAAGCCGGTGGTAAGCTCTGGAGACCCGCGACCGACGTTCCCGGTATGCTACGGTTCGCCGTCATGTCCGACCCCCAGGGTGCAGCAATTGTGATCTTTACTCCCAACCCAGCCATGCCTTCACCGGAGCGCCCGGCGCCACCCGCCCCCGGCACCATCGGTTGGCACGAACTTTACACAACGGACCTCGAAGGCGGCTTTGACTTTTACAACAAGTTCTTCGGTTGGACGAAGGTCAGCGATATGGACATGGGGGCAATGGGTGTCTACCGGATCTTTGATGAGGGCGAACATAAGGAAATGGGCGATGGCGGCATGATGACCAAGCCCGCTCATATTCCCGTGTCGTGCTGGAATTTCTACTTCCATGTCGACTCCATCGGCGCAGCCATCGAACGTGTCAAGACCGGCGGCGGCAAGATCTTGAATGGTCCAATGGAGGTACCAGGTGGTAGCTGGATCATCAACGGCCAGGATCCTCAGGGAGCCATGTTCTCTCTCGTCAGTAACAAAAAATAAAAGCACCTACGATCCGTTCCAAAAAGAGACCGGAATTCCTGCGCACCTCCGTTGGTTTCCGGTCCGGACCGCCATGACTCGTCTGCCGCGAATGGCATCCAATGAGCGGGCGGTCTTGTCCTTCGGAGGATCCTATGCTCAATTCCGAAAAGCTTGTTCCGGCGCAGCAACTGGCTGCGACCAATCGGGCTCATTATCCGAACGAGAGCGCCGAATATCGCGCGGCGCGCAATTCGCTGCTCGCCGAGGAGATCGAGTTGCGCCGCCACATTGAGCACGTCGCGCGTCAGCGGCGCGCGCTACCGCCCGGCGGCGAATTAGCAAAGGACTTCGAATTCATCTCCGAATCAGGCCAGACTTCTCTCTCTAGGCTCTTCAGTGAAAGGGACACGCTGATGGTCTACAGCATGATGTACGGCCCACAGCGCAAGGCACCGTGTCCAATGTGTACTTCGTTTCTCAGTGCATGGAACGGAGTCGCCGTTAACTTGCGCGAGCGCCTCTCAATCGCTGTCACTGCCCGTTCACCCATCGAACGTCTCGTCGATTTCAAGCGGCAGCGTGGCTTCGGCAATCTTCCGTTCGCGTCCGATGTCAGCGGCGAGTACACGCGCACCTACGTTACTTCTGACGACGCGGATGTGCCAGGACTCAGCATCTTCACTCGCCGCGGCGGAGTCACGCGACACTTCTACAGCGGAGAAATGAGCAGGGCGATGGCGGACCCCGGACAAGATCCACGTGGCGGCCCCGATCTTGACCCACTCTGGCTAATGCTGGATTTGACTCCCGAGGGCCGCGGCACCGACTGGTACCCCAAGCTTGAATACGGATACCTCTAGCTGCGCGACGTCTCCAACTCGTGTTTCCTGAACCAGAATGTTTGGAAAAGCGAGTTGGGCCGTTCAACTCACGGTCAGCGACTCTTCGAAGAGACCCCCAAATTGCCGCTTTCTATCCACGAAGCGAGTCTTCAGTATCCAAGGGCCATTCTGGCCGTTCGCGTCGAGCGACCGCAGATGACTCTCAGCATGAACCTAGTGCGTCACTTGATCGCCTGCAATCGATTCATGCTCCTGGCCGCATATTGCCCACCGTCGCCGATCCTGCCTTGGATTCTGCTGAGCTCAACTCAAGCTGCTGAAGCGTATCCATCTGCATCAATCCGCCTCCTCATCTGATCGCTTACAACGCTGAGATAGGGATGCAAATCCGGCCCCAGCTGCCAATTCTCGTTTTCCTGACGTGCACCCCTTTAGCACTATCCAGCTTTGACATTCCGCAGGGCGATTCCTACAATGAATCGACCAATTAATCGACCGCTCCACTCTAGGCAAGCCAATTTTTCCTTGGAAGGGGTTTGATGATGAGGTGCACAATCAATGAGCCGAAGTGTACGCAATCGACGCAAGAATTAACTAGCCAGATACCGCACAAACGATTCTTTCTAGCCGTTGCCATCGCATTTGTGCTTGGCGTCACGCCGGCCATCTATGGTCAATCAGCGGGAAGCTTTTCGGGTAACGTCCGCGATAAATCTGCATCGGGTGTTGCGGGAGCCACGGTCACCGTCATCGCTCAAGAAACCGGCCTGGAGCGCACAGCCAAAACGGACGAAGCGGGCCACTATCTGGTCCCCTTGCTCCCTGTCGGGACATATACCGTACGCGTCGAATCTTCGGGTTTTCGAACCGCCGAATCCAAGGATATGAATCTCCAAGTTCAGCAAGCCCGGGAACTCGATTTTACGCTCGTACCTGCGACAGTAAACACCACTGTGACGGTGGCCGGCGACGCGGTAGCCGTTGAGACAGCCAATGCCACTCTTGGCCAGGTCATCACTTCGCAACAGGTGTCGCAGCTGCCCTTGAACGGCCGCGATTTTGTTCAGCTCGCCACGCTCACTGCCGGCGCAACGACAGAGACCAACCCCAACAGCTTTTTCACCTCCGGTAGCGACAGTGAGGTGGCTGCGCGTGGTTCCTTCTCTCTGTCGGTTGGCGGCTCCCGTCCCAATAGCACCGATTGGCTGCTGGACGGCATCGACAACAATGAATTAACTGCCGGCGGTATCGGCATCTTTTCCTCAATCGACGACATTCAAGAGTTCAAGGTTCTCACCTACAGCTATTCCGCCGAATACGGCACTCGGGCCGGACCGACCGTTCTGGTCACAACCAAGTCAGGTACGAACGATTACCATGGATCGCTCTACGAGTTTGTGCGCAATACCGACCTCGATGCCGAAAGTTTCTTCGCCACTTCGCCGGAAAAGTTCAATCTGAATCAATTTGGAGGCTCCGTCGGCGGCCCGATTCGCAAGAACAAAACATTCTTCTTCGTCGATGGCGAACAGAAGTATCAACGTGAAGCCATTCCCTTTACAGGTCTGGTTCCTTCTCTTGCCATGCGCAGCGGCGACTTCTCCGAGGACCCGTTCGGTAACCCTGTCTCCGGACTCGTCATCTCCAACCCGAATATGTTTGGTGCTTCGACCAACCCGAATGTCTCTCCGAATATCTATTTCCAGTGCAATGGGCAGGGCAGCCCTATGCCAGTCAATGCCAACGGAAGCCAGGCACAGGGAGTTCCCTGTAATAAGATTCCGACCGGCCTGATCAACAACATTGGCCAGGCCATGATGAACATCTATCCCACACCCAACGCTAGCAACGCCACGGATGGCTTCAACTACGTAAACGAGCCAGTCCGCAGTCTCAACGAAACCAAGTTCGATGCCCGTCTGGACCAGACTTTCTCCCCTAAGGACAACGCCTTTGCCCGATTCAGCTACGATCAGGCGTTTTCGTTTGTTCCGGGCGGGGCTCCAGGGCTGGCTGAAGCCAACGCCTTCGGCAGCACGGAACGATTGATCAACCACGCACGCGAAATCGCCCTCGGCGAAACCCACGTGTTCAACGCGTCGACGATCAACCAGGCTAGCGTCGGGTACGACCGCATCTTCGACTACATCATGTCGCTGGGCTCCGGCACCTGCGCATCGGCAACGATCGTGCCCGGAGGCATTCCCAACGCCAATCTGGGATGCCCGGCCGGCAGTTCCAACTGTGCGTCGGGGGCCTTTAGCTGCGGCCTGGTTTCGACCGAATTAACTGGCGGCTATTGGGCTCTCGGCGATCGCGGTTACTCTCCCTTCATAGGTGGAACCAATATCTTCTCTTACAGAGATTCCCTTGAACTCATCCGCCGCAATCACGACATCCGGTTCGGTTTTGACATCCGCGACAATCAGATGAACGTGGGCGCGGAAGCCTTTCAGGATGGATTCTGGACCATCGGCGACGCCGGGCTTTTTAGCGGATATACTTGCCCGGCCAGCACGCCGAGTTGCACAAGCGTCGCGGGCAATCCAGAGGCCGATTTCCTGATGGGCCTCAGCGGACTCGCCATTCACGACCAGACATTCAACGGTGCGGTCACAGGTCGCCGCTGGAAGATCTACCGCCCCTTCGTCGAAGATAACTGGAGAGTCACGTCGGCTCTGACGCTCAATCTCGGCTTCGCGTGGGACATGACCACTCCCACCAGCGAAGCCCACGGACGCCTCGCCAACTACATTCCTTCTACAGGACAGCTTCTGGTAGCCAATCAGGACGGCGTCAGCGCTTCGGCGGGTGTGCAAATGGATTGGACGGCTCTCGAACCCCGCGTGGGAGCGGCCTGGAAGGTCTTTGGTAGCGACAAGACGGTGCTCCGCGCCGGCTTCGGCATTTTTCACGATTCGGCCTGGAGCCAGGGTGCCCAGGGACTATGGCAGAATCCGCCGTGGCTGGGTGAATCCGACGCCGGTCCCGCCATTTTCGGCGAATCCGCCGGCTGCGCTTTCGCGACCTCGTACTGCGCAACGGTGCTTGGGCAGAACCCGACCGGCCTGAGTCTCTCCAGCGGATTTGCGCCCCTCAATTCTCCGCCCTCCGCCGCCAACTTCACCGGCACGTTCTATACGGAGCCGACGAACCTCAAGTTAGGCAGAGTCCACCAATATAACGTGAACATCGAGCGCCAGCTAATAGGTGGCGTCGTACTCACTGCCGGCTATGCCGGTTCGAGCGGCAACCATATCCTGGTCGGCGGCAACGACCTCAACACCAGCAGCCCAACTGCTTGCGGCACTGTCCCTGGCTACACGCTCGGCTGCTTGCCCGGTGGGGCATTCTACCACCCGCCCTTACCCAACCTCCCCAACTTCAACACCGTTTCACTCTTCGGCGATGTGGGGGACACAAGTTATAATTCGCTGCAAATCAAGGCTGAAACCAAGACGCCGAAGCATGGCCTATACGCGCTCTTTGCTTACACTTATTCCCACACTTACGACAACGGGTTGTCCGACGGTTTAGGATCCGTACTAAGCGCCCCCTATTTTCCCCTTCCCAACTGGCAATCCCTGGATTGGTCCCTGTCGCAGATCAATCTCAACAATAGCTTTACAGGAAGTGTCATCTACGATCTGCCCGTCGGCAAGGGCAGAATGTTCGGCAACAGCTGGAATAATTTGACCAACGCGCTTCTCGGCAACTACCAGCTGACTCTCATCGAAAAGATTTCTTCTGGATTCCCTGTCCCACTGATCGACAGCAATAACCAGTCCGGTGTCTTCTTCGAGAACGGAGGCAATGACAACAACTGGAACCGGCCGAATCAGGTTGCAGGTTGCAATCCCTACGCCGCCAACCACGGCCAGAATCAGTGGATCAACTCGGCATGCTTTGCTGCGCCTCCGGTCGGCGAGTTGGGCAACGCGGCTCGCGTGCCGGTCGTCGGTCCCGATTTTGTCAACTCGGACGCCTCGCTCATCAAGGACTTTGCGCTGCCGCGCAAAGAAATGGGATTGAACTTCCGTGCCGAGTTCTTCAACCTTTTCAATCATCCGCAGTTCGGAATGCCGATCAACGATGTGAGCCAGATTGGATTCGGTTCAGTGAATTCAACCGTGAATAATCCCCGCTTGATCCAGCTCGCCCTGAAACTCACTTTCTGAAGTTGCGGCTTTCCTGTAATAGGCAGGCATAAGTCAGGAAATGAGACCCGAGTGCGGCGTCGCCGCACTCACGGCTGTGCTCGAGCAGCGAACGATAGCGGCGGGCTCGCCTCTCATGAGCCTTGTCCTCCGAGAATGACAACCCGAAGCAGCTGTCTCAGTCTCAGCTGCTGAACACGCTCAACCGCTCCGATTCCAAAAGTCAATCTGAGTACTTTCATTCGAATCCAACTCTGGGTTTTCTGACGGCCGAGCCACTCATTGGAGTGGCTCGCGCAAGTTCTTCTTAACTTTGTAAAGCGGGAATTGCCCTATGCTTCACCCAGGGGATGGAGGCGTTCAAGGCGTTGCCATTGGAGAGTATAGCAGTGAATGATTTTAGCGATGACCTGTCCAGCGGCGTTGACCTAGGATACGCCTGCCTATAGTTGCGCTTTGCCGGTCTTTCCAGAGCGAGTTGCGATCGGCGCGCCGACTGCGAAGGCAAAGCGAAATTTCGCTGCGAAAAAAAAGCGAAGGCTGCAAGGAAGGCCGGTCGAAGTTCTGGGCGAAGTCAACGAAGAAGCAGGTCGCGGTGTAGGGTCTCTCTCATCTGGTGGAGTCTCTGACTCCAGAATCCGCTTTCCTGTCTGCCCGTCTGTGCACTCTCCTCAGTGCCGCCGTTTCGCGTCAGACCATCTCCGGGCCGGCCAGATCGCAGACAGATACAACTCCCGTAGGACACAATTGTTTGGCGCACCACGGCCGGGCGTTAGAAGGAGCTGAGCTGAAATGCGAATCGATCCTGTCCTGTCCTGTCTCGTCGGAACTCTCCAGCCACATTCGCCTTCATTTCTCGACACGAGCCAATCAACACCGTAGGCCAATGTTCGTCCCCGCACCTCATGCAACTCGAATGAGCCGTCAATCTCTCCGGAATTCAGTTTACGTCGTCACATAAAAATGAGCACCATCCCCGCAAATATTTTTGGGATACAGTAGGACCCCAAAATCGCGAAACTCGTAGCAGGTATGGGGCTACCGGCGTAGTATAAATTCGTTGACGTCCGGACCCTGCATCGACATCATGGGCCAGGATCTTCGCCGGTTCTAGAAGGAGTCGCTGCGGAACGAGGCTGTCGTCACGAATCGCTGTACCGAGCTCCGGTACAAAAGTGCTCCGACTGTGGGCAAGCTACTTACCGACGATCAAGCAAGTTAAGGACAACTCAAACTGAAATCATCTCACCTTCCAGTGGTGCAAAATCCGAGTTCGCGAGAGCGATCCACGGCAACCTAAGACTTCGACTCGACGAGCGGGCGAGAAGGGATGTTTAACTCAGAGCATGGCGGTTTCGAGCCAAGATCTTTCGGCGATCGAGAAGTGCCATCTGAAGATCTGTTTGCGGGAGAAGGCGACGTTGTATGGCGACGCACAAACAGTTCGTCTCGTCAATTAGACCGTGTGGAATATTACCTGACGTACCGAATCGTTGGGTGCCTCCAGTCCGGCGTGATCTAGATCTCGGGCTCCCACCCAATGCGTCGCGACTGGACAAATTCATCTCAGCTCTTCGAGCGTTAGTTAAGGACATGCTTCGCAAGGGGACTAGATTGCGAACTGTTGCCCTCCAGGATGGCGTGATTGCAGAACTAGACGGTCGCAATCGAGGTTACTGTTTTCCTTTTGAAGGAGATGCGGAACTCTTCGAGGGCGCAAGAGTCACCATCCACGTCGGTAGCAGGACATGTGACGGAACAATTGCCTCGATATCAAGCCAGTGGCTCATCATCTCGCTTGCCGAAGACTTCGGTCCCGCGATAGCAGGATGCGTTCTAAGAATCGACAACACGGCGATGATTGAGGCCCTGGCTGATCGCTTGGAGAAGGCGAGAAGCGGAGAGGCTCGCCTGAACCACTCGATCGCAGACGAAGTATTGGATAACTCCGGTGATCAAGCAGAGGCGCCCCTCCTTGAACCTCATCAGGTAATCTTCGGCGAGCTTAATTCTCACCAGAAAATGGCAGTCCACCATACAACCTTTAATAGAGTGACTTACCTCTGGGGGCCACCTGGAACTGGTAAGACTCAAACCCTGGGGGTAATCAATGAACTACTATTCGCAGCCGGCAAACGCGTGCTGCTTTGCTCGAACACGAATCAAGCTGTAGATCAGGTCCTAACAAGGCTCTGCGAGAATTTCGGATTAAGCCATCCGGCTTTGATTGATGGAAAATTCCTCCGCATCGGTAAGTCTGAGGGCATTCCGGAGCGCTTCACTGAATACCTGACGCTTGACGGAATAGTTCGTCGAAAATCGGTTGATCTCCAGAAACGGAAGTTGGAGTTGCAGGATGCTGCGGAGAAACTTCGAGCACGCGCCGATTCGTCGAGGCACATTCTAGAACAATTCCTTGCGCTGGATAGAGCATCCCAAGAACGCGCAGTCGCTGAAGAGCGTCGCCAAAAGCTTGACAAGGCATCGGCTACAATTATTGCTCAACAAGCCGAAGTGCTCCAGCAATTTGCAGCACTCGAATGTGAATTGTCTCTTCGTGCGAATGCAGGACCGCTTCGTCGCCTGTTAATGCGAAACGAAGAAATCATTAAACGCGATATGGCGCAATGTGATGCCCGACGAAACAATGTTAAGGCAATGATTCGCGACCAGCAAAGAGAACGCGACAATCCCGAGTTGACGAGGAGACTGGAAAAAGTATCGGCTCGTTACAACGCACTGGCTGAGAGCCTCCACAGCTACGACCGAGCAGACGCCGAAAGCATCGTATCTGCGGTCGAAACCAAGGTAGCTTCTCTTCTTCGCGAGATCGCGAATATCAACGTCAAGCTCGATAGTATTGCGCAGTCGATTATCGTAGGGGCAAGAATTGTCGGCGCCACTGTAACCAAGGCGTTCCTGTCACCACAGCAGTTTGGAAACTTCGATACAGTCATCGTTGATGAAGCATCCATGGTGATTCTTCCCGCCCTGTATTATGTCTGCGGCCTGGCGAAGGAGAAGGTAATCATATCCGGAGATTTTCGCCAACTTGCCCCGATTGTCCCCACCGACGAGCAAGCCATCCTTGAGACAATTGGCTGCGATGTTTTTCACGCTGCTGGAATACCGAAGGCATTTAGCGGGGGGAGCACAGCAAAGCGGACTGTGATGCTAGCAGAGCAATATCGGATGAAGGCCGGAATTTGCGATCTAATCTCAGAAAGAATGTACGAAGGACGACTGGTTACATCTCCTAGCTGGACTGGTCCGGCAAACGAGCTCCCGGCGCCGTTCGATGGCGAAATGACAATTATTGATACGTCTTCCATTCAGCCTTTCGTTGCAAGATTTGGCTCTTCTCGCTACAACCTGATGAATGCATTCGCTGTCCGTAATTTGGTCAGATTCCTGAGCGAACACCAAGCCTCTTGTGATAGAGCGGAGCTTCCGGGGGGCAAATTCACCATCGGAATATGCACCCCATTTACAGCGCAGAAGGAGCTGCTCAAAAGGCTGGTGACTCACGGTGAGGTGTTGGTGGGCACAGTACATCGTTACCAGGGCGCTGAAAAGACTGCAATGATCATTGATATACCGGACAGTATTGGTGAAAGATTTGTCAGTATGTTTGCTCAAGCGGGAAGGCCAGATGATCCTGGTTCTCAGTTATTTAACGTCGCTGTAAGTAGGGCGAAGGCGCATTTAATCTTTGTGGCGAACCTTGAGTACCTGGATAGGAAACTGCCCGGCGACGCATTTCTTCGAGAACTTCTCTTTACAGCTTCGGTGCGAGGCAGGGTCGTAGATGTTCGGGATGTCATCGCCATGTGGCCGAACATTGAGGATTGGCGCGAGTACGGTCATCCGTTGGATTTTGATTCGAAGGCACTGGCCACGGGACTCTATGATCGATCGAGCTTCGACGCGGTGTTTCGCGCGGACCTTGACCACGCTAAAAGAGGGATCGCGATCTACTCCCCGTTTGTCGCGCTGCAGCGGGTAGCGGCGTACGAGGCTTTGTTTCGCCAGAAAAATGCGGAAGGGATCGCAATCAGGTGTGTGACGCGGCCGCCAGCTCAGAATGGATCAATTCCGGCTGATGACGCTAAGGGAGCGCTTGATAGCTTAGACGCTATGGGTTGTACGGTTGATACCAGAGGGGAGATACATCAGCCAGTCGTTGTAGTCGATGATGAGATCATTTGGTTCGGTTCGCTCAATCCACTGTCCGATACCGGTCGGAGGAATGAAACGATGCTCAGGGTGGTCAGCAAGCCGGGAGCCCTACAAATGGCAGTATTCTTGAGCGTGACCGGCAACAGAAGTCCAGATCATGCAGAAGGTCGGGCTTTTTTGGGAGAGAATCCGAAGTGCCCTGGCTGCAAGGCTCGAACTACGTACCGAATGGGAAAGTCGGGTCCGTACTGGGAATGCGAGAGCAGATGCGGGTGGACGGAGGGCCTCAAGCTCAACAGAGCTCAACGGCTGGCCGCTGGAAATGAGGACCGCCCAACAAACGCGCCAACATGCCCAAAATGCAAAGCTCAAACAGTGCTCCGCCGAGGCAGATATGGAAAGTTCTGGAGTTGCTCTCGGTTTCCTATTTGCGACGGACTGGTCCAGGAACACCACGAGCGCAAGACTGGACCAGAAAGGCGACCGGCGCGATAGCGTGCAAGCTGGTTCCAGGCTTGCGGGACGGAGAGAGCCCAAATTTTCGGCGAGGATCAGGAAATAAAGCAGGATCGCCTCATCATAAGCGACCCTGCTGTCTTAACGCTGGGCACCCAAAGGGCGCCTTCAACGTGGCTTGGCGGCAAGCTGCTTATTACCGTCCTGATTGCGGCTGGCCCGAGCTCGGATCAAGAATCAACGTGCGATCCGAGAAACCGATGTCTCGGCTATTGAAGTCAAACAGGTTCAGAAGGGAACCGGAGAATGCATCGAAGGATTGATTGCCGATCTGTCCAAGTTGCCAGTTGTCTTCGATAAACCGCAGGATCGAAGTCTGGTCGGCAACCGTGTGAGCGACGAAATTCTTCTTGGCGAAGGGTGAGATCACGAGAAAGGGAAGGCGAGGACCATAGCCGCAACGGTCCTGGTAGGCTCCCGACGCGGTGGTACCACACAGCCCGGTAGATCCGAGCAGGGCATCGTTGCTGGGATCGCTGGATTTGTTGACGATCGGTCCAAGCACATGATCGTACCAGCCATCGGAATCGTCCCAGGCGATGAGAATCGCCATGTCGTTCCAGGCGGGGCTTTGCTGCAGACGATTGATGGTATCGACGAGGAAGGTTTGTTCGGCAAGCGGACTCGAATTGGATGGATGGCCTGTTTCGTCGGCAGGGGCTTTGAGGAAGCTCACCGCCGGGACATTGCCGATTGCAACGGCATTCCAGAAGTCGGTGAGCGCATATTGATGGTTCGCCCGGTCGGTCGAGCCGATGGCCCGCACCGAGGAGGGAGCCAGATGGTGCGGATTGGCGGTGGAGGCGTAGTACTGAAAGGGCGTGTAATGACCGTCATATTCGGTCACGCATTGCGCCTTGCCGCCGGTCACGCTGGTTGGGGTCCAATCACCATAAAACCAACCCCACGTAATTCCTTTGGCGTTCAGGAGATCGCCGACGTTCGCTCCCGACATCTGAATCGTCGTGCCGGTGGAGCAGTCATCGAGAGCCGGATCGATATTGGCAATGACGCTGCCGTTGACGACTTTGCCGGATACGGAAGCCGGGGTGGCCCCATGAGTCTGTCCGGAAACCAGGTTGAGATGCCCCATGAGCGTGACGCCGAAGTTGGTTCCGAAGAAACTGTCGCTCATGGCAAAGTGCTGGGCGTAGTTCCAGAGCGCGGTGACCGTATTGCCGTCGTAGTAACCCATAGCGAGATTCGGCGTGCAGCCTGCACCAGTACCGCTGAGTAGTTCCGAGACCTGGTCGATCAGGCCTCCGTCATACGCCTTCTGCTCCTCGGTGTAGGCGTTGTCGTTGTCGCAGGTGACAGCTTCGGAGCGGTCGAGACGAAACGGGGCCGCGGCATCCGGGTTGTTCTTCAGTAAAGTGGACGTCAAGCCATTCACCGACGGGGTATCCGGACTCGACTGGAAGTTCGGTTCTCCGGGAGGATTCTCGGCTACCGGGTAGGTTCCGAAGTAGTGATCAAAGGAAATGTTCTCGTCGAAGATCACGACGACGTGCTTAATCGGGGTTGTGGTGCGGCTGGAAGCCGTCGCATGGCCTTGCTGAGCAAAGGATGGCGATGGATTCGAGAGCAGCGCGACGAGTGCGAGGGAGATAATCGATGAACACTTTTGCATCAAAACGAGCCTCCGGAGCGCCCAAGCGGAGTCATCACTGCAAGGACGCATACTTTGCAGCAGGAAAAACGATACCCCACTTTTGTTGCGCCACAATGAATTGGATGAAAAATGAAGTTGCTGGAATGGATTCTACTTCTCATGAAACTGCTGCTCTGAGTGCACTGCGGATGTAACTTCCCTCTGGACTCTTGTTGAGAGCCAGCGCCATAACTGGCGAGTCTCGGCTCGCGCGTTCATCGGATCTTAACAAAGCGAGAGTATGAATCAAGGGCGGCCGCCCTCAATGAAATGGTGCGCGAGTGATGCCTCGCTGCTGGCTGCGATGCTCCCGGGAGCGAAGCGACTGTTTGTGATGATTCGACGAATGACGGTCATTCTTCTAGGGCTCGCATCCCTTTCGATGCTCTTCTCCACTCGAGCACAGCTGTTTGCGCAGCCTGCTTGTCAGCGTCCAGTCCCCGGAAGCATCGTGACCGAGCCCGCAGCATTGCGCAGTCATGACGGCGTGTTGCAAGTCGACCTGACCTACCGCAATCTGCAGCGCGCGGATGGACAGCAAGAGTATTGCTATTACGACAGGAAGGGAGATATGTCTCCCACACTTCGTCTTCAGCCTGGGGATCTTCTTATCCTGAGGTTGAAAAACAGGCTAACAGCGTTTCCCCTGGTCTCTCAGAAAAATGGCACACAGGCGACTGGTTCAAACATGCCGATGATGTCTCTCTCGTCGCCATGCGGAGGCGCCGCCATGACCGCGCTTGCCACGAATCTTCACTTTCATGGTCTGACGGTGCCTCCGGTGTGTCATGAAGATGACGTGCTTCATACCCTGATCGCCCCCGGAAAACGGCCCTTCGAATACCGTTTTCGGATTCCGGATGACGAGTGGCCGGGATTGTACTGGTACCACCCGCATGTGCACGGCTTTACGAATCCGCAGGTGCTCGGAGGAGCCTCCGGAGCCCTGATCGTCGAGGGAATTGAGCGCGCCAACCAGGCCCTGGAGGGCCTGCCAGAACGAACCTTCGTGATCCGGGATGAGGATCTGCTCCACCCGAATGCGCCTCCGGAAAAGATAGGATTTCCCGCGCCGCCGCCCCTCACCGACGCCGAGGGAGATATTCGCAACACAGGAACCGGAGGAGGTAAACCTGCCAAAGACCTCTCGATCAACTTCGTCCCGGTGCCCTACCCAGACTATCCTCCGGCGACCATCTTGGTAAGACCCTCTGAGCGGCAGCTCTGGCAAGTTCTAAACGCATCCGCAGTCACCTATATCGACCTTCAGCTCTTGGTCGGCAATACGCCCCAATCGATCGGGGTGGTCTCCATCGACAGCGTTCCCATCAATGAGGGAGGTATGAGTCGAAACCGGGTCCTCTGGGTGAACCACGTCTTTCTGCCGCCCGGTTCCCGGGTCGGTTTCATCTTCAAAGGAGTGCCGAAAGGCGCTCAGGCACGCGTCATCACGCGTAGCGTCGATACGGGGCCAGCAGGCGAAAACGACCCCGTACGTCCTTTGGCGAACATCATCTCTGGGGATCATGCTCCCGAGATGTCGCACCTCTCCGTTTCGCCCAGGCCGCTCACCCCTTCTGCATCTGTATGGCTTGGCGACGTCCCAACGGTGCGCACCCGGCATCTTTATTTCTCCGAACGGCCCAAGGATCCTAACCGCCCCGACAGTCCGACCGAATTCATGCTCACGGTGGAAGGGCAACCCCAGGAGCCGTTTGATCCGCGGGAAGCCTCCCCGAGCATCACGGTGCAACAAGGCGATGTGGAAGATTGGGTCATCGAAAATCGCTCTCCTGAGATGCATGCATTTCACATTCACCAGATTCACTTCCTGCTGACGCAGTGGGATGGAGTCGCAGTCGATGAGCCCTTCCTGCGAGACATCATCAATGTTCCTTATTGGGACGGGAAGAGCTCACGATATCCGAGTGTGACGCTCCGGATGGACTTCAGAAACCCCAACACGGTAGGCATGTTTGTCTATCACTGTCACCTGCTGGAACATGAAGATGGCGGAATGATGGGTCTGATCCAGGTGCTGCCAAAGCCACCGACTTGATCAGAGCGGTGGAGACGGCGCCGCCTGGAAAGCCCGATCAGAAGAGCGACTTGCGGGGCAGAATTGATAGACCACAGAATAGGTACAAGGAAAACGCCGATCGGCGACATGCAGCCGTTTGATTAAAACGATGGAAGACCGCCGATACGCAGCTACGCTCGACAGGGACGTGAACATCCTACCGTACATTTTGCACAGCCAACTCACCTATGAGCACTCGAGCGGCGTTCCGAATGCAAAGGGAACTTGCATTGAAAGCCATGAAACACGGGCCGGGGGTTACAGGTGCATACGGCGGTCGGAGCAGATAACTAAAGTGCAGGAATTGCTCGCCGGGGGTATTCAATCGCCTCTCGATGAACATTGCAGTCTCCAGCGATCTGACGGGAAGTGAAAAGATCACCGGAATGGTCTTCGACCCAGCCAGTCTCAGTACCAGCATCGCCGGCTGCGATCCCCATGCCGTTTGGCTCGAAGGCACATCGCACACCGTCGCTGCCCTCATCGCCCGTACCAGCGCCGGCAACGAGAACATTACCGCGCGCTTCCATGACATCCGGCAATCTCTTGCCTTCCTCAGCGACTGCCGTGACGCTCAGTCAGAACTCGGAGCAGGTCCGACCGTAAACAGCAAGTCCATTCCGCGAGGTGATCGACTCCTCGCCTCAACCGGCCTAATGGACAGGGGTTTCGGTTTCCCCTACGGTCCATCTCTCCACATCGGAGCCACGGGCTGGTATCTCCTCGCTGCCCTTGGCGGCAATCCGCTCCAATTGGGGTATTCCAGCAGCCCCCGGGGACGCTAATCCGACCCAGCCATTCACATCCAATAAGAAAGCGCCGTCAGGCGCTTTCCTATCGCATTTGACAGCCCTTCGGGCCGCGGGGTTGGCCAGGAAGCGCACAATTTGGACACTGCTGGACATCCATCAAATGTTCGCTGGCCTACTGGAAGGAAGCATCGTTCATCGAAGTGATGATCGCCGGACGGCCTGTCAGCAAGCGCCCACGCCACCCGCAGGCGCGCAGAAAATGCACACGCAACATAGTCCGTAAGAATCAACCTACTGGTGCGTCCAGTGCCATGGTCTCTTGGCGGTTGTGCGCGCCTTTTCAAGACTGCCTCGTATTCGAGCGCCAACAGGACCGCGAGGAGCAGTTCAAAACGATTCCCCAGAGCCGCCATTACAAGCTGACGAGAGGCTCCAGCATCACTCCTTGTCGCTGCCAAAATCACTGCCGCGTCGAGCACAAGCATCAGCTACCCATAATATTGCAAGCAATACTGCATTCGCAGTTCATTTGACGATTTCGGCGTCCATCGATGGGACGGCTCTTCCTCGATACTCGCCGGAAATACCCTCCAATTCCATCTTGCAAGAGCTCTCACGCATTGACTAGCGACAATAATGAGTGTAGATAATCATGGTATGGGGAAACCAAGCGATCTGGCGCAGGGAACTCTTGATCTGCTCATCCTCAGGGCGCTCTTGCTCGAAGCCAAACATGAATGGGCCATTGCCAAGCGCAATCAGCAAGTTTCTGGTGAGGTATTGCAAGTGCAGCAGGGGGCGCTCTGTCCAGCACTGCACCGTCTGGAACAGCAAGGCTGGATCAAAGAGAAATGGATGGAGAGTGAGACTGGAAGGCAGGCAAAATTCCATTCGCTCACAACTGCCGGTAAGAATCAGCTTGAGGAGGAGACCGCCAACTGGAGCCGTCTTTCCTCGGCCATCGACCTGGTGATTGAAGAAGCACAAGTGGCAGGAGAAATTCATGCGTTGGATCGAGAGACTGCAAATTCGATTTCGGATGCTTTTTAGACGCGGACGCGAAGCGGCTCGGTTGGATGAGGAACTCCGGTTTCATCTGGACCATCAGATTGCGGAGAATGCGGCCGCCGACATGGCTCCTGAGGATGCTCGGTATGCCGCGCTACGGAGTTTTGGAAATCCCGCGGTGCTGCGCGAACAGGCGCGGGAAAGCTGGAACTGGAATCTGACCGAGCAGCTGATTCGCGACTTTCGATACGGCTTACGTGCGCTGGCACGCAGTCCGGGATTTTCCTCGACTGTGATTCTGGTCATGGCTCTTGGCATTGGCGCAACCGTGGCGATGTTCACAGTGGTGCATGCGGTCTTGATGAAGCCATTGCCGTTTCAGGATCAGGAACGGCTGGTTCGTATATACGAGGCCGACGCTCACGATCCGACACGCAATCACCGAGCCGTTGCCGGTCTGGACTTCTTCGACTGGGGCGCACAGCAGAAATTTAGTTTCGAGCAAATGGCAATTGCCGACAACTGGAGCAGCTACAACCTCTCGGGCACTGCCGGGCAACTTCCCGAACATGTCATGGCGCTCACGGCAAGCTGGAACATGTTTCAGTTACTCGGTCTGAAGCCCGCGCTGGGAAGATTTTTCAACGCTGGCGACGACCGGCCGGAAGGGAATGCAGCTGTTGTCCTGAGCTGGGGTTTGTGGAAGCGCCGCTATGGCGGCGATCCTAAGATTCTGGGTCAGACCATCCGGCTCGACGCGAAGCCGTACACGGTGATCGGAGTGCTGCCAGCGAGGTCCGAATTCCCCGACCCCACGATGCAGTGATGGACGCCGCTCTTTCACGAAACTTCGCCCCGGTGGATGCAATCGCATGGGGCTCACAATTTCCAGGTTTTTGCGCGTTTGAAACCAGGTGTCACCGTAACGCAGGCGCAGGCCGAAATAAGCGCAATCCAAGCAGGCATTCACAAGCGGTTCCCCAGCAATTTTGTCTCCTCCGCGACCCATGTTGTGCCACTGCTTGAGTCGCGAGTTGGCAATATCCAACTTGCGCTGTTGATGCTGCTCGCCGCTACCGGATGCCTGTTGCTGATCGGTTGCCTGAACGCTGCGAACCTACTGGTGGCACGCTCGGCTGCACGACGCAGAGAAGCGGCGATCCGCATGGCGCTTGGCGGCGGCCGGTGGCGGTTGGTCCGGGAACAACTGGTGGAGAGCATGTTGTTGTGCTCTGCAGGCGGCTTGCTGGGATTGCTCTTGGCCTCCCTGTCCATTCATTGGCTGGTGAGTGCGCGCCCGGACATCCCGCGCGCAGAGGAAATTCATCTGGACGGTGTCGCCGTGTTCGCCGCGGTTGGGATCATGCTCTTCTGCGGGCTGCTTGCCGGGTTGATTCCCGTTCTTGCCTTGAGGGAAAAAAGCATCCTTGGCCCCTTACGAGATTGGACGCGCTCGCAGCACACTGGACATGCCAGCTCTGGGGTAAGACGCGGATTGCTTTCGCTCGAAGTGGCACTGACGGTAGTACTGCTGGTTGGCGCAAGCCTGCTGCTGAAAAGCTACCAACATCTTCGGTCGGTCGATCTTGGCTGTCGCACACACAATGTACTGACGATGGGCATCAGTTTGCCCGATGCTGCTTACAAGAGCCCGATTGCGCGGACAAATTTCTATGTCCAGCTGCTCCAGCGCGTGCGCACTTTGCCGGGGATAAAAGTCGCCGCACTGACCGATGCCCTACCGGCAGATGGAGATCCACCGGACCATGGCTTCTTCATTCCCGAAGATCCACCGCTCCCGTCAGGTCAATCTCTCGATGCTAATGTGTCGAGCGTCGATCCGGACTTTTTCCGGGCCATGCAGGTTCCTCTGATAAAGGGCCGCTTCTTTCAGTCCAATGAGCGCCAGGGGCAGAGCCAATTCGCCATTGTCAGTAAATCCTTCGTGCATAAGTTCCTCCCCGGCATTAATCCGATCGGGAAACACATTGATGATGATAACTTTGCTGCGCCGCACAATTTCGAAATCATTGGAGTGGTTGGGGATGTGCGCGGAACAGTGGCCTCTAGCATTGAACCCACAATCTACTTTCCCTTGTTTCGCGGTGAAGAGAATAGCGTTTCACTGGCTGTCGTCACGGGACCCGATCCGCTAAACCTTGCATTGACCATTCAGAAGATCATTGCCGATATGGACCCGAACCTTGCAGCCAGTGACATTCTGACGATGGACCAGATTGTTGGCAGGAGCACGGTGGATGCAAGCTTTGAGGCCACTCTGCTCCTTCTGTTTGCCATTGTGTCTCTATTGCTGGCTGCTGTGGGTTTGTATGGGGTGCTCTCCTATCTGGTAGGTCAACGGCAGGGGGAGATTGGGATTCGCATCGCCTTGGGCGCACAGCGGCAACAAGTGTTACGGACAACCTTGCTCGATGGCCTGCGGCCCGCGCTGTTTGGACTTGTAGTTGGTTTGGCGGCGAGCGCCGCGGCTGTGCGTCTGCTCCGCTCGATGCTGTATGAAACCCAGCCGCTTGATCCGGTGGTGTTTGCCGGAGTTGCGGCGATATTGCTGTTGGTCGCGACGCTTGCCTGCACGGCTCCCGCTTGGCGAGCATCGCGCCTTGATCCCATGCAAGCGTTGCGCACGGAATAGTTGAGGGCAAAGAACATGATGCGCTGACTGTATAGATCGCGAATGGTACGCTGACATGCTGATCGAGGACATGGACATTCAGCTTCACGCCGTGTGACCTCGTTCAGGACGCAGTTCTTCGAAAGTGCCGGACTTTCCGACTTCGGTGAAGCTTGTTTCCTTTCCGAAAACAGCGAGGACGGCCAGCAGTTTTCCCTAACCGAACTCTGTCCACCGTCCTTGCTCAAAGCGGACAAGAAATTCTCTGGTTAGCAACGAACAATTACTGCTGCATACTGCTGGTTGTTCCCTCGTTCTGCCTACTCTAGATCGGCCGAGCTGGCGTCGCAGGATTCGTTTGAGGCCCCACGCCGTCCGCCATCAGCAGAGGACTTCCTGGGTTCGACAGCGGTTGCTTGCGCCACATTAGATCGAGAATATTAAACCTGTGATTGCTCGGATTTTAGAACCGCGGCCACAACCATACAACATGGCTTGGCGGCTCGTCCCTGAGACAGGCATTCGATGCGGTGACTGTTCTTCCGTCCTCACTGCTCTTTTGCTGCTAGCTGACGATAGGCGGTGCGGAGGCTTCTTCGATGCCGTAGGTTGCCTGTAGCTTGAGGTTCTCGACTACGGCCTGGGAGTCTTCGTTGGCGTCGATGTCGACTACCTTGAACCAGCGCATTCTTATGATGTGCACGCCGTGATTACTGTATGGTGATCCGTCGACCCGCGTGTCAGTGGCGGACCAGCGTACGATGATGGTCGTGTCGTTTGGAAGCCCCTTGACCCAGACGTCATGCACGAGCAGGGTAAGGCCAGGGCCTAGGCGACCTAGACGTTCGAACCACTGGCGCAGCGCCTCGTGGTCGTGACGCTCTCCGCTCAGGGCATGATTTCCGCCGAAACAGTGGTGAATGTTTGGGACGCAGTCCTTCAAAATGCCATCGTAGTCCTTTTGGTTGACGCGTTCGAAGTTCAACTTGGCAATCCGCTTCACGATAGAGTGGTACATAGCTGCTCCTTTGAAGACACGAGCTTTGATACGGTTGACAACAGATTTTTCCCCAACGCCGCCGATGCGCTGATCACTCCGCCCATCAGAGCGCCTGCCACTCCCAGCGATGCCACATCTTGCCCAGTGAGATATAGCCCGCGGATCGGGGTTCTCGCGCCAAGTCCCCGCTCACGGAAGCGTGCGGGCGTGGCGCTGATACCATAAATTTCCCCGTGACCGGAATTCATGAAGTGCCGGGTGGAGACAGGGGTGGAAAGTTCCGTGCAGGCGAAGTGGCCGGTGGCGGACGGAACCTGCCGTTCCACTTCCTCACGCAGTCGATCGGCCAAACTCTGTTTAAGAGCGTTGTACTCGTCCCCGCGCTGTTTCCAGCGCGTCTCGCCCCAGCGCGCAAATGCCGCGTAGGGAAGCATCGTGATGGCTTCGATTGTGCTTTTTCCCGGATGACGCTCCGCGAACGTCGGGTCTTTGGCCGAAGGAAAAGATAGATAGACTCCGGGGAAGGGCGCATCGATATCGCGCGCGAAGCGCCGCACATTGGCATCGTGATCGAACGACGGATAGATCCAGAGATTAGTCCCCTTCAGCCCAAGGGTGGCATCGGTTTGTGAGAGCCCGATATATAGACTGCAATGAGCTGTAGATGCCTCAAGACCGCGCAGCCGACCACGGGTTGAATCAAGGGCGGACAGGTGCAGCGGCAACAGCCGTTCAAATGTGTTGGTAGCGCCCGTATCGCTCACGACCAACTCCGAACGGAATTCTCTTCCGTCCATCATGCGCACACCAGTGGCTTTTGTGCCGTCAAGAAGGATGCCGGCGACCTCGGCGCTGGTGACCACGATGCCGCCATAGCGCTCAATCCGCGGGACGATGGCCGCCGCGATGCTGGCTGCTCCGCCAATGGGATAGCTGCCGCCGGCAAAATAATGCTCCGCGATTGTCGCGTGCACGGCAAAACTGCTGACCCCTGGCGGCAGTCCATAGTCGCCCCACTGCGCCGTCAGTACGCCGATCAACTCCTGGTTGCCGGTAAGCCCCTCGAGAACTTCGCGCGTGGTGTGCCTTGCCCAGCGCAAATACGGGACGCGCATCAACCCTCCGGCAAGCGCGGCCAACGGCGCCGGAATGGCTTTCTCCGCGTAATAGAGACCGCTTGCGCGGTTGCACGCCCGAACTGCGGCGATGTACCTGTCAATGGCATTGGACTCACTGGGGAAGGACTGTCTCATTCCTTCCCTGAAATTCTCCAGACCCGCGGTAAGGTCAAAACTCCGACCCGCAATGACAAACCGGTCGTAAACCTCGGGCATGGGCTCCCATTGAACCCGGCTTCCGGTGACGTGGTCGAACGCCCGGCGCAGGCGCGAGCGCTCATCCTGCATCTCGCCGATGTAGTGCAGGCCCACATCCCATTCGTACCCGGGGCGATCAAAGGTGTGTGTAAAGCCGCCTGGCTTGTAGTGCCTTTCGAGAACCAAGACTCGCTTACCGGCGTGCTGCCCCAGCAACACCGCCGCCGTAAGTCCGCCAATGCCGGAGCCGATAATGATTGCGTCCCACTGCTCTGCCAGCTCTGCCTTCTTGTAAGGAACACCGTTTTCCATATAGCTTCCCTCCGAACACCGCGGAACCTCGTAGCCTCCGCGGATGTTGACACAAGCAACATCAGACTAGCCCTAAATGTTGCTTGTGTCAACATCGTCTGCTACAAATATATTTGTGACCGCATCCCGTCCTTACCATCATGCCAATCTGCGAAAGACTTTGCTCGCCGCCGCCGTCGCCCTCATCGGCGAAGTCGGTCCGCAGGCTTTCACGCTACGGGAAGTTGCGCGTCGCGCAGGCGTCTCGCACAACGCCCCCTATCGACACTTTCCCAGCAAGGATGAACTGCTCCTCGCCGTAGCTGCTGAGGGATTTGAGAGGCTCACGGCTCTGATGGAAAAGACACTGTCGGCGGGCCGATCGCCGCTCGAACGGTTGGAATTATGCGGCTGCGGGTATGTGGATTTTGCCCTGCGCTGGCCGAACCATTTGCTGGTCATGTTCGAATTGCCCATCGCTTGCCGTCAGCGCGCTCAAAAGGAATTGGCTATCGGCAATAATGCCTTCGCAATTCTGCTTAACTGCATCACGGCAGCGCAGCAAAACGGGGACCTTCCAGCCGGAGATTCGCTTCCGCTGGCCTGGACGGCATGGGCGATGGTCCACGGTATTGCCAAACTGGCCATTAGCGGGAGTCTTCCACTCGATGCGCAGGCCACCATCGATTTCACGCGCAACTCTGCGCGGGCAATCTTCGGCGGCAGATCGGGGCAGAACTTGTCGAAATGCTAGTGTGCGCCTAATCCTGGGGCACGGAGCCGAAGCCCCTGTCTACTTCCGCCCCGAAAGCAGAGCGTCCTCTGATAATGCCTGCACCGGCGCCAGGTCATGATTCGAGACCGATCCCGCTCGAAAATGACACTCTGCGATCAAGTACTCATGGAGATTCTCGTCGCGAGTACCTTCCGTGTGGACGGTGAACTCCGGCCACCCCGAGACCATCTCCCGCAGACCAGAGTCGGCTCCTGCGCATAGGATTGGGGAACGGACTGTGCCGGCAGGATTTGCGGGCGAACCCTGAGGATACGCGTTGAAGGCAGTTGTGCTGGATGAGTATGGCGGTCCTGAGAAGTTGAAATTTGAAGACTACGCTCCCCAACCGCAGATGAGCGGAGATATGGTACTGTTCGCATCTGCTGCTTCGGGCGTCAACCCGATTGACTGGAAAGTCCGCCCGGGGAGCCGGCAGAAAGATTTTCCCTTGACGTTTCCTGCAATTGTGGGCCGCAATGTGAGTGGCGTCGTTCGGGCAGTAGGGCCAATTGTAAAGCACTTCAAGCCGGGCAATCGAGTTCTTCCATTTTCCAACCAGACCTACGCCGAACTGGTGGCAGTGGACGATTCGGAACTGACACATCTGCCGGACGGCGTGGAACAATCGGATGCAGCAGCGATCCCGTCGGTTTCTCTCACGGCAGACCAGCTTGTGCGACATGCGGCAAACGTGCAATAGGGACAGGTTGCTCTGACAACGGCAGCGTTGGGCGGACCAGGCCGCGCCGCAGTGCACTCGGCGAAAAGATAGGGGCGCAGGTGATTGCAGGCGCTCGTAAGAGACAGTTGGATGGTGCCCGCACCCTCGGTGTCGTTGACGTGCTGGCGATTGATGATGACGAAGCGATCGAGAAACTCCGATCAGTGGATGCAATTGGGGACACGGTAGCCGGTCAGGTTGCAACGAAACTGCTCGCGAAGGTCAAGCTGGGTGGCTCTTTTGGCGATGGCAGTACTTTACCCGACGGCGCCAAGGCGCAACATCCGGCAGTGAAGACTATGCGTGTGCGCGCAGCCAGATCCATCCAACGTGCGCGAGTTTGCGGACGACGTGCGCGACGGCAAGTTCGTTCTGCCTGTCGGTGGCCGGACGGGACTGCGTGATGCGGCTGAGGCACATGTGCTGGGAGAGAACGGCGGCATCGGGAAGATCCTCCTGCTGGCGCCCGCATTCAACGCATTCACGCCCGAATTGCCAACGCTCCCCGGGACTTTCTGCATCAGACTACTTACGCCATCAGCAAATTCACGCGATGGTTGTCATCGAGGATTTGCAGGGATGGGCAGCATTCCGCCGGCCACTGGAGTATAAGATGATCTGCTCTGGCGGCCAGCTCATCCCGGTTCCACCACAGTGGACCAGCATTAGTTATCCTGGATGTAGTCACACCTCGAAGGAGAACCGCAAGAGGTAAGCGCAGTCTGCTTGTGTCGAGTGCGGCTTCCCGGAGAATGCCCACCTGGTCAGCGTCACCAACTACTGAGCCTCGGCGAGAACATACCCACTCGCACCAAAAGCCTCTCTTGCGCCTAATCGCAACCATACACCCCCGCATGCTTCCCACAGTTGCCCAAATACTCCAAACAACACAGCACGCATGCCTAATTCCGCAGCCAAGAAGGGGCAAGTTTCTGGAGAGGGCGGGATACGCCGGGATCGCCTATCGAGTGAACTGCGAAGTAAGGGGCAACAGCAGGCACCCACAGAGATCGCGGCACAGCCGCGATGTTAGGAATCCCTTTCCTTTAGCGTGGGGAGGATATCAATTAACAATGCTTTCAGAGACAGAAATGTAGTTACAGGTGCTAACATGTTTTGGGTACACGAATTGCCCTACAGAGAATGGAGGAAATATGAGAGCTTTTCTTGCAGCAACTCTGATCGCAGTCTCCCTGACCCCATCCCTTTTGGCCGAAGATACGGCCAAGATTGATGCACGTATCGACGCCGCACATGCCGTGCTCCACGAATTGTTGAACACGCCCGATAAGGGCATTCCCCTCGACATCGCGGCCAGAGCCACGTGTGTCCTGGTGGTTCCTTCGTTTAAAAAGGGTGCTTTCGTTTTTGGAGGGGAGTATGGGCAGGGAGTCGTCACCTGCCGGACACGGCGCGGCGGATGGAGTGCTCCTGCTTTCGTTCAGCTCGAGGGAGCGAGTTTTGGTTTTCAGATTGGTGGTCAATCCACTGACCTGGTGCTGGTCGGCATGAATCATCGTGCAATAGACGATCTGCTCAAAGATAAGGTGAAATTGGGTGGAGATGCGTCGGTGGCAGCAGGCCCCGTAGGCCGTGACGCGCAGGCCTCGACGACCGAATTGGCAAATGCTGAATTCTTGACCTATTCACGAAACAGGGGCCTTTTCGCCGGCGTCGATCTCAATGGCGACGTCGTGCACCAGAACACCGCGGACACGGAAAAGATCTACGGTCACGATATTCCGTACGCCCGGATTCTTTCTGGCGTAGTGCCAACGCCGGCATCCGCTGTCCACTTTGTTGCAACGGTGAATGAACTCTTTCGCCGTGGAGAGGCGCACAAGCGGGCCGGGAATTAGCACTTCTGGCAGATCCGAGCACTCGCGTTAATCGCCATGGCCGGGGGCGTTGTCAAGCTGTTACCAGAAACGGCTCAGAGGAAAGAGAGCCGTTTGTCTGGCTGGTAACAGAACCCCTCGCAAGTCCCGTACAGCACGCCGGAGCGCCGATCAGGTATTTTTTTGCCTCGTGATGCCGCTCTGTAAATCGCTCCGCATCAACTATTCAAATTCATTTCCGCTGTGAGTAGAGACTGATCAAAATCACGGCCACCGAGAAAGCTGAGCAAAGCTTGTGCACTTTACTCAGCTTCCTCAACCACTCCAGTCATACGAAGTTTCTCTCCGCGCCCAGCGAAGGCTCTTGCCCGTGTTGATATCTGATGAAAAGCCTCATGGCTTGGATTATTCTTGACGCTCTATGAAGGGAACGGACATCGTATTTTAGGCTTCGATAACGCGCACGCGACCGCGGAAGGCTCTGGGCCAGGGGCGAAAACGCGGATTGAATTCGACCATACCCACAGGGGCGAGCGGATCCACTTTTACGACTATAAAGACGCCGTCACGTTGCTCACCGACTTTTAAACGGAAGTCGACTGTGCTGGCTTGCACTCTGCTGAAACGATGGTGTCAGTTTGTCGTGGTGGTGTGATGGAGGCGGCTTCGCCGCGTCTCTCGATAAGTTTTTCAAGGCATGGGCAATCTATTTGCCCGATGTGGTCACGAGCAAAAGCAAAAGAAAATGCGAGACAAACCCACCGGAATCGCCGTGAATTAACCGCAACGGCACAGCCTGACACATAGTCGAACATTTGCTGGCGTTCCACGGATGGGTTGAAAAGGGTCGACCAACGGCCGAGTACCGCGCCAGTGCCGCATTGGCGCCATATCGACGACCATAAAAGGAGACATAATGGATTCAACATTTCTAAAACCGGATTAGGCCGCTGAAGCAAGAGAGTCTTATCTGAAGTTCGAGCAGCTCATAAACTCACGTGTAGCCGCTCAATTTATCGGAGTTCATTACAAGACGCTCGAAAGAATGTCTAGGCAAGGTGTTGGTGGCAGTGCGCGAAGGGGCCATTTTGGCAGGACCACAAGGACCACTCTGGCATTGGTTGTTGGAGCAGAAACATCACCAGGCTGGCAGGTTGGCGCGCCAGCGACTTGACTTACGAGAGCTACCCCTGCAAGGAAAAGTCCAAATGCGAATCGTCCGGGCCGCCACGCGGGGCCTGCCAAAATGGCCCCATTTTTCACTGCCACCGACAAGGCAAGGAAAAGTTCCAGCGACAAAGATTGGCAAGGAGTGGATATTTCGTCTATCGCAACTCAGCATCTGGTTGGACGGTCAGATGCAGACAAATCTTGCTCTCCACCCCTGACTCGCTTTTGCGAGACGAATGGCTAAAGCCATATCCTCCATCAATTTTCAGATAAGCAAATACGATAGACGCCTATTGATCCCTGACCGGATTGCCGTTGTCACCACTTCGGGGAAGCCCTGTGGTAGTTCGGCTATCGCATTCCTGACCACATCATGTGTCGTATCACGCAGTTCCTCGAAGATTGACGTCATGATCTGTTCCCCCATGCTGGCTCGCTGCGCGGTCTGCAGGAAGTGACGGGGCATGATCGTATTGATGCGGTAATGGCGGTTATCGCCGACGGCCATTGCCAGGCGATATTTATTCCGCCGGATTTCGTGGGTATCCACGCTGGGCTGAGCGGAGATTACGTCGTATAGTGGAGTCATCCGATAGCGCCCCCCCGGCGACAGGAATACGCTGAAATTCTTGGCGTGCCCGTCGGTTGCCCCTAACAGCCAGAAGAGGATCATCGTTTTCATAAATGTTCGCTGATCCTCTGCGGGATTGTCACCATCCCGCAGCAGACGCAAGATGGACGCGATACCGGGTCCCCCGTCGCTCTCGTACTTGAGTGTCGGAGGGACGGAAAGTGCCTGGCAACAATCTTCCTGTGGAATCCGCAGAAGCCGCTCGTCCTCGGTCCATAGGCGGTCAAATCTTTCGACGATGAGAACAGAGCGCTCTCCGTATTGGGCCATTCGCGCTTTGGCCGCGGGCAGGTCAAAAGACTCCAACAGCTTCAGACACAGAAATTCGTTTTCAACGCTGTGCGTGAGATCGAGTCCGTTGGAAAGCCGCCCGATCGAGGGCTTCAGAATATGTGTTGTGGCCGTTGTCCTGTTCGGCTTGTGCCAGCGTTCCTGCCAGTAAAGCAACGCTGTTTTCTCCTGGGCCCCGGCGATGGAGATGCGGAAACTATCGTCCTCGCCGATGCCGAGTGGGGACGTGCCGAGATTAGCGAGAATCTCAGCGATCTCTTGATCGCTGACTGGGGTTCCGTTCACGGCTCCGGCCAGTCCCGGATCCATCTCCGGGTGCAGAAATTGGAGCGCGCCGACGCAATCGCGTCCTATGGCGCTCAAGAGGCTGTAGGCATCGATGCCTTCGGCACGCGCGCGCGCCGCGATACGGTTGCGGATGGTGTCGTTATCGGGCAGTAAATTCTCAAAAACCGCCAGAACCGGCGCGCCGGCATAGGACTCTTCTCGCAACGGCAGGGAAAGAGAAACCGGAAGCGTGTGCGGCCATGCCAGCCAGCCATCGTCGTACTGAAACTCGATGGCTCCCGATGATTCCCGTCGCAGTTGGCCGACAAGCCGGCTGTTCAGATAGACGTTGAGTGGATGGTATCGGCGGCTACGTGCCATCAGAACAAGTCCTCAATCTCGCGTGCCGAACCTTTGCTTCTGGGCCTCACGACCAGTTCAAGTTCGAGTGCCGCGAGGGCATCATACAGGGTTCCCAGCTTTGTATCCGAAGCGGAGTTCTCCAGTGCGGAAATCGTTGCCTGACGCAAATGAATGCGGGCTGCCAGCGTTTCCTGAGACACTCCGAGCTTTTTTCTCTGTCGGCGAAGGGCACTGCCGAGCTGCTTGGGCGTGCGCGTGATCTGCTCCACGGAAACCACCTCCATACGACGAACCGAATAATACATAAATATACGCCAGGGCGAATAATGTGTAAATATACGCCATAGCGAATAATCCAGATCCGTATTTATAGGGAAGTGCCAGAAGTCATGTTTGCACTCCCTATTTAGCCTCGTTCTCCTTTATCCGCGCTCGCAGCCTTGAAGTGAAATTTCTGGGTGTCAAAGTCCAAGGGGCATCTGAAAGCATTCGTCCACAGTCTCTTTTATAAGAGCCAAGCTTTACGAGATGCTTACGTTCAATGAGAATCCCATCGAGGTGGCGGAGGTTCGCGGTATCAGTAAGCGGGAAAAGAAGCAGGTAGACCTTACCATTGAACAGTGCTTCTTCGTGTTCGACCTCCTTCCCAGCCGTATTACGAGATGGCGGTATCAGACCTTTGTACTGGGCTGCCCGCCGAGGAGCTCCTCGCACTCGATTGGACGAAGATCTACTTCGAGCGACTGTGTATGAAGATCGATGAAGCGGTAGTTCATGGTCGCCTTGGCCCGGTGAAGACCAAGTATTCCGAACACTTTGATGATCATTTGGCCATCCGCAAGGTAGTCCCTTACACTATGAGTACTGGCTTCCGGGCGAGCGAGTTCAGAAACTCTCTGGGTAGTGAATCGGCGGAAACGATTCGAGACCCGGCTTTGCGAACAGGTAGCCCTGAAACAGTCGCACGGCCTGGTGCGCAAGCCATTCATACTCTGCACTTGTTTCGACACCTTCTGCAATCACGTCTATCCCAAGATCGCGGCGGGTCTGGTCGATAGCGCGGACGATAGCCTGACAGGGCCATGAGCTTCAATGCCGCGTACAAGGAACATATCGAGTTTGATCTGGTCGGGCTGGAAATTGACGAGTAGATTCAGTCCTGAATATCCAGCGCCGAATTCATCGATGGCCACCTTCAATCCAAGGCCCCGGTATTCGTTGATGAGGCTGGCAAAGTGAGTCATATCTGCGATGATCTCTCCCTCAGTCACCTCGAGCACGATACGGGTTATGGGTAGATGGTGCCCATTCGCAGCTTCCATGGTGCTTAGGAGTCTCCCAAGAATTAAGTATCATCATTAGGCAGAGTGTAGTCATAAAAATCTCCATCGATCGTTGAGCCGAATCGTCGAAGGTATTTGGATATGCCGATAAACAGGGAACGTGAGCCAATATTTCTCGCGAAGGAAAGACTCGCACATTATGCTATAGTTCTTCCTAACGCATTCTTTCTAAGGAGGAACTACAGCATTATGCGCCCAACAGTCTTTTCCGCCGATCTGCTACGGCAGTTTCTGCGCAGGAATCGCATCGCTACCTTGCCACAATTGAGGGAACAGTTAGGCACAGAGGCTGATATCACCATCTTCCGCAAACTTAAGGAGTTGTCGTACCTCACCAGTTATTCCCACCGCGGTCGCTTCTACACGCTCGATGAAATTGCCGCATTCGATGAGCGCGGCTTGTGGTCGTTTGACTCAGTTTGGTTTTCTCGTCACGGTACTCTGGTCGCTACTGCGGAATTCTGTGTTACTCAGGCCCCGGCCGGCTATTTCGCTTCCGAGTTGGAGAGCATCCTCCACGTGCCAGTCAAAGAACCACTGTTGCGGTTGGTCGAGCAAGACAGAATCGCCCGCCAGAGTGTCTCCGGATTATATCTATACTGCGCCAGCACCCCCGCGACGCGGCTGCAGCAGTTGCGGGCGCGTCAAGCATTGCAGGAATCGCCCGCTGCGGCGTCCCCTAGCTCTTCCTCCGCGGAACTGCAGGCGGCGATTGTCCTGTTTGCCAGCCTGCTCGACGAAAAACAACGGCGTTTGTATGCTGGCCTGGAATCGCTCCGGTTAGGCGCAGACCGCCAGATTGCTGAGCTTCTCCATCTGGACCCGCACACAGTG
>DATDLS010000109.1:0-6647 GCA_036519195.1 Occallatibacter sp. | reverse complement strand
TCTGAGTGTAAACGCCTGTGGCTGTATTCATCTCGTGGGTCATATTGGAGTAAAGCAGTGCTCAAGATAGGGCGCAACTCTTGTCCGTACTGTGGTGGTACATCACATATCTATGCTTCCAGATTCAAGAATCTTTGGGAGGTGGCTGCAATTTTTCTCCTTCTGCGTCCTGTTCGATGTCACGATTGCCTGAGCCGCTTTTATCGTCCTATTTTCATTAAGGCAGCGCCCCCACCTGTCGCGAGAATGGACGAAAGAGAATTGGAAGGACCTACCGATTCAACCGAAGATGACCGGCGCTCGGCATAGGGTGCATCCCTGAACGAGGAGCCGGGTTCGACACACGCTTTGACCAACGTCAAAACGTGCAAGTAATGGCCTGGTTTCGCCAATTGACGATAGAATCTCTCAGCTAGTATTGCCGCAGACAAAGCCCTGCGGGCGATGAGTTGGAACCAGTTTTATGAGTCAAGACTACACTCCATGAAAAAGCAATTGCGAGTTCTACTGTGTTTGCAAGGTAGCATCAACCGGATGCTCGTCCTTGCGCTGCTGGCTTCAATGGTCCTTCCTTGCGCCGCTCAGGGGCCCGAAGCAGACCGTCCTGTCATACTCGATGCAGCCGTCCCGTTCTATCCGAACAATGCCCAACTCGCTCACATCCAAGGAGTCGGGCGGCATAAGTTGACTGCTCAGTACCAAAAGTTCTTTCGTTTGCTAAGCGCCGCCGGCGATACGGCATCACTAAAACCAGATGTCTTCAACCACGTGGCGTAAGAAAGCTGGCACCCAATGCCATCCAGCGGTGCCTATAGCATCGTGAGAGTCGCGGCTGCACGTGTACTTGCAGTCCTGCTGGTTGCCTCAGCGAGCCTGAATGCGGCTGACCCAACTTCTCCAGAGCTCTCCCAGTTGATCATTGCCCTGCAGGGCAAGGCCAAGATCCTCGAAAACTCCTCCGGCATGCGAATGGGCTTTGAATCATTTACCACCGCCCAACAATTACCCCCAGAAACGCTTCGCTATTCCGATTACGTACTGTCGAAGCTGTTTTATGAGGCCACCCGTGACGCCGGATTTTGGAACCTCCAGTGGACCATCACCAACCATGATCCTAACTCTGATTATGTGTGGCAGCAGTGGCGCGCCCTCCAGTCGCCTTCGCCGCTTATCCCGACCGCCGACGCCGAGTGCGATGAGTTATCGGCGCTCTATGCGTTCCTGATGAGAAGAGCCGGGGTCCGGGGTGCAGGTCTCTTTTGGCCTTATTCGAATCACACCGTCGCTGTCTGGGTGCTGCACTCACCCAAAGGCCAAGAACTGCGCATCGTGGTTCCTAACTTTCGCTACCGATTGTGTCGCAAGTAAACGACTTCTGAATAGAAGGTTACTCGGTCATCATTTCCAAAATGACAGACGGTTCCTCTCCAGGAGGATGTTCTGCTGCCCTGTCGATCGAAGCTGGAAGTCTGAGGGCGGCAGCAAACAGCAGAGCATGGAGCGTGCAAAGCAAGAGAAAGGTTGCGGTAAATGCGCTGGGGACTGAGGCGTGCGCATGTGCCAGCCCTAATCTCCATTCCAGGAAGGTCGCACAAAGGGTCGTCATCGTCGGCCCTCCAAGACGCATCACAATGTTGAGAGAGGTGGTTGCCATCGGCAGGTCACGCTTTTTGACCGAAGCGTATGCGGCGGAAATAGAGGGGATGCCCACCGCGCTCAGGCCTATGCCCCGCAGGAACAGAGCGCATGCGAGTACCGCGACAATCAATCCGTGACTGGCAAGCCAGACAAATGGCAGCGTCCCCGCGAGAGCTAGAAAGGCTCCTCCGGCAGATACCTTTCGAATACCAAATCGCTGCGTCAGCGCTCCCATCCACGGATAAGAACAGATCATTCCCACTCCAAGAGGAGCCAATAGCCAGCCGGTCGCACTTGGGGAGCGGCCACAGGCGCGGATCAGATAGAGCGGGATCAGCATCTGACCCGCAAAGGAGATTCCGTTCGACATAAACTGCGTGACCGTTGAGGCAGCAAAGGTCTTGCCCTTGAATAATTGAAGATCGATCAGGGCTCGATCTCCTTTGCGGATTGCCATCCTGAAGAAGGTCGCAAGCAGAACAATAGAGAGAACCAGAGTCAGCAGGCCGATGCCTTCTCCCATATGATCCGATCCATACAGAAAGAGCACAAGACCGGGAGAGAGCAGGACAAATCCGACCACATCCAGATCCCGTTGCTTCGTCTCTCCGCGTTCGTTCGGCAGGAAGAAAATGGCTAGTACGATGGCCAATGCACCGACCGGCAGGTTGACGAGAAAGAGCCAGCGCCAGGACGCATGTTGCAGAATGGCGCCGGCGATCACGGGGCCGAGTATCGGTCCCAACATTATGGGCACAGCAGCATAGCCAATGATGCGCGCCATCTGTTTTCCAGCCACACGCGCCATCATCATCTGCGCCATGGGAGCCATCAGCCCTCCGCTCATACCCTGCAGGATTCGAAATCCAATCAGTGCGTTCGCAGACCAGGCCACGCCGCACAGGGCTGAGGAGAGCGTGAAAGCGGAGAAGCACCAGAGGTAGAGAGACTTGGCTCCAATGCGCTCAACCAGCCAGCCGTTCAGCGGAAGCATGAGAGCGAGGGCCAGAAGATAGCTGCTCGTGACCCATTGAATTGCCGCGAGGCTGCTGTGCAGTTCCACGGCGAGACTGGAGAGTGAGACGTTGACAACAGTGGCATCGAGCTGCGAAAGAAAAGCGCCAACCACAGCAACCGATGTGACCTTCCAGACCAGTGGGTCTAGCCGGTCGGCATCCCTCGGCACTTTAGACAAGGGCGCCGATTACCTCGTCGGTGGCACGGACCCGGGCGAGACGCGGGAAAGTGTTTTCAAACGCGAAGCGGTGCTGCTCAGCCTCCTGGCCTGCGCAGGCGTCTTCGACAAGCACAAAGGCAAAGCCGAGACCGGTGCCCTGGCGCGCGGTGGACTCGACGCCTGCGTTCGTGGAGATCCCGGTGAGGACAACGGTGTCGACGCCACGGGCCTTGAGCTGTTGCTCCAGGTCGGTACCAGCGAAGGCGCCCCAGTGGCGCTTGGTAACGAGAATGTCGCCTGGCTGGAAACCGGCGGAAGGAGCGATCTCCGACGCAACCGCCGGCGGCGGGGTGTCGCCCAGAGTGTGCGGCTGGTCGACGGGAAGTTTCAGGAGGTTGTTGAGGTTGACGCGGACATAGACGACCAGAGCACCGTGGGCGTGGAACGCTTCGGCGAGTCTCTTGGAATTTTCGACGACCTGCGCGGCGGTATAGGGGGCGGTGTTCATGCCGACAACGGCGTTCTGCAAGTCAATGAGGACAAGTGCGGTCTTTTTAGGGTCGAGCTGAAGTTCTGCCATGGGTTCCCTTTCTGGAAACTGCTTCAGTAAAGTCGAGGGCATCCTCGACTTCGTAGATGTAGAATACGAGGATGCCTTCGGTTTCGTCAAATCCCGTACGTGTCGCCCCGCAGCAGGAGCGCTCGGAACGCCGTCTCGCGGGCTTTCTGGATGCGGCCGCAGAATTGTTTGGGGAGGTAGGCTATGAAGCCGCCACGATGTCGGCCATTGCTCAACGGAGTGGCTCTTCCATTGGGGCGCTCTATAACTATTTTCCAGACAAACAGGCGATCGCCCTTACACTGGCGAACCAGTACACGCAGGAGATGGCGACCCATTGGAAGCCGTTGATGGAGCATGTGGACAACCTTACCCCTCGGGAATTTGCCAATCTGTTTATCGAACGCATCACTGAGTTTGTGCGGCAACGGCCTGCTTATCTGACGTTGCTTTCGGCTCCGGTTCGGCTTCGCCGCGACCCTGCCGCTAAAAGAGCCTTGCGGGTCATGATCGCGAACGCTCTTCGAGTAAAGAACCCATCACTCTCGGACCAACGCTCCCTACTGGCTGCCAACGTATCTCTCCAGATGGTCAGGGGCATGATGACGCTCTATGCAGAGGCTGAACCCAAGGGTAAGGACCTGGTTGTGAATGAATTCAAGAAGGTGTTGACGTTGTACCTCGGGACTATCGTGCCTGAAGACAGGGCCACGGCAGGGTAGAGTGACTTTGGTCTGAGAGGCAACCGAAGCGGCTCGACCAATTGCAAGGCAATCCGGCTGCTGTGAAACTCCGCCATGCCCCGTCATACCACGGTCCAAGCGGTCCAATCGCGATTGCTCCCGGATGACGTTAGTGCTTTTTCGGAGGCGCGCCCTTGGTGGGCAGTGTGGAGGGGAACAGAGATTGGGGCGCGCGTTCGAAAAAGCCGTCAGAAGGAAGCCGCTGGCGCGGCGGACGCGGTCCTTATGCAAATTGAATGGAGTGAGGCAGAGGTGTTGAAGTCGGCCGGAGTCGGCACGGAAGCGGAGGTGGAGGTTGTGGAGAGCGTGGGAATGAGAATCGATGGTGGAAGACGGCGAGGTACAGGGCGCGGAGTAGGGATCAGGTCAGGAGCGGGGCGGACGGGGGCGGAGCGCGGTGAACCGCGCAGAGTTTTCGAGTTGTGGAGGAGCGGTTTCATGTCGCAGTTGTGAGCAACCGTGGTGGAGAACGGAGTTGGATTTGAGCTGCGGTAAGTCGTTCGATGACCGCCATCGCTCCACCACACTTGGGGCAACGCCAAAGCGGGTCGGATTCCTGGGCGGTGGTTTCTGGTTCCATCGGCACAGGAACCGTACCCAGGGCAGCGAAGCACAACGGCAGTAGGGCGGAGCGTCGGCGGTTGGCCAGAAACCCGAAGTGACGGATACGAACGAAGCCCTTGGGGAGCAGATGCAGGAGGAAGCGGCGCAGGAACTCATCGAGCGCTAAGGTCATCAGCTTCTGCTCATTGTTGTGAGCGGAGTCTCGCCAACGAAAGGTGACTTGCCCATTGGCCAACGAGACCAGTCGATGGTTGGAGATGGCGACACGGTGAGTGTAGCGACCGAGATAGTGGAGCACATACTCGGGGCCCCCGAAGGGTGGCTTGGAGTAGACTACCCAGTTTTTGCGAAACAGCGGTCGCAGCCAGGCGGCGAAGAATTTGGGTTGCGCGAGCCGCGCCAGATCCCCGGAAAGGTGCAACTGGCCTCGCTGAAAGGCCAACTTGAGAGCGGCGACGAACTTGCCGCGAAACACCTCCCGGAGAACGGGAATGGGGAGAAAGAATCGCGGGTGAGATCGAATCCAGCGGGTGTGATCGAGCGAGAGCCCACCGGCGGGGACGACACAATGGACATGGGGATGAATCTGGAGTTTCTGGTTCCAGGTATGTAACACGCTGAAGAATCCGATCTCAGCCCCCAGATGTGTGGGGTTCCGCGCCACCTCCAGAAGCGTTTCTGCGCTGGCCCGCAACAGCAAACTATAGACGATCTTTTTATTCTGTAGGGCCAGCGCTGCCAGTTGCGACGGCAGGGTGAAGACGACGTGGACGTAGGGCGAGGGGAGCAGTTCGCTCCGTCGTGCCTCGATCCAGCGTTCGCGAGCGCCCGTCTGACACTTTGGGCAATGGCGATTGCGACAGCTGTTGTACGAGATGGTGGCACGATGTCCGCAACGAGTGCATTCATCGATGTGACCGCCGAGTGTGGCGGTGCGACAGCGCGCGATGGCCAGCAGGACCTTGATATGGGTCCAGCGGATCCATTTGCGGTTGCGCTCGATGAAAGCTGTTCCTGCGCTGCGGATCAAGTCGGCCACCTCTAAGAGCGGCCGACTCATCTATTCCTCCTGCTGATATTCCTCCTGCTGAGACCTGCCTTTCAAATCCAGCGTGTCCAGTGGACTGGCGGTAGCGTGCAAGTGACGTTGCGAAAGATGGAGATAGCGAGCGGTCTCTTTCAGATCGTGATGGCCTAACAGGATCTGGATGGTATGCAGGTCGGCGCCGGCTTCAAGCAGATGCGTGGCGAAGCAGTGCCGGAGCAGGTGGGGATACACCCTCTTCTTAATCCCGGCACGGCGGGCGGCATACTGGCAGGCGTGGCGTGGGGTCTTGGTATCGATGGGCCGAGGACCGGTGTGCCAGCGATTACCGGGAAACAGCCAGGTGCTGGATTTTTTCCGCAAGCGCCGCCAGTGTGCGCGGAGTTCGTCGAGCAGAACGGGACTGAGCATTACGTCGCGGTCTTGGCGACCCTTGCCGCCTTGGATGTGAATCACCATCCGTCGGCTATCAATGTCGCTGACCTTCAAGCGAGTCAACTCCGTGTCCCGAACACCGGTGGCATAGAGGGTCATGAGGATAGTTTGATGGAATGGTGTGCAAGCCGCATCGATGAGTTGGGCCACTTCTTCCTGACTGAGAATGGTGGGTAAGCGGTGCGTCTTCTTCGGGTAAGGAGTGTCGGTAATGCTCCACGGTCTCTTCAGTGTCTGGATGTAGAAAAACCGCAGGGCACACAGATGGTTGGTTACCGTGCCGGGTGACAGCTTCTGCACCGTGAAGAGTTGGGCCTGGTACTCCCGAATGTGCTGCCTGCCCAGGCGGTCCGGAGAACGATGGAAGTGTTGTGCGAATCTTTCGACCGCACGGATATAGTAGCGTGTGGTAGCCTCTGAGTAATGACGTCGCTGGAGCTCTTCCAGCATGATTTTTCGTAGATGGGTCATAGGGATGGCCTCCTT
>DATDLS010000108.1:0-58449 GCA_036519195.1 Occallatibacter sp. | reverse complement strand
GTAGCTGTGGATGGCAAGGTTCTGCGCCGTTCGTTCGATCGCGCCAGCGGCAAGTCGGCCTTGCACAAGGTCAGCGCGTGGGGCTCGGAACAGCGGCTGGTGTTGGCGCAGGTGGCTACCGATGCCAAATCGAACGAGATTACAGCGGTGCCAAAGTTGCTCAAAATGCTGACCTTGAAGGGCACCATCGTGACCGCCGATGCGCTCAACTGCCAGCGCACCATCGCCGCGCAGATCGTCGAACAGGAGGGCGATTATGCGCTGGCGCTGAAAGGCAATCAGGGCACGCTCGATGAAGATGTGGTTCTGCTTGTTGACGATCCGGAGACAAAGTCCGCCACAGCTCAGCCGGTGGTCGAAGCAGATCATGGACGCATTGAGACGCGTACGGCGACAGTGTCAACCGAGATCGACTGGCTCCAGAAGCAGCACCAATGGCCAGGCCTGAAGGCCGTTGGCAAGGTGGTTCGGATGCGTGAAACAGCGGAAAAGACCACGACGGAAACGGCGTATTATCTGTTGAGCGCCGCGCTCACTCCAGAGCGGCTCAACGAGGTTGCCCGCCAGCACTGGGGCGTGGAAAACAACCTGCACTGGCGCTTGGATGTGGTGATGAACGAAGACCAGGACAGGACGCGAATGGGACACGGGCCCGAGAATCTCGCCATCCTGCGTCACATGGCAATCAACGTCATGCAGAAAGAGGGCTCCAAAGGGTCGCTGCGCGGAAAGTTCAAACGCGCCAGCTGGAACGACGACTACCTCTCTCGGCTTTTGACGTTATTTTGAAATCCGATTCCCCTGGGATTCGACCTGGATTTTCTCCTCATGCCACCAAGGAATCGTCGCGGCGTGGACCAAAATCAGACGCGCCGTGTTCTCCCAGCCCGGCAACCACCGGGAAGAACCTAAAACGCTCGGCCAACGGACCAATCTCCCACGGATCGCAACTGTTACCCGCTGCCCTAAGGAGTTTTCCATGAGACGCGACTACCGGAAAGATTTTCAAGTGCAATTGCCCTGCACCGATGTCCGGCCGGAGGGCCCGATGCATGACACTCGCGCATCGCATCTTCGGTGCGCCTTGAGCAGCGGTCAGCGAGTAAAAGTCTTTTCGATTGTGGCCATGGGGAGGAAGAGACGCTTCTTCTTAGAGTCAGGGAATGGTATAAACCCAAAGTCCACGTAGAACTGGTGCGCCTTTTCGTCTTTGGCATCCACCACTACAGCGGCAGACGCAATCTTCCGACTCATATAAAGAGACTTCTGCAGGGCGTCTACGAGGAGTAGTTCCCCGACGCCCTGCCCCTTATAAACCAAATCCCTCGCCAATCTACCGATGAGCGTCGCCCCGATGTACGGATACCGCGGCAAGTTCAATTGGGTAACAATGCCCTCGGCGAGATCCCTAGAGTCGATATTGTCGGCGGAAAGGGTGTAATAGCCGGCTAACCGATCTTCTGCCAAAAGTACGTACACAGCAGCAGCTCGCCGATCGATATCCTGTGTGGCTCGCTCCTTCAGGTATTTGTCGAGTTCTATTGAACCACATGAAAAAGCCGCCCGGAGCTTCTTGTGATGAGGTCCGAACGGCTCGATTGTCTGGAAATTTGACTTGGAAATAAGCTATCTCCCAAACACCTGCGCATGCCGAACGGTCGCCTTACGCAGTCTCGCATTTGGGGCTGGAGGATTCAGTAAGGCTTCCACAAAGACGATCTTGTCGCGCTGCGTCAGCTCTGATAGCTCGCTTGCACGGACGACACGCTGAGCCGCTTCGACCACGCTGTTAACAACGAAGTCGGTCAGCTTCCTTCCCTGAATGGCGGCCGCCGTCTCGCAGAGAGCTTTGGTTGCACGCGGTACCCGAGCTTCCAGGCGTGCATCCCTTTTCGGTTCAGCTACTGGCATTTTCTCATCCTCTCTTCAATACTTTACTGTACGGCAATTTGCCACCAAGGTTCAATACTCCTTTTGATGCGCCTGAATGGAAAAGGCCTAACCCACTCACCCAAAACCACTTGTTAGATAAGAAAAACAAGCGTCGCTAGTTGCCGAATTAGACAGCTTGACGGGCTAAAGCCAATTTCAGAGTGGACCAGCTGGAGTTCCTGCGATATTGATCGACCAGTAACTTCCGGCTAACACTTCCGGCTTGGTGGTGACACAGGCACACCGCGCCCGGATTTTCGGGATTCCCGCAGGTAGTGAGCAGACTGGGTGAGTTCGCTACTCCGGCGTGGCCCACTTCGCTCCCCTAAATTGGCCCACCTGGACAGCGGTACTTTGCCCCATTGCACCGGTGTTTGTTTGAGTGCGAAAGATGGGGCAATTTTGGCAGGAGTGTGCCGGTGCTTTCGCTGGCAGCGACCACTTCCGGCATTTCCCCGCGCAGCGGGCCGGACGATTCGCTTTTGGACTTTTCCTTCGAGCGGTAGCTCGCCTAAGCGAATGGCCATTTTGGAGCCCTGAGACACCCTTGATAACATCGATTGCACGCTTATCGAACCCACTTCCTCTGTCGATTCGACCCCAGCCCAGCAGCAACCTCATGTACGACCTCTGCTCTTCTATTCGAATGAACTTCTGAAGATCCTACGACAATTGTCGTTGACGCCTACGACAACTTTCGTATATGGTGTGAATATGAAGATGAAGCAGTCCCATCTACCGAAACCGACCGAAGCAGAACTGGAACTTTTAGCAGTGCTGTGGTCCAAGGGTGCTGCGACCGTGAGAGAGGTCTATGAAGAGATAGCTCCTCAACGTGCCGTGGGCTACACCACGGTATTGAAGATCTTTCAGCGGATGACAGAGAAAGGTCTAGTCCAGCGGACCGACTCTGGAAAAGCGCACACGTATCGCGCAACTGTCAGCCAGCAGGAAACGCAGAGCCAGATGCTCCGTGACCTGACCGAGCGGCTTTTCTCGGGCTCATCGGCACAGCTAGCCATGCACGCTCTGTCGCTGCAGCCACCGAATGAGCAAGAACTGGCGGACGTGCGCAAAATCCTAGAAGAGAGGAGCGGCAAATGAAGACTGCCACCTTTCAGTCCCTGGGCTGGGCATTAATCCATTTCAGCTGGCAGGCGGCAGCGATCTTTGCGCTTTACCTCATGGCAGAGTTCGGACTCAGGAACGTACGAAGCCACACACGATATCTACTCGCGCTAGCCACTCTCTGCTCGATGTTCCTCGTATTTGCGGCGACTTTGGGGTACGAGGCGTTGCACAACGTCGTCGCCTCTCCGCATCCTGTTGTGACCGTCCCAGTGACTGCGTTCACGTCTCAGGTTGGGTTGCTGGCAAAGCGCCCGAATGCCCTGCACTGGACGACTGTTCTTCCGTGGCTCGATGGAGTATGGATGCTCGGCGTGATCGGCTTATCCATGCGCTCCCTCGGAGGCTGGTTGTGGTTACAGCGCTTGCGTCGAAGCGCGACCCAAGCGGCTCCCGAAGCGATTCAAGCGCGTTTTCAAAAAGTCTGCGCGAAGGTTGGGATCGCGCACGTTCCAAAACTGCGAATCTCCCAGATTGTTCCTGGGCCCATGACAATTGGCATCTTACGGACGCTTGTTCTGCTGCCAGCATCCGCTCTGCTGGCTCTCAGCCCCGAACAGCTGGAAGCAATCTTGGCGCATGAGCTGGCCCACATCCGTCGTGCGGATTACTTCTGGAACCTTGTGCAAACGCTCGCAGAGACATTGTTCTTCTTCCACCCCGCAGTGTGGTGGCTTGGGAAAAGGCTCAGAGATCAACGAGAGCAGTGCTGCGACGATATCGCCGTCGAAGTATGTTCTGACCCACTGGTTTACGCGACGGCCCTCTTTCGTTTGGAAAGTCAACGTGCCGCTGGTCTAAATCTTGCGATGGCCCTTGACGGCCACCAATCCCAGACAACGTTTCGCTCCCGTATCCTCCGAATCCTTGGGCAAGCAACTCCCCAGTCAGCGCGCCCACAACTGCGTCCCTTGTCACTCATGGCGGTGTGCATCAGCCTCTTCTTTCTTTTCAGTCCGTTCCCAAGGGTGTTGGGAAACGCCGCTGCACAGAGCCTTCCGGTGAAACGGATTCTGGCTGTGCCTACAGAAATTGTGCGTGCTGGGAAGAACCTGTCCATCAGGTCTACGCACGGCACGTCGGCGCAACCTAAGCCAGCTGGGGTAGACGGTGATCTAGAAGCTCAACACTCTCTCACCCCGAGCCCCGCGCCATCAAAAGTGACAGAATCTGCCGCAGAGTACTTCGAATACGAAAAGCAGATGCGTGCTGTTGGATACGACGTCAATGAGGGCCAATACGAAGTCATGCAACGTGCGGGAATCACTCCTGCCTATGCCAAGGAAATGTCGAACCTGGGTTTTGGTCGACCGTCCGCTGGCACTCTTCTCAAACTGAAAGAGCAAAATGTTACCGGACAAGATCCGACGACCCTGCGCGCGGCTGGCGTTGAGCCGCGCGGCTTCAACGATCTGATCTCCTGCAGAATCTTCAACATTACTCCAGAATTCATTGCTGGAATGAGAGCCGCGGGATTCGATTCGATTCCTCCGGGCAAATTGCGGGCTCTTCGTGCTTTGGGAGTCACTCCCGAGTATGCGAAGGCGCTGAAACAGCAATTCCCAAGCGCCAGCATCCAGGACTTGATTAAGTCCCAAGTTCGACTCAACGGCGATCAAACTGCCTCCCTGAGCGAGGCTTCTAACTTGCCACCACCTGCATTCCTAAACCCCTCTGCGGCTCAGCCTCCGCCACACCTATCGAGATCGTCAATATCCGGTCAGCCGCGCCGGAGCGAAACCTCCGGTCATCCTCGGCGGAGTGAACTATCGGGTCGACCGCGGCAGAGCGAAATATCGGGGCAACCACGCTTGAGTGAAAGCCCTCCTCCTCTGACCCAGTAGTCAGTCTCCAACACAATTTCTATCTCCGAGACCCGCCCGATTCTTCGAAATCAGGTGTTAGGTGAACTGCGCTTTGAAAAGGAGCACCAATGATCTGGCCAGAACTTTCTCTAGTCCGGAAGACGTCTCAGTTGCTCCTTGCTGTGGGACTTTTGCTCGGCTTTGTTTCGAGTATCGCGCTAGCACAAACGACTGGGAGCGTTGCCGGCCAAGTGCTGGACCCCGACGGCGCATTGGTGCCGGGCGCCACTGTTGCCCTCGCAAACGGCACGAGTACTCTCAAAGCTCGATCCGGAGCGGATGGAACATTCAGTTTCAAAGCCGTCGTCCCAGGCTCGTACACGCTTACTGTCGAGGCTGTTGGTTTTTCGCCCTTTTCGAAGACAGATGTGTTGGTCCATGCCGGGCAGGTCTCAAACCTTAATGTTCTGCTCACGATCACGGACCAGCAAAACGTCAACGTTCAAAGTCAGAGCACCGGGGTAGGCGTCGACCCGAACGAAAACGCAAGCGCGACCGTCATCACGGGAGCGGACCTGGATGCATTTTCGGACGATCCGGGCGAGATGATCAACCAGTTGCAGGCGCTGGCAGGCCCGGCGGCAGGGCCCAACGGCGGCCAGATTTATATCGACGGCTTTACCGGAGGCCAGCTTCCGCCCAAGTCGTCGATTCGCGAGATCCGCATCAATCAGAATCCTTTCTCCGCCGAGTTCGACCGTCTCGGCTACGGAAGGATTGAGATCTTTACCAAGCCAGGCACCAATAAGTTTCATGGCCACATTCTAGAAAATGGGGTTGACTCCGCGTTAGATACAGCCAATCCTCTCGTTGCGCAGCAGCCGAGCTACTTCATGACGTTCCTGGGCACCGATATAAGCGGACCCTTGACGAAGAATGCCTCGTTTTTCCTCGCTTTCGTCCGCAAGGACGTACAGGGGCAGAGCATCGTGGACGCTGTGAATCCGAGCAATCCATCCTCGACGCTCGAGGAAGAACCGCCCAACCCATCGTCCTTAACACAATTCCACGGCGGCCTCGATATCCAGCTGGGTGAGAACAACACTTTCCTTGTCAGAGACAACTTTGTCCGGTCTTTTCAAACCGGTGCAGGAGTCGGAGCCCTGGTACTTCCCCTCCAGGGATACACAACGGATAACCAGGAAAATGCCTTTCAGGTCGCCGACGCCGTTGTGATCAACTCGCACCTGCTGAACGAAACCCGCTTCCAATGGCGGCGCATTCGCAATGAGGAGACTCCGTCGTATTTCACACCGACGGTTACGCTTCAAGGTGCATTCACCACCGGCGGCAGCAATGCAGGGGTGGTCCAGGACCATCAGGATCTGTTCGAATTGCAGAACTATTCCACGCTAAGCGCGGGAACTCACACGTTACGCTTCGGAACGAGACTCCGGACCGACCGTGATGCCAACTACTCCACGTCGGGAGCAAACGGGAACTACCTCTTCGAGTCCAGCAGCCAGTATCTCGCCAAGACTCCGACTCAATATCAGGCGACGGTCATTACAAACCCATTGGCGCGGCTGCTTCTCTTTGATGGAGCTCTCTTCCTGCAGGATGATTGGCGCTCGAAGCCCAACTTCACCCTGAGCTCCGGGCTCCGCTTCGAAGCGCAGAATCACATTCACGATCATGCAGACTGGGCTCCCCGGCTCGCGTTGGCCTGGGCTCCGGGGCATGTCGGCAAAACTCAACCTAAGACTGTCCTGCGCGCCGGTTATGGTTGGTTTTACAACCGCTTCACCGTTCCGAATTCGTTAAGCCCAACAACGGGGATACCAGGCTCAACGACGGGGACACCGTACCTCATTCAGGCCGTTCACCAAAACGGCATCAATCAGCAGAACTACGTTGTGGTCAATCCCACGTTTTACGACCCCAACGCGCCCGCCTCACCGACCATCGTAGCGAACGCGGCCAATTCAATCCCCTCCATTTACAGTATCGATCCACATTTCCATGCGGCAGCTGATATGCAGGGCGGTGTCGGTGTTGACCAGAAAGTTGGGAAAAACATCACCTTCAACGTCACCTATCTGTTCACAAGAGGCGTTCACCAGTACCTCACCAACAACGTGACAGCCCCGGAGTTTGATCCGTCTACCTACACGTTGGTTGGCTCCGCGCCATCGACCTACAACTACCAGTTCCAATCGGGCGGCATCTATAAACAGAACCAACTGATCCTGACAACCAACCTGCATTTCCAGCGCCTGTCGTTGCACAGCTCGTATACCTTCAATGAAGCCAAGAGCGACACGCAGGGTGTTTCATTTTTCCCCTCGGACGCTCACGATCCTGCGCTGGACTTTGGCCGCCCGGCCTTTGGCATCCATAACAGCCTCTTCTTGTTGGGAAGCTATTCGGCGCCCCATGGAATCTCTATCGCTCCTTTACTGGTAGCCCAGTCCGGCACCCCTTACAACTTGACCATCGGAGATGACCTTACCGGGAATAACCAGTTCAACGCGCGACCCACGTATGGAACCTGCGGTGCCGTCGATGTTGTCGCGACCCCCTACGGATGTCTTGATACCGATCCTGTGGGCAAGGGAGAGAAGATTGTGCCGTACGGCCTCGGGACCGGACCTCGGAATGTGACCCTTGGGCTACGTGTGAGCGAGGTGATTGGAATTGGTCCTCGTGCGCAAACCAACAGCCAGGGAGTGAACCTCAGCAGTGGCGGAATCAGCGGCGGCTCAGCGCAAATCAAGCTGGATGCCACGCCGGAACGGAAATATCGCCTTACGTTCACCCAAGGTTTTGTAAACCTCTTCAACGTTGTCAATTTAGCGCCGCCGAACGGCACTCTGCTCTCCCCGCTGTTCGGAAAGTCGCAGTCGCTGGCAACGGGGGCGTTCGCGAATGATGTTCCGGGGAATCGCTACATTTACCTGACTGCGACCTTTAATTTCTAGAGAGGGGCAGTCGCTGACTGCTCTCCGGCATTTCGACGCAACGAACATTGATTCGTCTGACCGGATCGGATCTAACAAGGTGCAGGCACGGTGAGGGAGGTCGCTCTTAGGGAGCAGCGGAAGGATAAAAGTGCTTTTGTCGGCAGAGTGACGAAGCGCCAGATTGGAAAATCTAGGCATCAGTTGCAGGTTGCACTACAGCGCGTCGAAGCGCCGGCCGGCCTCGCGAATCGTGTGCAGGCCCGGGGCCCGCAGAATACTGCCGAGAGTGTGCGATTGAAGCCTAATCGCACGGGAAACAGAGCCATAAGGAGCGCACTTTGTATGGCGATGATCTATTTGATCTGGGCTCAGCCAGGTTGGGTATACCGCTTGTTGTGCCGAATGCGCGATTGCTTCTATCGATTGACAGCCTGACTGACGCTCTTGGCAACCGTCATGATCTGCTCACCGATCGCCTTACGCATGTCTTCCGGTATCAGGTTTTTTTCGTCGAGGTTCTCCCACGCGCTCACTGTGCGGTCCGTCATGTCCGTCACGATTGGCCACAGGGGACTCGCGGGCAGGCGTGCGGTATCCGCGAAGCGGCGCACCTGATCGATCGTGATTTCACTGAGACTGCGGCTGCCGCCAAAACTCAGCGCGAGGGTATCGTTCGGTATGTAAGGAAGCGTGGCGACAAAGTCATAGGAAGGCGAGAGGACGGGGGTGCGGCGGTCGGGATAGAGCAGCGACCAGTTCTTGAGGTGCATGTCGGCGTTGCCAATCAACACGGAAAACACGAGGCGCCGCAAAAAGTCATATGTGCCGGCTTCCCCGGTTTCGGCCCACAGCACAGCAGCAATATTCGCGTAGCTGCGCTCGCGGTATTTGTCGTCGGGAAAGAGTCCAAACACTTGCGCGAAATCCTCCATGTGCACGGATTCGGCGCCGGGGCGCCGGTCGAAGCGCTCGACTGCGAGAGCCTGGCCCTTGGTCGCGCCGGCGTCCTGCGGCAGGCCGCTTATGGTGCCAATGTCGATAAGGCGGTTCGCCGGAACCTCGATGCCGACGGCGCGGCCGAGGGCGAGCATGGCGTATTCGTTCTCGGGTACGGCGGCAAAGCGGGCCGAGGGCAGCTTGACGATCCACGAGCCGCCCATGCCGCCGGCCGGAATGGTGAGCCCCCCTCTTGCTTCCATCACGGCCGAGAATTTGAGCTGGACGCCCGCGAGCGAGAATCTCAGGACGGTTCCGCCGGCGCGTTGTTCCTCCTGCTGATCCCGGCCCTCATGGGCGGCTTCGTTTCCTTCCAGCGGCTCGACCACGAGCGCGCCGGGCAGGTCGGCACCAAGCACGGCGAGAAGAGAGAATTCACGATGTGGCTTGACGCCCGCGCGCGCGGCCAGGTAGTCGCCGAGATGCCCTTCCGGCAGCAGGTTCGAAAAGAAGGAGGGCAGGCGCATCGCGACGGAGCGCGTCGGCACGACGAGTCCGCCCGCCTGTCCTTTATAGGAAAGGCTGAGGGTGGGCCTTTCCGGATCGTCGAAATAGCTCTGCTCGAAGGAGAACAGGTGGCGGTCGCCGCCCAGCCTGTTGATGACGCCGATCTGGCGGCCATGCAGCTTCACGGCAAGCGCATTCAGGGTTTTGGGATCGAATGTCATCGGGACTCTTTTCCTTCTCCCCCGGCTTCCTGGTTCCCGCTGGCATACAGAGACCGCTCTTCGGCCCCTTCTGGCTCCAGTTGCGCGCGGATCAGGGAATGCACGGCGGGCACAAGCGCGCGCGGAACAAGCAGCAGGTCCAGATTGAGAACGCGGACGAGGTCGAGCAGGGTGTCGAAACGGGGCACGACGTGCCCGGATTCGATTGCGGAGATATGCGGCTGCTGCAGGCCGACCTGCGCGGCGAGTTCCCGCTGCCCCCAGCCCCGCTTTGCCCGCGCATCCTTGATCTGTTGACGCAGATCGGTGGGCAGGCCTTTGAGCCGCAAGGGTCTGATATGTTTTGGCATATACGTGTTCATTTTTATACGCTATTACATATCAACCGGAATTCCAAGTGATATATTTAGCTATATCAAATTCTAAAATTATCTATTTAAACATATCAACTTGAACGATTGATGTCCGATGCCGAAGGCAGCCCGGGATTACATTCATGTCTGCGTTTGTCTGGTTGGATTCTTCGCAGCGCGAGCGCCTGAAAATGCTCGATGTCGTCGTTCTCTCCGGAGAACACGACACACGAGATGAGTTCGGCATCGGGTCCTGCGCGATGGATTTAGGGACATGCTGTTGCCGGGCACAAGCACGATCATGAACCGTGCGCGATACTTTCTTCTCCTCCCGCATCGACGCCCGCTCGTCCAAGCGGGAAAGATTGTGCCGTGGGCCAGTGCTCAGGGGGCGGACTGACGGTCTTCGGAGTAGTGGACGTGGACCAGTCGCCAATTCCCAGATTTTTTGCGGTAAACCTGGGTTTCGATGCCATGCGTGGTTACGGCCGATCCGTCTTTCCGCATCGTCGCATGAAAAGTCCAGTGGAATTCCGACCACCCCGCGTTGCCGCTCACATGGATCGCCACCCCGCGCGTCTCAAGATCGCGTGCCGAGAACATGCCGCCCATGATGTTCTGAAAGACCTGCTGCTCAATGGCATCGAAGCCGTGCTCCTCGCCCAGTGGATAGATGAAGGAGACCTCGGGCGAGTGAGACCAGATTTGCGAGAGCAGGTTCAGATCAACAGTATCCACAGCTTTGGCGTACTGCTCGATGAGATGGTGGATTGCCGCGATGTCACGCCCAGGGCCGGTGTCGGTCTGGGCGGCAGCCAACGCGGGCATAAGACAGAGAAGAGCGGCGAGCAGAATGCGGGTGAGCATAGCGCGCTCCCAGTCTATCCCTTCGGTTTCGCAATACGTATATTGCTCGCACTCTGCTGAAGCGATTGTGTCAGTTTGGCGTGGTGGTCTGAAGGTGACGGTAGGTGCTGGGATCTGAGGTGCAGTAGAGCGGAACACCTGGTTAAGGAAGGTCTTCGGGACGCTCTGGATGTAACTGAGGAGACAAAATGGCAGCGTTCAAGGGACATTTTTCTGTCGTCAGAGTTGAATCGGTTACCAGAATGCCGATCCAACGTAAACCCGTACCGCATGGCATTCGTCTTTATATCCGATATTGCCCGATTGCGAGCCTATGATGGGTTCTCCACTACTCCGCAACCAACTGACTGGGGTCCCCGAAGGAGGGCAGTATGTCCATTGGGTGTAAGCAACATCGGATTTTCGTGGTTGATGACGAGGAAATCATCGCGACTTCCCTCGCGATGATTTTGCAGAAATCTGGATTCGACGCCACTTCATTCACACATCCGCTGAAAGCCTTGGAAGCAAGCGGGTCTGAGTCTCCTGACTTGCTCATCTCAGACGTGATGATGCCAGAGCTTAACGGCATCGACCTGGCGATTCGGATGAAAGAAATCTGTCCCGAATGCAAGGTTTTATTGTTCTCCGGACAAGCCAACACTCTAAGCTTGCTGGAAACTGCACGCGCCAATGGAAACCATTTCGAGCTTATCGGCAAGCCGGTACATCCGACTGATCTGCTCCGAAAAATCCACCACGACTTCGGACTTGCTCAAGCGTCGGAGCCACACTACTTGACAATGGAGCAGCCGGCGGTCTGGTCGGAATAGCTCGGTTTTCTCATTTCGACTCACGGTCTGCCTTCACCGGACGGCCCAGTTGTTTGGAAATTCCCTGAACCACGTACCCGAATTCCTATGCCGGTTGACCGGCACTTCCTGCCCGCAATCGACGCAGGTACCCGATTCGCTCCCGGCTTTTCGGCTGAGCTGGCCAACACGCTCACGGATCATCGCGGCTGGCGCGATGGAGCACCATTCGCATGACTTTCATTGATCTAGGCCGTGATCTACTTTTCAGAACCGATCATGCGTAAGTTGTATGTAGGGGCAGGAAGACACGGACGGTCGTGCCGTGACTGTCAGATTCGCAATTGCTGTCGAGGTCGATCCGGCCCCCGTGTCCCTCGACGAATTGCTTTGCGGTGAATAGTCCGATTCCTGTTCCGACCGTGGCCCGCGTCGTGAAGAACGCGTCGAAGACCTTCGGCAAGTCCTTCGGTGCAATTCCGACTCCATCGTCCTCAACCGTCAGGACAATGCCATCTTCTGCACTTGAGGCATCGCAAACGGAAACTGAGAGAGTTCCACCGGCGGGCATCGCATAGATTGCGTTCACGATCAGGTTAGAGATAACCTGCATCATTTCGCCTCGGCGAAGCATGACCTTTCTCGAAGGCCCTAGTGATCTCCTGACGGTGATGCCGGCAGCAATACAGCGCGGTTCATAGATGGTGAGCGCATGTTCGGCGATCTGCTCGAGGGACGCCAAGCTTGCCACGGCGTGCTCACGATAATATCCAAGTGTTTGCTTGGCGATATGCGCGACGCGTTTGAGTTCCTCTTCCGCCGTTGCCAGGAAACCGCGCCCTTCGCCATCCGTGATCTTTTCCCGCAGCAGATAGAGCAGGTTCATCACCGATTCAAGCGGATTATTAATCTCATGCGCAATCGTCGCAGCCATGCGCCCCGTCGCCGCGATCTTTTCTGCCTGGAGCAGCGATTGCTCCATTCGCTTGCGGCTGGAGACATCACGAAGAATCTTGGATGCTCCAATTACCCGCCCCTCTTCATCCTTGATTGGCGAGACCGTGAGCGACACGTCAATGAGCCTACCGTCCTTCGTGAGTCGAACCGTCTCGAAGTGCTCAATCCTTTGCCCAGCACGGATGCTTTCGAGGATCGTCTTTTCGTCCGAGTGAAGATGCTCCGGAATCAGCTTGAGGATCGAAGTGCCGATCATCTCGTCCCGGGAGTAGCCGAAGACCCGTATTGCAGCATCGTTCCAGCTGGTGATGGTACCGTTCAGATCCTTGCTCACAATTACATCGTCCGAGGATGCGACGATCGCTGCGAGTTCCCCAAGATGCTTCGCACTCTCTCGCAGTTCCGCTTCGATCTCCCGAACCTTCGTAACATCGCGGACTGTGCCCAGGATTCTGCATCCTGAGTCATCTGGCTCGGCTTGAAGATCTCCGTTGACCTCGATACGTCGAAGAGCACCGTCAGGGCGATAGATCAGCCCTTCAAAGTGGAACGGGTCGCCCTTTTGCAGCGTGTGCTCCACGGCCTGTCGGAATGCATCCCGATGGGCAGGATGCACAACCTCACTTAATAAGGCGGCGCCGTTGACTGGCCCCTGACCCCGCGTACGCCCGAAGATCTCGTACATGTGGTCGTTCTCCCAACTTACGCTGTCTTCCGCCGTGTCCCAGACAAAGACTCCCAGCTTGGCAACCTCGGTCGCCAGCTTCAGTCGAGTCTCACTTTCACGAAGTCTGCGGCCCATCACTACGGTCTCAGTCGTGTTGCGGAAAGCATCGTAAAATCCCCCGATTCTTCCGTTCTCATACACGGGGATCAAGGAATAACTGAAATACTGGTCCATCAATACCCCGTTGAGGAGGATCGGAATCAACATATTGTCTCGAACTGCCGTCTCGCCTCGATAGAGACAGGCTTCGAGATCGGCGCTCACTAAATCCCACGCCTCACGGAAAACATCACGGTACAGGCCGCCCAGAGCGTTTGGATGCTTCGTGGTAAGAGTCGAAATCGCTGCGTCGTTGTAGAGAAACACCATCTCCGGCCCCCATGACAAAATTGTCGGAAAGGGCGAGTGCAACATGAGATTGGCGGTTGCCAGCAGAGTTTCAGACCAGTCTTCAATTCGGCCCAAAGGGGTCTGTGTCCAGTCGTAAGACCGAATTCGCGCGGCCATTTCACTTTGCCCGGTAATCAAATGGCTTACTCGGGCAGTATGGGTTTCTTCATGCATGATCTAGCGGCTCAACTCACAGGATCTCAGGGGCTCTAATATCCTAAAGTAAACCCCTATCCCATGTTTCCGAACAGTAACCGTTCTGAACGTGGCGCTACCCTCGAAGTTCCCACTGACAATAAAACTCTATAGCAGAATTTGTGGATATAAGAGAGGACCACCAACCCCAACGATTCGGCAAGCAGGGATCGCCCCTCAACGATCCCAAGGATTTCTAATTGCGGCAAGGAAAAATGCTATCTAACTTATTTAAATATAGCGACTTGAAAGCGAGTCGATCGATTTTAGCCGGACACTGCTGATGCTGGTGCAACCATCCATTGTGACTGAGAGAGTCCCGATCGGCTCGAACGCCATCCTTGACAGGCAATTTTTCGCGGCGCACACTGGCATAGTCTAACTATGTCACCCCGCGAGGAACGCCTGAGACCATGTTGCGCGACGAAATCCCACCTGGAACTCTCTACCTCCTGATCCTCAAGACCCTGTCGGTGCGTGGCAAACTCCACGGCTACGAAATTGCTGAGTCGATCGAGCGCGACACCGAGGACATCCTCCAGGTCGAAGAAGGCTCGCTCTACCCAGCCCTTCAGCGCATGCTCATCAAAGGCTGGGTCACGGCCGAATGGGGAGTGACTGCCGGCAACCGTCGCGCCCGCTACTACACCCTTACCGCAGAAGGCAAGGAACAGCTTCACATCGAAGTCTCCCAATTCGAGCGCGTCATGGGTGCTATTACGCGGGTTATCCGGACAGCCTGAACATTGACCAGCGCGCCAGGAGAGGCAAGCCATGAGCTATCTGCCAAAGCCGATCGGAGAACTGATTCGCCGACTGCGCATGCTTTTTCGGCGCCGCCAACTGGACCAGGACCTTGAAGAAGAGATGCGCCTTCACCTGGAGTTCCGCCGTCAGCAACAGATCGAATCCGGTCTGTCCTCCACAGCAGCAAGCCAGGCCGCAAACCGCAAATTTGGCAATGTCGCACGCCTCAAGGAGAAAAGCATAATGGCCTGGGGATGGGAAGGATTGGAAAGCTTCATTCATGACGCCGCATACGGCGCCCGCGCACTCCTGCGCAGCCCGGCTCTCACTGTTGTCGCGCTGCTCTCGCTCGCCCTAGGCATTGGCGCGAATACCGCCATCTTCAGCCTCCTCGATGCCGTCATGCTGCGCTCGTTACCCGTCAAAGAGCCCGCTCAACTTGTCCTTCTCGGAAAGGGAGATACAACGGGCATCACCGACGATTTTGCCCGAACTGACCTTTACTCCTTCCCCTTCTACCGCCAGATGCAGCAAAAAAATCAGGTCTTTTCCGACACAGCGGCCATTTTTAGCATCACCAATGGTGGTCACGGCTTTGTTGAAGGAAGAACTGAGTCGGAACCCATGAACGTCCAGCTCGTCTCCGGCACCTACTTTCAGACGCTGGGGGTAAGCGCCTTGATTGGCCGAACGCTCAATGAAGCCGACGATGACTCAGAGGGCGATCACCCGGTAGCGATCATCAGCTACGGCTGGTGGAGGCGGAGCCTTGCCGAGGATCCGAACGTCCTCGATCGCAAACTCAAACTCGGTTCCACGATCTACAACATCGTTGGCGTTGCCCCACCTGAATTCTTCGGCACCAAAGTTGGCGAAGCTCCCGATATATGGATCCCGCTCTCCATGTCCAAGCAAGTCCCTCCGAACTATAGCGGGTATAAGGATAACTTTTCGGAATCTTTACTTATCATGGGCCGCCTCAAGCCCGGTGTCTCAGTTGCCCAGGCCACATCCAACGTCAACTTACTCTTTCGGCAAATCCTGCTCGGATTTCCCGACACTAAACTCAGTCAGGAAAATCTGCAAAAATTAGACAGAGCTCAAGTGGCATTAAGCCCCATGGCCACTGGGGTGTCCGAGCTTCGCCACAAATTTTCAAAGCCGCTCCAGATCCTGATGGCCGTTGTGGCTCTTGTCTTGCTCATCGCTTGCGCCAACATTGCCAACCTTCTCCTTGCCCGATCAACCGTGCGCGCCCGCGAGCTCGCAGTCCGCCAGGCTTTGGGCGCTCGCAGAGCGCGTCTGGTTCGCCAGCTGCTGACCGAAAGCCTCATCCTGGCCCTCTCTGGCGGAGCGCTTGGCGTCGCATTCGCATCAATCGCCGACCGTCTGTTATTGCACATGATTTCTGGCGGTCTCGAACCGATCCCCCTCAACATTTCGATTGATCTCCGCATGCTCGCCTTCACGTTCGCCGTGACTGTTGCGACCGCCATCCTGTTTGGAATCATCCCTGCCATCCGCGCCACGAACCTAGAGCTCACGGACGCCCTCAAAGATGGCCGCAGCCCGCAGGCCGCGGGGACGCGAAATCCGCTCGCGAGAGCGCTGGTTGTCTCCCAGGTCGCGCTCTCTCTGGTCCTCATGGTCGGAGCCGGACTCTTTCTACGAAGCCTCGTCAATCTCACCGAGATCGACACCGGTTTCAATAAAGAGAACGTCCTGCGGCTCGAAATCGACTCAAGCTCCGCCGGCTACACTCCCGGCGAGCCGCGAGAAGTCGCACTTAATCAGCAGATTGAAGAGCGTGTCGGCGCCCTGCCCAATGTAAAGGCCGCCAGCTTCTCCGCATTCACCTTTCACGAAGGCAGCTGGAACTCCAAAGTCCTTGTGCCGGGAATGAATCTCGGACAAGAGATCAATGTCAAGCACAACGTTATCGGCAACGGCTACTTCGCCACGATGCAGATTCCTCTGCTCGCGGGACGTAATTTTTCGACCTCTGACACAAGCACCTCACAACATGCAGCAATCATCAGCGAGCATATGGCTAAGATCATTTTTCCGCTCGGCAACCCGATTGGCCGTCGGTACGGCCTGGGCGATGAGAAACCCGAAAACGAGGTTACCGTCATTGGCATCGCGAAGGACGTTAAGTTCGGCTATCTTACCGAAGAGCCAGTAAACGTCGATTACATTCCCTACACCCAACATCCATGGGGTTTCGGCGACTTCGAAGTTCGTTATACCGGTAGCTTTGCACCCATGGCCACCGCCGTCCAACAGACGATCCGGTCAATCGACCCCAGCCTGCCAATCGGCGGCGTCACGACGCTCGATGAACAGGTCGCCCGCTCGCTCACCAATCAACGACTTGTCGCCCAGCTGTGCACCTTTTTTGGATTGCTTGCCGTCTTGCTTTCTTCGATCGGCATTTACGGCCTCATGTCCTACGGGGTAAGCCGCCGCACGAACGAAATCGGCATCCGCATGGCACTCGGCGCAGCCCGCGCGAGCGTACGGTGGCTTGTGATGCGCGAGCTCGTGTTTCTGGTCGCTATCGGCCTGGGAATCGGCATCCCCGCGGCCCTTGCGGGCGACCGCTTCATCGCCAACATGCTCTTCGGTGTCAAGAGTACGGATCCTTCCAGCCTGCTGACCGCAGTCGCGCTTCTGCTCACAGTGGCGGTCTTCGCCGGCTATGTCCCAGCAAGAAGAGCCTCCAGAGTCGACCCCATGGTAGCTCTACGCCGCGAATAGCCAACCGAGAGTCGCCGTCGCTCAATGAGGATTGTTTCTCATTCTTGCGCATTCAGGATTCACAAACCTGGATTGAGAACTCCGCTGCAGGGATTTTTCAAAGAAGAGCAGTGTTTCCTTGAGGTGGGCCCTCCAGTAGTCCCAGGTATGCGCGCCTGGGAATGCGGTGAACTCGTGTTCGATGCCGAGGGACTGCAGATCGTGGTGCAGTTGGAGGTTTGCGGCAAAGAGCGAGTCATCGTAGCCGCAGTCGAAGCGCAGCGTCGGAACAGAGTCGAGGTGAATGCGCGCCCAGTGCAGCAGGTCCGGCTCCTCCGGGCCTAGCAACTCTTCGTGCATCGAGTGGTTAACAAATTGGTCGAACTGATGGATTTGGGTGATTGAGGAATGTGCGGAGATGGCATGAAAGCTCGATGCATATTTCATACCGAGGCGGAGTGCGCCATACCCGCCCATCGAAAGGCCGGCGATGAAAGTGGGGCCGCTTGGCCCGACGCAGGCAAAGACACGGCGGATGCACCCAACGACATCTTCCGCGACCCAGGATTCATAGTTCGCGTCAGGGTAAGGCAAATAGCCAGAACCGTTGCCACAGAGACCATCCGAGGGGGCAGCAATGACCATGGGCCGGATGGCACCCTGGTCGATGAGACGTTGCGCAGTAAGATGGGCTGCGCCCTTCATGAACCAGGCCCAATGACTGCCGTGGACGCCGTGCAACAAGACAACCAAGGGCACTTCGGTGAGCGACACGCACTGCGGCGGAACAAAGAGGCTGACGTCGCCACGGCCTTTGAGTGCGGGGCTGTTGAAGGTGAGGTTGCGCAAATGACCGAGCTCGAGGGACGGATCTGAGATTTCAATCGGATCGAAGCGGTCGGGAAACTCAAGGTTGGCCATGGGGGAGCAGCACTCCTTTGGCATTGAGGCCGAGACGCATGTGCTCAAACGCGTCTGAGAGTCCTGTGAGCGGATAGGTACGTGTGACCATTTCGTCGAGCTTCAGACGGCGCTGCTGATAGAGCGAGAGCAGCACTGGAAAGTCGATAGATGGGCGGCATTGGCCATAGAGCGGATTGATGTAATGTTTGTCCCACTCGAAGAGCTGCATGTCGATGGAGGCGAACTCTTCGATGCCGCTGACAGCCACGGCCATGCCCCCATTACGGACCATGGCCAGCGGCGAAGCTCCCAGTGCCGGGACCGCGGTGCATTCAAAGGCATAGTCGGCGCCACGGATCGTGAGCTTGCGGACTTCGGCAGCGGCTTGGAGCAATCCTGTATCGTCGCCTGTAGCGAGGATGGTGTGTGTCGCACCGAATTGCACGGCCAGATCGAGACGGTGCCGGTTAAGCTCGACGGCGATGATCTTGCTCGCACAGGCGTGCACCGCGCCCTGAACCACACTCAGACCAACGCCGCCGCAGCCAAGCACGACGACTGAAGAGCCCTTTTCGACGCGTGCGGCATTAACGACAGAGCCCCAGCCGGTCATCACGCCGCAGCCAAGGATAGCCGCGGAGGGAAAGGGAATTTCGACATCAATTTTGACCAAGGCTTGCCACGGGACGACGGTGTGCGTGGACATCGTACCAAGGTCAAAGGACGTGGAGATGTTCGTGCCGTTGTGGAGGAAGCGGGCGCTGGGCACGCTAAGCTTGGCTTCGCAGATATTTTCAGCGCCCTGACGGCACTGGAAGCACAGACCGCAGGGCATGGCCCAGTTCAGCAGCACGCGGTCGCCGGACTGGACGTGAGTGACTTCCTTGCCGCAGGCGAGGACAATGCCTGCGCCTTCGTGGCCCATGACCATCGTGCGGCCCCACCGCATGGTGTCGTAGTCGGTATGGCAGACGCCGCTGGCGTGAATCTCGACGAGGACTTCGCCGGGGCCCGGGTCGCCAAGCGCGACCTGGTCGAGGAAGAACTCGCCGCGGCCATTGGTAAGGATGGCGGTAGAGAGAGTGCCCATTGAATCTCCTCAGGCTTGCAGAACGACGGAAGTCTTAGGGCGGCAGGAACAGGGCAGGCAAGTGCCCGGCTCCGGTGTGATGCCGGTCTGGTGCAAGTATTCGACATCGCCGGAGAGCAGGTCTGTGAGGCAGGTACCGCAGTCGCCGTAGGTGCAGCCGGAGTCGATTGGAATGCTGTGGGCCTCGGCGAGCTCGAGCAGGGTGCTCTGCTCGCCGGTCCACGGAACGACCTCGTCGGAGAACGCGAAGGTCACTGTGATGCCTTCGGCTGCCGGCGAGACTTCAGTGGGTTTGCTCTGTGCCATGGTCTGTCTACTCTGGAGATCTCATCGTGCTAGTAAGTAACCCGCTTCATATCGGGGCGCATGTTTTCGTAGGTTGTGTTGTAGGCGAGCAGCGCCGGGTCTGGTTCGACGCCCCAATGGGCGCAGGCCTGGCGATAAATCTCCGGCCACCAGTTGCGGTGTTGGGTCAAGCCTTCATCGCGCCACTTGGCCCAATCAACCAGCGTGCTGGACCAAGCTTTGTCGCCGAAGGCAAGAGTTTCCTGCTGGGAGCCGATCTGCGGCACGAGCCACTCGCGGCCGACCTTGGCGTGGACGATCTCGTCGGCCCAGTCGTAGTCCTGAATCAGCTCGGAGAGATGGCTGGCGCTGGCCACGGCAATTTCCCACTCGTGTTCTTTACCGGTCTTTTTGGGCATGAGTCCCTGTTCAATAGTGAACAGTACGGCGTGGCGTTCGAGCGGAATGAGTTTGGTGTTGAGCCCGAGCGACCAGGTGAAGTTGAAGGGAATCTCGCGCCAGTCGATACCGAGCGAGACGAAGCCGATTTCGCCCATCATGGCGTGGCGCGCCTCGTCCCAGAGCTGGCGCGTCATATCGCGGTAGTACTCCCAGGGCTTGCCGGCGGTCTCAGTGAGGATGCTGGACATCATCTCCGGCACATCGATTTCACGCATGCGCTTGAAAAAAAGCATGAGCGTTTTTGGCTGCGGTGGAATCTTTTCATCAAACAGCATGGCTTCCGCGTTGACGCCCATGTTGTGCGGGTCCTGAAAGCGGTTGTCACGCTTTGGGATGGGGTCATATTTGTACGGGGTTGCCGAGCTGATGCGCTTGGCCGGCTTGTCAGTGTGTGGGTGTGCGCCGTCGAGGCCACCGGCGTTCGAAAGCAGATCAACAAGGTTTTCCACCCAGTCGCGCAACTGCTTGCGGTCGTCTGAAGTGACGAACTGGTGCACGGCAGTGCTTCCGTATTCGAGCACCTCCTCAAATTCGACTCGCGCGAAACGGAGGACACGGTAGGAGGGATGATCGAATATGCGGCTGGTTTCCGCAAGATGTTTGTTCAACGCAGATAGGACAGCTGGGACGGCAAGCTCGTATAGGCCGAGTATGAGTTCAAGTGTAGAGGGAGCGGCAAGTACTTCGTCGAAGAATATGTCGAGTGAGGCATCGGGCGAAATGTCTAAGCCATAAGGTGGCTGACGCATTTCGCGAACACGACCGGCAATGCTGGCGACGTGTTCGGCACAATAGTGTGCATGCAGGCTGAAGGCCATCTTGAGTTCATAGATAGGCATGGATGTAATGCGGGCTACAAAGATGCCGTGGAGACGCTTGAGCGACCAGTGGAGACGCTTGAGGCGATCGGCTGACTCGGCGACGGTGAGGCCTTTGGTGGCGGCGTCCTTTATGCTCATCAGACCGACCAGTGGAGGAAGGCCAGCATAACCTTGGTAGCTGTCGACGGATACCTTCGCGTCCTGTCCTTTTGCTGTGGTGTTCATCGCCATTTCTCCTGCGGCTTGCAAAATTGGCTTGCAGAAACTAAAGGTCAACGGCCGATCACGAACGGTTTCGCCATTTCATCTCGTTGAGCTCCGACGCCAAATCTGTCATTTTTAACCTTGCTTCATTTCTGCTCACAGTATGCACGCTTTACTCGCTCACGGTCCACCCGCCGTCTACCGCCAGGACTTGCCCAGTTATGTTTCTTGCCGCATCGCTCAGGAGGAATACTGCGGCCTGCGCGATCTCATCCTCGGCAAGAAGACTTTCCGTCAAAGGCTGTTTGTGCTTGATGAATTCGATAATCGACTTGTCATTTTGTGCACGGATGGTCATCGGGGAGGCAACCAGGCCTGGTGCAATGGCATTGATATTGATCTTTAGGGGCGCATAGTAGGCGGCCGCGGAACGCGTCATGGCAATCACAGCGCCCTTGCTTGCAGCATAAGCATGTGTCGCAAAGTAGTCTTTCTGCGGCGAATAAGCCAGCACGCTGGTCATATTGAGGATGGTGCCACGCAAATTGGCCGGCGGAACCGGCTCTCGGCCTACGAAATATTGAAGCGCGGAGCGGGACACAAGGAAAGCCGAGGTCGCATTGTTTGCCTGCGTAATCTCCCAGCCCTCCAGTGTGCATTCATGAAGTGGACCATCGCCAAAGCGGCGTCCACTGATTCCGACGGCAAGAAATACCGCATCGAATCTCCCGAAGACCCTGATACATTCCTCAAAGGCGGCGGCGACCGAACGCTCCTCCGCCAGATTTGCGCAATAGGTGTGGACGCGCCCGAGCTGGGTCGATAGCTCTGATCGAAGCCCTGTCACGGCCTCATCATTCCTGTCGACCGCGAATACCCGGGCGCCCTCAGATAAGGCAAGGCGCGCTGTAGCTGCAGCCATACCAGAGGCGCCGGCGATGAAAATGGTTTTCCCTTTGAGTTTTATGCTCACGACATAAGTACCTATTGTCCGACGCGTGATTCTTCGGGAAATGCGTTTTGCGCTATGTGCCGTCGCGGCGCCGCTTGCTCTTGTACAGGAACAAGGGCATAGGCCCGCGACGGATTGTTTACAAAAATGGTTGCCAAATGTTGATCGGTTAGCCCCTGGCCGCACAGTTGCCGGGAAAATGTATCCAACAAAAATGTGAGACCCGGAGAGCCGCCAAACGTAGTCCAATAACGATTTCGGGCAGCATCCATCCCCAGCATAAGCTGCTTTAGAAATCCCCAGCCCGCCAGTTCAACCAGCAAGTCCCGGGTCGGGTTCTCGTTTGTTTTCCATCGAAATGCTGAGTCGTACTCGAGAAACACGCCACGGGAAAGAACCTCACGATGATAAGAAACATCCGGCTTGCGATCCAGGTGCGAGATCACGATGCTCGAAGGGCTCACGCCAAGCTTCGAAAACAAGTCAATCTGCAGCATCGCGGCCGTGCCTTGTTCGGTATGCGTGAGAATCGGTACGCCGGTTCTGCTATGTGCGATGGCAGCCGCCTCGAAGATCCTTTGTTCGCGCGGCCCGATTGCATCCAGTTCGCTTGCCACCTTGATTAGACCGGCCTTATGGCAACTGCGGCGTAACTCAGGTCCATTGGTGTCGTTGATGTCGATTCCGAGCTCAATCTCGTCAATAAAGATCCGGGCCATCTGTTCAGCGCTCGCGCGCTCGCTCCAGTGACCATGCGGATAGTACTTCTCGAGATGCAATCCGGTCGGACAGAGAATGTGGACGCCGCTGTTGCGGGAAACCAGCGCCAGCTTTGTTACATTGCGCCCTCCGCCGCAAGGCATCGAATCCACCATGGCGCGGCCGCCCGCACGAAAAAATGCATGGAGCTCGTCCGTGATCCGACCAACGTCTTCAAGCAGGAAATCGGGAGATTGCTGGGTAACGAAGCTACGATCGATCACAATGTGTTCGTGCGCGTAGCACACGCCCAGGGTGGATGCGTCGATGTCACAGAGGACTGTTCGGATTGTGCTCATGAGTGGACTCTCCGAGTGAGTTCGAGAATGGCTTGAGAGGCGAGCAGGCGCTCGCGTAATGCGGTAAACGGAATCGATCGTGTATCGGTTCGGTGGCAGACTAAGTACGCTGCTGCGATTCCTGCCGCGTGTCCCATCGCCATACATTGCGCCATCGATCGCACACTCGCGTGCGCATCATGCGAAGCCGAGAAGCAGCGCCCGGCTACCAGAACGTTTTCAAGCTTTTGAGGCAGCAGTGTTCGATAGGGGATGCCGACCGATTCCCCATCCGGCAGATATTCCCAGCGCGTTGTGTCATCCGCGCCATGCTCCTCAATCGGCGCGCCGCACAATCCGATCTGATCGTCAAACTGCCGTGCGCTCAGAACGTCTTCTCTGCTGAGCACGTAGTCGCCGATCACTCGCCTTGTTTCCCGTACGCCGATCTGGGTACTGAAGGAAGCAAGGTCGGAGTTCCCGTATCCGGGAACGCAGTCGCGCAGGAAGCGGATATATTCGAGCGCCTGCTTTCGGCCTTCGATTTCTGCCGCGCTCAGGAAGAAAGGATCCACTGCATTTACAGTGGTTTGCGCGCGTCTTTCAAACGATTTGACGCGCGTAAGGTTGGTTGCCAATACACCTTTGATCGTCGTGATGTGATCGCTACCCTCGCGGCGAGGAAGGGAATAGTCGCGTTCCGCGGCAGAGGCAATCAATTTGTGAAATGTTGCCTTGTCAATCGAGCGGCGCGCATCAATGTCCACATTGCACATGCGGAAGGTTGTGGTGAGCGATTGCGCGTCCTGATTCTCGCCCGCAAGCTCGAACGGAGCATCTGCCCAGCAGCAGAGGTCGGCATCCCCGGAAGCATCGACGAAAGCTCGGCCTTCAATCGTGCCCAGCCCCTTTCGAGTCGCGACCACGAGACCGGTGATTCGGCTATCTCGAACGATCACGTCCTGCACCCAGCAGTTCAGCAAGATGTGGGCCCCGGATTGCTGAACAAGCCGCTCCCATACGCACTTCAAATACTCGGGATGGTAGGTGATCCCAAGGCCTGCGCCGTACGTGTTCGGGCGTTCGATCACCTTATCGATGCGCTTCAGCTCGGCGACAACGTCATCGGCCAGACCGCCTACGACTTTGTGCGACTCCGAGCCAGGAGTATAGAAGCCGTAAAACGTATCGAGAACTGCAGTGCTGGTGCCGCCGAGGAACGGATGCCGTTCGAGCAGAAGCACGGAGACGTTCTCGCGAGCCGCAGCGATGGCAGCACAGGCGCCGGCCGAACCGGAGCCGACAACGACAACGTCAGCGAGGGCGATACATGCGGGGAGACGCGAGAATTGCATACCTGTCACGAATTGTACCGCTAAAAGTGCTCATTTTACAATAAAACATGCAATAGTGTTGACCTTTATGCGCGAATTGAATACGATTTCCATGCGGACTGTTCGGCCCCCCAGAGTCTCCGTCCTTCGCCATGCGGCCCATTTCCGGCGCGCAGGAGCTCATTCGGCGGAGAAGAACGCCTCGGGGACTCACGTGGCGGCGAAGGAATCGATCGAGTGCAACAATGTTCATTGTCGAGTCTTCTGCAAGTTTCGGACGGAGAGGGATAACAGGGTGAATGCGGCTGAGAGTTACTTTGAAATTGCCATGGGTCTGCTGCAGCGTTTTCGCGCAACACAGACTGCGAATGTCGATGCGGCGGCCGAGATTTGTGCAAACTCGATCGCGGGCCATGGGCTGGTCTTCGTCTTTGGTTCCGGTCATTCGCGCTTTATGTGCGACGAGATGACGCCAAGGCAAGGCGGTTTTGTTGGTTTCTATGCCCTGGTTGAACTCGCATTTTCAAATCATTCCGCAATCGTCGGGTCCAATGGCCTGCGGGTTCCTCTCTACCTCGAAAAATATGTGGGCCTTGGCGAGGAAATTCTGAAGAGCTTTCAGTTTGGTCCGAACGATTCCTTCCTTCTGGTATCAACCAGCGGCATCCGACCGCTCATTGTCGAGATGGCGCTGGGCGCTCGTGCGCGCGGGTTGAAGGTGATCGCATTGGTCTCGCGCCAGCATTCGGACCTGTCGGAGCCAAATCATCCTTCCGGAAAGAAGCTGATCGATTTGGCCGACGTAGTGATCGACAATCAGTGTCCTCCGGGCGATTGCGCCCAGATGATTGATGGCCTGGAATGGCCGACGGGGCCCATCTCTACGCTCACCGGCGCAATGGCGATCAATATGATTCGTTCGGCCACTGCAGAGAAGCTCATCTCTCGCGGCGTCTCGCCGGTTGTCCTGCCTAGCCATCACTTCCCCGGGCGGCAAAAGCCCGAAGAAGCTCTCGAACAGTTCTACGAAGCCTACAGGAAAAGTCTGGCGCATCTCTACCAATGATTGCCCCCTCGAGGGGCGGCGCGGATCGCCCGTCGATTTCCTGCGCTAGAGCAGGAGCCTCCTTCGTAGTCGAGTCTTGCGGGTTTAACGGTCGTCAGATAGGTGCGGCAGATGTTCAACGTGCTGGCAGGTGTGGACGTAGGCGGGACTCGAATCAAGGTTGGCATCGCCGACCTCTCCGGACGCGTGCTGGCCTTGGAAATCGCGGACACGATCACCTATCGCGACACGGAAACTTTCCTCGCGTTCATAGCCGACAAAATCCGGTCGATGGCGAACAGTGTTTCGGGATCTTTGCTCGGAGCTGGAATTGGCTGTCCGGGCAGGATCGATTTCGCCGAAGGCCGCGTCGTCTGGTTGAAGAGCAAGCTTGAGTTTCTGGAAGGTGTCTGGCTTGCCAGCCAGCTTGGCGAACAACTTTGCTGTCCGGTTGTCCTTGACAACGACGTAAACGCGATTCTCGCCGGTGAAATGCAATTTGGCGCGGGCAGAGGGTATCGCAATGTCGTCGGCATGACGGTGGGCACAGGGATCGGAGGCGCACTCGTTCTCGACGGGCATATGGTGCGCGGGCGCAATTGGGCAGCCGGCCATTTCGGCTACATGTCGATCGATCTCTCGGGCCCGAGACACGTTTGCGGAAACACCGGCATTGTCGAAGAACACGCCTCACACAGCGGGATTCTTCGCCAGGTGCACAAAGCAGTTGAGGCCGGCGAGATTTCTCCTCTGACTGAATTGCTGGCTCGAAACCAGGAACCGGGATTGCGGGAACTGTTTCAAGCCGCGGATACCGGAGATGGGCTGGCGTGTCGATTGGCCGCAAGACTCATATCGGAGCTGAGCGCCTTGGTGGCCAACCTGATCTACGCGCTAGATCCGGAACTGATCCTGGTCGGCGGTGGTCTTGTCACTCACAGGTCCGGTGTCCTCGATAGGATCCGTCATGAAGTGGAGGAGCGGATCGGTTTTCTGCCCTGCGGCGCGACCGAGATTGTGCCGATGCGCTTGGGGGACACCGCTGGAGTGCTTGGCGGTGTCGCCCTCGCCATGGAAGCCATCGCACCCGGTGCACAGCCTTTGCATCGAGATCGATCCGAACGATATAGTTCGGCGGACAACAGGACATAGAGAGGAAAGTCGACCGATGCTGCTGGCATTGATGACTGTCGCGATTGCCGGCGGAATGAACGGCAGCTTTGCGGCGCCGATGAACCGTGTGCGCGGCTGGCAATGGGAGCACATCTGGCTCGTGTGGTCGGTATTGGCAATGCTTGTCATTCCACTGGCGGTTGCACTGGCCACGGTATCGCATCTCGGGGCTGTTTACACCCTGGCCGGGCCTCGAGCGCTGGTCACGACAGCCCTCTACGGAATGCTATGGGGCGCGGGTACCGTCTTGTTCGGCCTGGGGATCGAGCGGATCGGCATCGCACTCAGCTTTGGGATTGTCCTCGGCACTTCTTCCTCGGCCGGTACACTGATCCCGCTGCTGATGCGGCATCATCGCGGACCGCTCGATCGAGCCGAATTTCTTCTGGTGGCAGGTGTCGCCTTCATCCTGCTTGGTGTGGCTGCCAACGCGCGCGGCGGTTTGCTGCGGGAAACGGCTCGAGGGCAGCAGGTCGGCAGGGGCTCATTTGCGACAGGACTTCTCATCTGTCTTCTCGCCGGCATTGGTTCAAGCTGCATGAGTCTGGCTCTGAATCAATCCGCGCCCATATTGGAGGCCGCACAGTCGTTTGGCGCGCCGGAGACGGCGTCGTTAAATGCAGTGTGGCCCGTGCTGCTCGGCGGCGGAATGACGGTCAATGTCGCCTACTGCGTTCTGCTGCTTATCCGCCGTGGAAATATCGCATGCTTCAAGGAATCGGTTGCCGGCAATGGGCTCTGGGTCCTGGGAATGGCCGTTCTCTGGTCAGGAAGCAACCTCGTTTATGGATACGGCGCACGTGGGCTCGGCCCGCTGGGACTGGTCGTGGGCTGGCCGATCTTCATGGCCCTGATTGTGCTGTCTGCAAATGCCTGGGGCCTATTGAAGGGGGAATGGAGAAGCAGGGGGACGCGCCCCATGTTCTGGGCGGCCGCCGGCTGCTTGTTCGTCCTCGGAGGGATTTGGATCGTCGCCTGGAGCGGAAGCGCAGGGCGTTGAAGCGTTTGCGCGATCATCCGTATGATGTGGCACTTCTGAGGCCATCAAACCGCTCCTGCCGCGCGCCCGATCTAAGCCGCACGCACAGCAGTTCAGACTCGCCTGACTTCAATGCCACGGTCGATAAAGGGCTGAACCGTATCCTCGGAAGCTTCCACTCCAGTGATGATCGTATTGATCAGGTTCAGACTTGCAACTACGTTGGAAGCAACAATCGAGAATTTCGTGTGGTCTGCGACCACGATTCTTTTCCGCGCTCGCTCCCAGAAAACGCGATTGACGGCGGCTTCCTCCTGGTGAAAGTCGGTTAACCCGTTCTCGACGCTAATTCCGTTGACGCCCAAAAACAGCCGATCGCAGTTGACCTTCTGGGCTGACTCGGTGGCTCCCGGACCCACGAGGGAGAACCATGCTCCCCGCATCACTCCTCCCGTCAACGACACGGTTAAATTGCTTCGGCGACCAAATTCCATGGCCATGTTCACCGCGTTTGTAAACAGCGTGACTGTCATATCCATCGGGATGCAGCGTGCCACTTGAGTCGTTGTGGTGCCGGCGCTGATTGCAATGGTCTCGCCGCTCTTGATCATCGCCGCCGCCGCCATGCCGATGCGCTTCTTTTCGGCGCTCTCCTTGTTGACTTGTTCCTGAAATGACGAATCCGTTGAGAACGCTTCATAAAAGAGAGGCTCGAGAGAGATCGCTCCTCCATGCTCGCGGCGCAGCAGTCCCTGTGTCTCCAGAACCCCTAGGTCACGCCGGATCGTAGAGGGAGAAACACCAAACGAGGCGCACATCTGGTCCACGGAAATCGAATCCGAACCGCTCAATAAAGAAATGATCTTCTGAAAGCGCTGACGGCGCCCTGCATTGTTCCTAAGGTCCATATAGCGAATGTACAGGAAAACCGCGCGAATCTCCTCGATTTGCGCAATTCACAAGAGCGCGGAAGATCGGTCGCGGCGCCGCTCGCGATCCGCGTCTGCGCTTTGGGAATTTCAATAACTGCGTGTTTTTACAAGTTATGAGCAATTTTCTTGACTGTAATGCCGCAGTGTGACTATAGTCTCTGTCTGTAGTCAAAAAGCTGCTCGGCAGGGATTCGAATCCAATGCACCGCGCGACGAGCCGGGGACGGTCGCAGATTTCACTGCGTTGTGCGGAACCTTGCAGCCGGACGGCACGGTCGAGGAGTGTTACGAGGATTTCAGTTTCAGGAGACTTCATCCAATGCAGCGAACGATATCTCGCATGAGTTCGGGGCTTGCTGCCCTTCTTCTGTTTGTCGTGGTCCTGGCCCCTGACGCGCTTCTGGCGCAAATCGATACTGGTGGTATCACGGGAAACGTGTTGGATCCGTCCCACGCCGTCATTCCCGGCGTTAAGATCACCCTGACGAATCAGGCCACCGGCGTTGTGAATCAGACTGTATCCACCTCCTCCGGAACCTATTCCTTGACCGGCATCCAACCCGGAACCTATACGTTGCGCGCCACCGCGCCCGGTTTTCAAGGATTCGCCGTACAAGGGCTCGATGTGCATATTGAGCACACCCTGACGGTCGACGTTCAATTCGTTACCGGCAGTGTCAACCAGCAGGTGACGGTAACCGCGGCAGCTCCGCTGCTCGAGTCCGAAAGCGCCTCGATCGGCCAGACCGTCACCAGCCAGACACTGAATGACCTGCCCTTAAATGGGCGCAACTGGGATTCTCTCGCTCAACTAGCCGCGGGAACTTCAACAGCACCGGTAGGAGGACCGACGGGCGACTCCGGAAGTACAACGAGTGCCTACTTTTCCGTAAACGGTGTCAATCTCTGGCAGAATGACTTCCGACTCAATGGGATCAACGACAACATCGAGGTGTATGGCGGGGCTTCTTTGGACAGAAACGCGGCCATCGTTCCCCCGCCGGACGCAATCCAGGAATTCAAAATCCAGAGCGGCGACTACAGTGCGGAATTCGGTCACTCGACAGGGGGCGTAATCAATGCAGCGGTAAAGTCCGGAACCAACAGCATCCATGGAGACCTGTGGGAGTATCTCCGCAACGATTTGTTCGATGCAAATCTCTATTTCAACCGCGACATCCCAAAATCCGAATATCGCCAGAATCAGTTTGGCGGGACGGTCGGCGGCCCGGTAACCATACCGCGGGTCTACGACGGAAGAAACAGAACCTTCTGGTTCTTCGACTATGAAGGGCTTCGGCTCGTGGAGCCATCCCCCAGTACAAGCACAGTTCCCACAGCGAACATGGTAAACAGCGGGTTCACGAATCTGCAGGACCTGATCACCTATCGAGGCGGAACCGCAACCGACGCGCTTAATCGAACCTTTCCTCACGGTACGATCCTGGATCCTGCAACGACGCGTTCGGTCGCTCCGGGAACCATCGATTCAATCTCGGGCCTCCCGAACACCACTAGCAGTACCATCTATGTTCGCGACCCCTTCTATACGGGCGGTAGCATCTCAGGAATCAAGGACTTTACGACCAAGACATCGCAGCTCAACATCCTTCCGGCGCAACGGCTCGATCCGGTTGCGGTGAAATTGCTCAATCTCTATCCGGCGCCGACGTCAACCGGGTTTGCAAACAATTTCTACTATGTTCCCAAATCTCCCACCACGGGGAATCTATATGACATTCGGATTGACCAGAGCTTTGGGTCGAAGAATCATCTGTTTGGCGTCTATGACAGAAGTCTCCGTGATAACCCTGAGCCCGGCGCGCTGCCCGGTGTGGCCGTTGGGCAAAATGGATCCGTTGATAATAATTTCCCGGGATACGCAATTGCCGGCGGCGACACCATCGTTTTTAGCCCAACACTCCTCAATGAACTGCATGTAGGCTTCCTCCACCAGGATCAATTTTTGCAAGATCAGTACGGTGACACCATGGGAATTCCCGCACAGTACGGCATCAGTGGTGTGCCGCAGATGTCCGGCAATGGGGGCCTTCCTCCCATCAGCATGAGTGGTGTCACCGGCCTTGGTGAGAGTGTATACAGCCCGACCCTCTCTACGATTTACAGCATTGAGGCGGCAGATGCTGCCACCTGGGTCCACGGTAAGAGTGCTTTCAAGGCAGGCGTTCAGGTTGACGATCTGACTTCGAATATCACCCAGCCGCCCTATGGCCGCGGACAATTTAGCTACACCGGCCAATTCACTGACATTCCCGGCCAGAATAGCTCATTAAACGGAATCAGCGATTTTCTACTTACCCCCGTTCCTTCCACAGTTGGTGGCGTCGACAACGTAGGCGGACTCGCCAATTTAAATGGTTCGAATTTCAATGCAACCATCAATCGCCGTTGGTATACCGCCCTCTTTTTCCAGGATGACTGGAAGGTGACCGATAGGCTGACGGTGAACCTGGGTGCGCGGTGGGACTACTTTACGCCGTATGCGGAGGTTGACGGTAGAGAAGCCAATTTCGCCGCGAATGACGGAAACGGAAACTCTGGCGTCTACCTCATGCATCAGAGTGGTTGCTCGGTGCCAAGATCGGCATCTTTTAATGCGCTGCTTGCGGCGAGTAATATTGCATTAATTTGTACTTCGGATCGCTACCTGGGCAACTCGCAAAAACTAAATTTCGCCCCCAGGGTGGGGTTTGCCTATCGGATTACCCCGCAATTGGTGGTCCGCAGCGGATATGCAATTGAATATGGGGCGCTGGGAAATATCGGTTACGGTGGGACCCTGGGCACCAATTATCCGTTTATCTATAACGTATCCTTCAATGCACCTAATTCGCAAAGTCCCCTGGTGCTTCCAAGCTCTACTGAGACGGCCACAATTGAAAACGCGCTGATGTCAGTCAACCTGGAGAATCCGGCAATCAACAGCGGCCAGGGAGTGAGTCTCTATGGGCGCACACCCAACTATCAGACCCCGTACGTGCAAGTAACGAATTTTACAGTGCAGGATCAATTGACGCATCGCGACTCGATACAAGCCGGATACGTCGGGACCTTTGGCCGCCATTTGAATTCCATGGAACTGCACAACTCTCCTTCTGAACTTCTGCCTCCAACGACGAATTATCAGGACTATGTGCCATTTCCGTCGTTTGCACCGAATTCCAACTTGGAAGTTACAAACTCAGCGAGCAGCTATAACTCGCTCCAGGTCGTCTATGAGCATCAGTTAAGCAGCGGTCTGTCGGTGCTGGCCAACTATACTCGGAGCAAATGCCTGAGCGACCAAAGGACTCAGTCCACCACGACCCCTATCTACAGAGCAACCTGGCTCCCTGGTTTTAGCGATAGCCAAGACTACGCACTGTGCGATACGGATGCTAAGAATATTATCCACCTATCGGGCACTTATGCTCTCCCGATTGGAACCGGAAAAGCGCTTTTGTCCAGGGCAAACCGGCTTACGGATGCCTTTCTTGGTGGTTGGCAGGCGAACTGGATCTATAGTCTCCAGACCGGTCAGCCATTCACGGTAAGCTGTCCGGTGACGACATCTGCAGGACTGGGGTGTTTTTCCCCGCTAGCCAGCGGAGCAAATCCATATTCCGGCCCACATAACATCACACAATGGCTTAATCCATCGGCGTTTATACAGCCGAATGTCGTAACACAGATTGGCGAGACGGACTATTCGGTTTTGGGAGGACCGCCGTCGCAGGTTCGCGGTCCCGGTCTCAGCGATTTGGATGCATCATTTTTCAAGTATTTCAACGTAACTGATACCGTGCGCTTCCAATTCCGCGCCGAGGCGTTTGACGCAACGAATACTCCAGGCTTCGGGCAGCCGGGAAATCTCAATTTCACGGTGCCAACGAATTTCAGCCAGATTACGACGACGAAAAATGGTCCGCGGCTGGTCCAGTTTGCCCTGAAGCTCTTCTACTAGAAAGAGGGTCAGCTCCCGGCTCTACCGGAGGCTGACTCAGTCGGAACTGGCACGAAGAATTGGTCATTTGAATCGAATCTGCCGACCCATGGATCGGAGGATACCGTTGTTGACGTCTCGGTTCGTTCGTATCGGATGGTTTATTTCAGCTTTCACGGGCCTGATGTTCGCTCAGAAGCCTGTCGAAATTCCTTCGGCTGCACCAAAGCCATATCATCCCACTCTCTCCGATTTCCGAATCGATGCTTCCCAAATCCTGCCTGAGGTGGACAGCGACCAAATCGCCGTATTCAGCGACACAATTTCGGCGATCCCCGGTGAATCGGGAGTGGACAAAATTGTATCGCCTCCCTTTACGGTCTCTTTGCGTCAGCAGATCGGGGTACGAGACGACTCAACAGGGCAATGCTTTTTTAATGGCCACCCGGTTGGCGGCTTTCGCTTGGTCGGCAAGCCATCGACCGTCTGGGAGCCGGGGCAGTGGACTGCTTCCATGCACGGCAGCCCTTTTTCATTGACCATTGAGCAGACCGCCATCGATCGGCCCACGGGACTGGTCGAGAAGATCGTCATCAGGAATGAATCCTCCAAGCGACGCACCTTTCATCTATTCAGCATTCAGCAGCCGAAAATCGGCCGTCCATCCGAGTGGGGCTATAACGCCACGTTTTCCAGCGATAAACCGGCCGTGACGGTTGGCTCTCTCCATGACACGCTGATACACAGCAACACGTTTGGCTCTGTAGCGATCGCGTCCCGCGGCATGTCGGTTTCTGGTTATCATTCCTTCGATGATGATGCTGTTGCCGACTTGACGAGGTCGATCCCAGGGACCAAGGCGACGGAGGGTCCGCATGAGATCAGCGCAATTTCCTGGAATCTGACGCTGGATCCAGCGGCGCAGGGCACAGTCTACGCAGTCATCACGGTTTCCGCTGATTCCAATCAGGCTGCTTCCAGCATGGACCATGTCCTGGACGCACCCGCAGAGCTGATTCGGAAAAGCAGATTGCAGATGCAGGCGGAATTGACAACTTGGTTTGAGAAACTGCCCATGTTGACGGCATCTCCTGCGATTTCTCGCTTCTATTACCACGCGGCAGCTCAGCTACTCTACGACCGCTGGAAACTCGGGAGCACATTCGTTCTCGACCCCTGGTATCCGGTTTCCGGACGCGACTCCGGCGGCATGAATCTCTACGCGTGGGATGTTCAGTATGCGTCGCTCGCGCTTTCCTTCCTTGACCCCCCGGCGTTGCGAGCCATCCTGACGGCTCTACCCGCCGCTCCTCTCACAGAACATTATTCGATCGAGCCGCTCCATGGGGCTGGGTTGGGGCCTTTCTACGGGTACAACCCCTATGTGTTTACCAGCACTGTGGACCAATATTTGCGAACTACGGGCGACTGGAGCGTGTTGACCGCACAGGCTTCCGGAAAGACACTCATCGATTGGCTCGTCCTTCTCGCCGAATGGGGGGAGAAGGATCGCGACCTCGAAGGAGATGGGCTGCTTGACTATGGCGACGACTCCAACCTGCTTGAGCTGCACAAAACCGGCGCGGGGCCCGGCTACGTCGACGAAGTTCCGAGTCCAAACGGCGAACGTGTGTATGTCTACCAGACAGTCGCGGACATGCTCGAGCATGTTCGACCAGAGCAAAACCAGGCGACCATCCGCCATCTTCGTGCAATGGCTGATTCTGTATCGACAGCGGTGAACAAGGTCCTGTGGCTCGATCGCGATGGCTGGTATGGCACCAAGCAGCGCGACGGCAGCGTTGTTCCCATCTACTCGATTCAAATCTTCGAATTGCTGCGAGTTCCCGGCCTGGTGCCGCGCGAGCGCGCCGAGAAACTGATGGCGCATCTGAATGACAGCGAATTTGTCGCGCAGTGGGGTATACGATCCATGTCGATCAAGGATCGCCTGTTCGACTATGACGACCACGATTGGGCCGGCGGGATGAGCTATACGGGAACCGGTCCTGAATTGAGCGCGGACTTCTTCTCTGCCGGCTTTCCTGCTCAGGGCTGGCTGGCGCTGAACAAGATTCTCTGGTGGCCAGATCATCTGGCGGTATATCCCCAGGGAATTGCGAATGATAGTTATACATTCCGCTATCCGGAATCCGAGCGTTTTGGCGGACGCGTCGGCGCAGGTCGCACGAATCTCATAGCCAGTTGCGCCGGGGTAGACGCCATCTTGCGCGGGATCTTCGGCTTAGACTTGGGCATGGATGGCTCAATCAAGGTAGCCAATAACCAGTCTGCAAATTCAGGGCCTCTGGCGCTAGCGGTCCCGTTTCGTGGAAGGTTGTGGACTGTGACCGATTCGCGCACCGGCTTGAGCCTTCGCTCCAAGGACGGATTTGACGCTCGGTTCTTCCGAGATGACGGCAGCATGCGGGTCCATGTCGCAGATACAAGCGTTGCGATCTGGCTCAGTTCGCGTACGGCTCACCCTGGCCATATCAGCATCGGCCTCGATTACCTGATCCGCACGCTCGGCGCAAAAACCAAAGACGACCTTCGATTCCAAGTGGATGGCGCTCCCGTGGCTCCAACATTTGCAGCGGATCAAGCCGTCATTGCGACTCAAACCGGGGCTTCTGCCGAGCAGTCCATCGAGATTACTCGGTCGCGCCAATAGAACGTTAGTCCGCCACCACGACACCATGAGGTATTCATGCTCCGCCGAGACGCGCTGAAACTTGCATCGAGCAGCCTGGTAGCCGGCTTAAACGGAGACCCGCTTGCACCGCCATGGCTGAGTCAAAGCCCCAACGCGCCAGGCGCAACAGAGAGACTTGGAGCGATCAGCGTCAAGGACTGTGGCGCGAAGGGTGACGGTCGAACGATCGATACGCGCGCCATTAACGAGGCAATCGAGACCACCAGCAAACGTGGCGGCGGTACTGTCTGGTTTCCACCGGGAACCTATCTAAGCCTGACAATCCATCTCAACAATTCTGTCGTTCTTTACCTTGAACAGGGAGCTACCTTAGTGGCTGCAAGCACTCCGCCTGAGGGCACGACCAGCGGATACGACGCTGCAGAGGAGAACCTGGCAGGTGGAAACTTTCAGGACTTCGGCCATAGCCATTGGCACAACAGCCTCATCTGGGGTGAGGATCTGCACGATGTCGCCATTGTTGGGCCCGGCAGGATCTGGGGAAAAGGGCTCACTACGGGGCTGAGTCAGCAGCCGCGCGCAGAAGCGCCCGGAGCAGGGAACAAAGCGATTGCACTCAAGAACTGCCGCAACGTGCTGTTGCGCGATATTTCCATCTTGCAAGGTGGCCACTTTGCGATTCTTGCTTCGGGCATCGACAATCTCACCATCGACAATCTGAAAGTGGATACCAATCGCGACGGAATCGATATTGACTGTTGCCGCAATGTCCGAATCGCGAACTGCTACGTCAATTCCCCGTACGACGACGGAATCTGCTTAAAAAGTTCCTTCGCTCTCGGTTATCCACGAAGCACGGAAAAGGTGACCATTACCAACTGCTATGTGACTGGCTTTTATGAGGTCGGCACAATGCTCGACGGCACATATAAGCCCCTGATTCCGGATGCACACGAATCTCCGACTGGCCGCATCAAGTGTGGAACCGAGTCGAACGGCGGCTTCACTGACATCACAATTTCGAACTGTATCTTCGACAACTGCCGTGGCTTCGCGTTGGAGAGTGTGGATGGCGCTATCCTGGAAGACATTATCTTCACCGGGATTGTCATGCGGAACGTGCGCCAATCGCCGCTATTCCTGCGGCTCGGGAGCCGTATGAGAGGTCCTCAAAGTGCGGCTGTGGGAACATTCAAGCGGACCGCGATCCGCAATGTCATCAGCTACAACGCGTCCTCAAAGTTCGCCGGCATCATCAGCGGTGTTCCGGATCATCTCATCGAGGACGTAACAATCAGCGACGTCTATCTGCACCATCAGGGTGGCGGTACCGACGAAATGAGCCTCATCCTGCCGCCAGAGGAAGAGCGCCGTTACCCAGAGCCCGATATGTTTGGACCGATGCCCGCCCATGGCATCTTTATTCGCCATGCCAGAAATATCGAAATCCGCAATGTTGAATTCGCCTTTGAAAATCACGATGCGCGGCCAGTGCTATGGGCGAGTGATGTGCAAGGCCTGGAACTCATTCATGTGAAGATCCCAGTGAGTCAGGGCCCGCTCGTCGGTACCTTTCGAAACATCGACGGACTCTACATTGCCGGGTGCAAAGACATCAAGGACATGCGTTCTGCCCATGCGGCCGAACTGAAAATCGAGCGCGCATGATCATTCGAGTGCCCCGCGTCCGTAACGGCAAGTGAGGAAGGGAGAACGCCCCCCATGTGTGATCGAAACGCGCAATTGCGAAGTAAGAGACCCTCATCCTCATGAGCGGCTTAGCTCGACTCGTTGCTTGCCGGGCCCCTTTTCGTTTCGTCCGCGCCCCCCCCTTGCTTGTCGGCCACGCCTGACCTGGCACTGCCTGCGATGCCTGGTATGCCAAGCAGGAACAGATTCGCAAAGGACAGATCAATCTGCCCGATCCGGCAAAACGCAAGTTCCTCGACTACTCCGCGTTTCGATCGGAAGGACAAATGAAAGTGGATAGGGAAGAGATCAACCGAACCACCAGCCTGGATGCAGTAACCGCTCTCTGCATTCAAACCATTCATTTCACTTCAATCTCAAGAGGAGGGTCCGATGAAGCTGCTTTCCATGTTGCATACAGGCTTGTCCAACGACGCCGCGACCGTACGTGTTCAAGCGGAACAACCATCTGATCGGAGAGAATACCTGCTGCCCACTGGCTCTCCGAAAACCAGCATCTGCTCGAAAGCCAGACTCGCGGTATATAAGCCGTGTTTCACGGCTATTGTTCTCGCGCTGGCCTTCTGTGCAGCGCCGGGGACAGCTCAAAAGCCACTGAAACTTCCGATTGGCATGTTTAGCACTCGGGGAAACCAGATTGTCGACCAGTTCCAGCGTCCGGTTCGACTCTCTTGCGTTTACTGGGCAGGACTGAACGGGTTCGACGGCACGCTTTTCAACTTTACTTCGCCGCTCGATGGGTATCAGGCGAATATCAACGAGATGGCCGTGGCCGGGTTCAACTGTATTCGCGTCGATTTCAACAATCTCTCGCTTCATCAGGGCGATGTGTCTGCATTTCTTTCCTCCTTGGACCAAGTGGTGGCTGCAGCCTCGCATGTCGGACTCCGAGTCATCATCGTCGATCATGACAATGAAGGAAACTTCGGAAGCAACGATGGTTTCACCAATGATTGCGCAGCCCAGCAGTCAAACGGAATCTGGTACGACCTTGGCGGCGCCTCGAATGGGACCGACAACTGCAACGACCCCGGAACCGTCACGCAGGCATCCTATCAAAGCGACTGGGTTTCGATAGCTTCCCGTTATGCCCGCAATGACACCGTGATCGGATACGACCTGTGGAATGAGCCGCTGAGTTACGGAGATTCCCTGTGGGGCGGCGGGAGCGACCGGGATATTCATCTGATGTACGAGACCGTAGGCTCAGCCATGCTGTCGAAGGATCCGAGCAAGCTGATTTTTGCCGAATGTCCACAGAATTATGCAGGAACGCTGTTTGACGGCACGACTGGAAACGCTCCATGGGGAGATTGCACCGGTGTCCGGAATACTCCGGTTGTGTTCACCGTCTTCGGACAGAGAGTCAGGAACAAGGTAGTTTACGACGTCCACCTTTATCCGAATTCTGTTTCCGGGATTGCTTCTCTATTCGGGGGCTCCAGCAGCAGTCCGGCCGCGATTCAGGCAATGAATTATTCCTTTGGCTATCTTGAATCCGAGAACATCGCCCCCGTCTGGGATGGCGAGAGCGGGACTGGATTGGGCCATGGCGTGGATGACCAGGATTGGGCGAATCTGCTCGATGCGTATCTCAACGGGAAGGAAGGCTCGCAAGGCGGCCCGACGTTCCGCCCCAATGAACAAGGCATGGGCCTCGCCTGGGAGGATTGGCAGGTCTTAACTCCGGGGGGCCTGGGCATCCTCAACTCCGACGGGTCGCTGGACCCGACGATTACCGCGATCGTCGATCCGCTGCTCTTTTACTAAGATCGGGATCACCGGGGTCGACACGGTTACGATTCCGTGGGATCACCGGGTGACTTCTGACAGCGAACTGGTTCTGGTTCGCGTTTGGGGCGAGCAACTGGACTCCAGCGCTTTTATCGCCGAGGAACAAGGCAGGCGGTGTTTCAAATCCGCCTGCACTTGGGCCAGATTTCATAGAACAGTACGGCGGGCAATGAACCGGCGCGGAGCAAAAGCCCTGTCCACCATCGTGTATCTGGAGTGTCGATGCCGGAGCTGATGACCACCTTCTGCCGTGCGTGTTGGGCGCGAGTGAAGCCCACGTGATTTCCAGATAGAGACAGCTCATGACGCCCAACCGAAAATCGCGCCCGTGTGACAATTCGAGTGGCCCGGGGTACGCCCTGGGATACCTCCCGACACGAGAGGAAGGGAGAATGTCGACGTGTCTGATCGATGCTCACAATCGCCAAATAGGAGACCTCTGATCCCCAGGAAGGGTTTAGCTGTGCTCGTTGCTGGCGGGCCTCTTGTCGTTTCTTCCGCGTCCTCTTTGGCGGCCGGCCACACGGATGAGCATCAGGAAACGAGCATCTTTCAAATCGGGACGTTCGATCGTTCTTCAGCCGAATACGGAGTAGAGGATCCAAAGGGCCCGGTCGTCTTCGATGCAAGAAAGAGCAAAACAAGCGAGTGACCTGCTGCGCAACCTGCAGAGCTCGACTCAAACAATAGCCGCTTCACGATGGGCGACAGGGCGGCGAGAACGATCGTCTTTTCTCGGCGCGATGCCCCTCGAGTGCAGTACAGGCTGCACGTCGCAGTTCTACTAGAAACTCCGAGCGTTCCCGGCCTGCAGGGGAACATCAACGGGCAAGTCGGACGTTTCTATCTGGAGCCAAGGCTCGATTTCGAATCAACAGATCAAATTTCATCCTAAAAACTACAACCTGGAACGATTCAACAGATCGCTCCCGCGATCACAGAAAACTTGTGCATACTTCAGGTAACAAAGGCCGTCTCTCCGTCGTCCCCATAATCTGATTTGGGTCGCCGCCTGGCGGCATCGGCCAGAATATAGAGCATTGCGTGTGTTGCAACCCGCTTCCGGTGCAACCGAGATTCTCGTTGCAGCCCGCGTGAACGAGCCAGTTTCAGCCATGTCTCGTTCACCTGCGCTGTCGGATTGGGGTGACGCTCCGATCGCCTCGTTTAAGAGAGGCAGCGCTCCTGGCCAGTTCTTGCTATGCGCCCGTGAACAGTTCGTCCAACGTCTTGCGTGCTCTTTCGCTCGGTATGGGGGGCTTGCGCGACATTCGAGGCAGGCTGCGGCTCCAGGTACTCGAGAACTTCAAAATCTCGCGGTACCATGACGGATTTTTCTCCGAACTTACGAAATAACGGTTGAAAGCCAAAACAGAAAGTGACTCGGACTCTGGGCGCGATCGAGCAGACGCCGTGAAGTTCATGTGCATTCCGAAAAGGTCCGTCTCGGATGTGCCGACGTAAACGGGAACAGATCGGAATCTTCCACGTGCTTGAACGAACGGTGGAGATCGACTTCGCGCACAGAATCAGAACCTAAAGAAACCGCCATGAACGCAGGATTCGGGCCAACTCATTTTACACGTTGTTATCCGCACACAGTATCCATGCCATTCATCCCTAGAACCGCCAAGGAGAGAAACATGCATTTGCAAGTCAGTGCAGTATCAACCATAAACGGATATGTGCCAGTCGGGCGCCTGTGCGCCAGACGATCTCTATGGCTGAGCGTATTCATGCTTCTGCTTATTTTTTATTTTTTCAACTCTGCAGCCTATAGCCAGACTCCGCGGCCGGGAATCGTCTCTTCGGCTGGTGCTGCGGAGCCTGTCGCCTCTGCCAGGATGACCGCGAGCTACGGCAAATTGCCCTTGAGCTTTGAGGCCAACCAGGGACAAACCGATGCGCAGGTGCGCTTTCTGTCGCGAGGTCTGGGGTACTCGCTCTTTCTCACTGATAGCGAAGCAGTTCTTGCGCTGCGCAAGCCCGGAAACAGCGAAGGCGCGCCCCGAGGCTATTCAATGCCCCGCGTCCGACCAGTCGTCCATCCTGAGTCAATAAGAACGGATGTAGTGCGAATGCAATTGGCTGGGGCAGACCCCGGCTTGCGTGTCACCGGCACCGAGAAGTTGCCTGGCACAGCAAACTATCTTATTGGAAACGATCGAACCCAATGGCATAAGAATGTGCCGACCTTCAGCAAGGTGAAGTATACGGCCGTATATCCCGGCGTGGACCTGATCTATTATGGCAACCAGCAGCGATTGGAGTATGACTTCGTTGTCGCTCCGAATGCCGACACGAAGCTGATCCGCCTGCAATTTGAAGGCGCGAAAAGGCTGAAACTGGACCCGGGGGGCAACCTCGAAATCATTGCAAAGAACGGCAAGATCGCGTTTCACAAGCCTGTCATTTATCAGGAAATTGCAGGCCGACGCAAGCCTGTCGAGGGACAATTCACGCTGCAGGCCAAAAACACGGTGGGATTCAGGGTCGGAGATTACAACTCTGCGCTTCCGCTGGTCCTTGACCCCGTTCTCGTCTATTCGACCTATCTCGGCGGAAGCACCGAGGATGCGGCATCGGCCATTGCAATCGATAGCGCAGGAGATGCCTATGTTGCTGGCGTCTCCTATTCCCCCAACTTTCCGGTCACGACGGGAGCATTCCAGACGGGGAACGACAAGGCCACTACAGCCTTGACCGCCTTTGTCGCCAAGTTGAACCCAACTGGGACCGGTTTGATTTACGCCACCTATCTTGGGGGTCGTACGAACGACTCCGCAGACGCAATCGCAGTGGATGCCGATGGAAACGCCTACGTCGCAGGCGAAACGCAGTCAGCGGATTTTCCAGTCACATCGGGATCGTTTCAGCAGACAAATCCAAATGGCGGCCTGTTCTATACCGCATTTGTAAGCAAGCTGAACCCGACCGGCACCGCGTTGCTCTACTCAACCTTTCTGGGCGGAACCGATAGTCAGTTCGACTCCCCCACCGGGGAGCAAGCCCTGGGCATCGCACTTGATGCCCAAGGGGACGCCTATGTTGCAGGCTCAACAGCTTCGAGCGATTTTCCAACTACGACAGGAGCCTTCCAGACTTCCATCACAAACTTTGACGGCGCCGGATTCGTTGCTGTACTGAATCCAACAGGCACGGGGCTCATCTACGCCACCTATCTGGGCAGAAGCGGCGGCGGAAGCGTGGCGAGCAGCATCGCGGTGGACGGTTCCGGGAACGCCTATGTGGGAGGAACCACTTCATGCGGCCCCTCGCAGACCTTGTGCGGCAATTTCCCGGTGACTACGGGCGCGTTCCAAACCACGTATACCGGCGACGACGCGGCATTTGTGGCCGCGCTGAACCCGACTGGGACGGGGCTCTTATACGCAACCTATCTTGGCGGCAGCACCCTTACTCAATCTGACGGTTCCGCCGAAGCGGTGAATGCGATTGCTCTCGATGCATCGGGCGACGCATTTGTTGCCGGCCGAACCTCTTCAACAAAGTTTCCTGTGACAACTGGAGCGTTCCAGACCACGAACCAAAATGGGAATGCCGATGAGCAAAGCTCAGGCTTCGTCGCAAAGATCAACCCGGCAGGAGGCTCCCTTCTTTACAGCACTTACCTGGGCGGAAACTACCCGACAGTGGTATACGCCATTCAAGTAGATTCTTCCGGGGATGCCTATGTGGCTGGTAACACGACAGCGACCAACTTTCCAGTGACCTCAGACGCACTACAATCTACGAATCCTACAATCAGCACCTCTGGATCTGGATTTCTGACAGAGCTTAACCCGCAAGGAAGTGCATTGGTTAGCTCCACATACTTTGGTGGAAACAATGGAGCGAGCATCAATGGTCTGTCACTTGACAGTTCGCTGAACGTTTATTTGGCCGGATCGACTTTATCGACCAACTTTCCGGTAACACCGGGAGCATTTCAGACGACGAATCCTGATTCTATTCTTGGATCAGCTGCGGCGTCGGCATTTGTTTCCAAGATCAATCTTGGTGCAACCACGGCAAAGATAGCAACGACCACGACAATTGCAGCAAGCCCAAATCCGCAGGTAGCGGGCGGAAGCGTTGCGTTCACCATTACAGTGCAGCCGGAATCAGGCACGGGTGTTCCCACCGGACAAATCACTACCACGGTAGATGGGGCCGCAGGACCCACACTGACACTCAACAATGGAGAAGCGACATATTCCACAACCAGTCTGACCGTGGGCAGCCACACAATCGCAGCGAGTTATTCAGGTGACACCAATTATGCCGCAAGCACCGCGTCTTCCTTTACCGAAACGATCGTGGGAGCTCAGCCGCCGACTGCCGCAACGCCGATCTTTTCTCCCGCCGCAGGAAGCTATACTTCCGCGCAGAGCGTGACCATTACGGATGCAACGAGCGGCGTAACGATTTACTACACAACCGACGGCTCTGCTCCCAGCGCGTCTTCGACGCAATATAAGGGGGCAATCACGGTCGGCAGCACGGAGACCATCAAAGCGATTGCGGTTGCGACGGGATATGCCGCAAGCGCCGTTGCGACAGCAACCTACACGATCAACCTGCCTGCGGCATCATTTTCGCTCTCTGCCTCGCCAAGCGCGGCAACGATCAATGCGGGCGGGTCCGCGAATTTCACCTTGACCGTCACACCCCAGAACGGATTCACAGAAGCGGTGAGCTTTACTTGTTCTGGCCTTCCTTCAGGAGACAATTGTTCCTTCTCGCCGCAGACGGTTACGCCGGCAGGCGCAGCGGCGAGCACCACCCTGACTGTCGCCGCTGCAACCAGCGCTAAGAAAGATAAGTTACCGTCGTGGGAAAATATCGGAGCGGGGATGGCATTTGCGCTGCTGCTCTGGCCATTCCGCAGGCGGCGTGGATGGATGCTCTGCGTCATCGCACTGGTGTCGGTGTCGGTTTTTGCGATTACTGGCTGTGGAGGGTCGCAGAAAGCGCAGAGCTATACGGTCACAGTTACAGCGTCCGGCGGGGGCATTACGCAAACGGCTCCGCTAAGCTTGACGGTCACTCATTGAGGGAGGAGCGCCGCAAGTCCTTGTGCCCTCACTGCCTGAGCAGTGAGGGCATGAGCCTGCATTGTATTTAAATCTCAAAATCCAGGAATGCCAAGTAGGTCTCCCATTGAAAATGATCTTGCTGCCGACGCGCCGCTCGTGTTGGAGAAAGTTATGGATGCGAATTGGTCCATCGAAAACCAAGCTCGAAGGAGATGCCTGCGCCATCCCAATTTCCACCCTCCGGATCTAGTCCCCCCGGCAGAGGGCGGTCCGTGGGCAGTCTTATTTGGTTCGTGCATCACGCTGTCCTCCTGGGTGGCAGATGCGGGCCCCGTAACTTCTCGATCCATCTGGGGTCTTGATCCGATATGGCGTCGTCGATATCGATTTGATGGCAGCCGATCTCCCTTAGAGCCCTTGTCAATTCCCGGCCCATCAGCGGCTCCTTTGTCGACCATTCAGCTCTAACCTCCGGCATATCTGGTAGCGTCACCGTAGCCGTATAGAGGTCTTCCGAGATTTTCTTGACTCTGATCACAATAGCGCCTCGCTGCGTAGTCCAGGGTCATGATGGGTTCTATTCCGCTGGCGGCGGAAACTGTTCCATGGGTCCGATCGGCATGATCGGTATTGCAGGGGAACCTCGAAGGTTAACCTGTTCAATCTCAATGAAATAGTAGGGGCTCGTTGGATACGGAAATTCAAACAAACATCCAATCCGCTTCGTGATTGTGATGGCAGAGCATCTCATGCCGTCTGCCGACCTTTTCGTGCAGCCGCATCCAGGTTCGCAGCTTTTGTGTGTAAACATCTTCAACGCGAATCTTGAGAGCCAGGGCCGATCCGGGCAGATTACCTTCCGCCACAGCGCCGCCAGGCGTGCTCAATATATGAGTCGGTCATCCCGGCGATGTAGTCGGAAACGGTGCGTGCCAGCCCTTGCGAGGGGATCTGCGCCCGGTGATCCGGGGGCAGCTGCGCCGGGTCGTCAGTGAGGGTGGCAAACAATCCTTGCACCACCTGCGCCGCATGCGCGTGCGCTTGTTCCATCCCCGGCGAGTTGTAAAGATTGTCGTACAGGAACCTTTTTGCTTGTGCGCGTTCCGCTTCCACTTGGGGGCCGAGGGCGGCCAGGCGGGCTGGTGCACGGCGAATATCTTCGAGGCTTTCTGCGCCCGCTTGTTTGACTCGCATGCGCACTTCGTTCATCAGATCGGTCACCAGCAGGTTGAGCATACACTTGAGCGTTTCATTCACCGTGAGCTTGGCTGGGGCGGCCGGGTATTGTACAAGGACCTGGTCGTGGAAGCGGAGGAACAGCGGGACGCCAGCGCGAACTTGTTCGAGCGTAAGAATTCCGGAGTCCAGGCCGTCGTCAAAATCGGCAGTCAGATAGGCGATCTCATCCGCGAGGTCGATCAGCTGCGCTTCGAGCGGGGGGAACTGGTCGAGCAAATACTCGGCCAGTTCCGGATGCTCGGCCGCCGGGTAATCCCGCGAATGCTTGATGATGCCTTCGCGGGCTGCAAGGGTCAGATTCAATCCGCGGAACGCGGCGTAACGCTCTTCAAACCAGGTGACGATGCGCAGCGCGTGCAGATTGTGGTCGAAGCTGAGCCCGAAACCGCGCAGCGCCTCGTCGAGGGCCTTCTCGCCGGCGTGGCCGAAGGGCGGATGGCCGATGTCATGGACGAGGGCGAGAGCTTCAGTCAGTTCCGTGTTCAGGCCAAGCGTAGCGGCCAGAGTGCGGGCGATTTGCGTCACTTCCAGGGTATGGGTGAGCCGGCTGCGGAAATGGTCCGAAGGCGACTCGGCGGGCAGCTGGGTGAACACCTGCGTCTTGCCGGCCAGACGGCGAAAGGCGCGCGAATGGAGGATGCGGGCGGCATCGCGGGCGAACGGCGTGCGATAGGGATGGGGCGGCTCGGCATGTGTGCGGCTGGTCAGCGGTTCCTGGTTCGCGCCGACGGCGATTGCGGAAGGGAGCTTGCCGGGGGCCGTAGTTTTACTATCCATCATATTCATCCTGTTGGATGCCTCACATTGGCATGCGATTGGGTATCCCGGGAAACGCAAGAGCCCGCACGTTTGGTTATACCGCAGGCGGGGCCAGGATCGGGCGGAGAAATAATTTCGTCGGAACTCGCTCTAAACCTTGGGCTTCGCCGCAAGTGCCAGCGCGTTCCCCGGACGGCAAAGATTGGACAACGGTCTTCAGACGGGAGTACCATCCAGCCGGATTTTCAATTCGGTACGTCGTGAGGATGAAAATTCGGGCGACGACCTCGGGACAATCCACCTCAGGACCGGAGGCAGGCATGAAAGAAGTTCAGAGAGTTCTATTCGCTATGTTGGTGCTTGGCGTTGCCATGACCACAGGGTGTGGCGCGCGGCACTCAGATAAAGAGGTCTTCTACCTGATTTCGGCAAACACGGCTTTGCCCTATTGGCAAACTGCCGCGGCGGGCTTCCGGCAGGCCGCGGCCCTATACAAAGTCACGGCCAAAGTGGTTGGCCCCGACGGCTACGACGCGCAGGCGGAGTTAGCCGAACTCCAGAAGGCAGCTGCCGCGAAGCCGTCCGGGATCCTCATCTCCGTTGCGGATGTCAGCGTATTGCAGCCGGGCATTGACGCAGCAGTCAGTGCGGGGATTCCGGTGATCACCATGGATTCGGACGCGGCCGGCAGCCGGCGGCTTTATTTCATCGGTACGAACAATCTCCAGGCCGGACAGTTAGGCGGCAAGCGCATCATCCAAAAAGTGGGTGGCAAGGGGAATGTCGTGTTCTTTACCATCTCCGGGCAGCCGAACACCGAAGAACGACTCAAGGGTTTCATGGACGTTTTCACGACGCGGCCGGACATCAAGATTGTCGATGTGGTGGACATCAAGGGGGACGCTCGAGCAGCTTTCGACAAGACGCAGGAGTACCTGGCGCTGACCGGGCCCAAAAAGATTGATGCTTTCGTATGCCTCGATTCTGCTTCAGGGAAGTTGGTTTCCGACGCCATCAAGCGGGCCGGCGGCGGCCGAGAACTGGTGGCTTGGGACGTGAACCAGGACACGCTCGACGGCATCAAGTCGGGAACAATTGATGCGACGGTCGCGCAGAAGCCATTCACCATGGCCTTTGTCGGCCTGAAGATGCTGGACGAAGTCTTCCACGACCCGCCCAAGCAGTTTGGAAAAGACTATAGCGCCGACTCTTTCGCGCCCTACCCGGTCTTTGTAGATACCGGAACTTCGCTGGTCGACCAGAGCAACGTGGATCTGTACATTGCGTCGGCGGCGGCGGGTACCAAATAAGAGCAGACAAACCGGGACGTCCCCGAGCTGGAACATCGCTCACCGGCGCAGCCGCCTTCGCGTTGCGCCAGCTCGAGATTCACCTGCCCTGCGTCTACCGGCATGTCGCCCCGAACGGTGTGCTGCGCAAAGGCGGGCAGAAAGTCGTCAAAGGAGGTCAGCTGCGGAACCGGAACATAAAGAAACGGTGACCGCAGTACCCGGCCGTGTCGCTTTGAAAAATATCTGGCGCAAAACTTTGCACGCGAGCTGGCGTATAAAGGAGTTCTGTCCGGTTTGCCCGTTTGTCCAAGTGACCGTTTGTGACGACAAGTAGACCTGGTAGCGAAAAGCATTACATGCACTGCCTAGAATCGGATGTTGCCGGAAGCGTGACCTTGCAGAAATTGCTGGCATTTCGCATTCCGCAGAGGATAATGGCCTGTGGACTTCATCCCGCTTCGCTCTAAGAACGATTGGAAATCCTGGTGCATACTGTCGTGGGCAGTTGTTTTGCTCTTCTGCGTCTTTGATCTCGCCTCACGGGCGATAAGAGAGAATGATGCGGCGAGCACGCAGCAAACAAGCTTCGGGACGATCACAGATTGTGAGCGATCCGGGCGCAGCGGATATTCCTGCAACTATGTGTTTCCAGTTGAAGGGGAGCAGTACACGGGCGATAGCCGATCGGATTCCTACCGTACATTCGGTCAGACTGTGGTGGTTTATTACGACTCTCACGCCCCGACAACCAGTGCCCTTGAAGACTTCTCCGGAAAGGCCAGGAAAGATTGGAATTTCGTCTACATCTTTCTGTTGATGATTGCCGCTCCCGTCGCCTTCGTCCTCTATTCAAAGGCAACAGATCGGAAGGACTCCAAACAGCGAACCACTTGAAAACGGCACTTCGACAACTTCGAGTGGTTGGAATGGATGTGGACCGTATTCGCACTGGCAGACGCGCTTCTCGCTACTTGGACGCTTGGCCTTCGTCGGCATAGCGTCCATGGGGGCCATCCGATTCGTTTCCTGGCAATCTGCGCGAGTGATCGGTGTACAACAACTGGTGGCGTTGTCTGAATAGAACCGTATTAGGGAGTGCCGATGTCTCGGTCTGAAAACATTGCGGTAGTAGAGAGTTATTTGAACGGTCTCGCGAGCAAAGACCTTTCGTCTGTGCCCTTCGCACCCGACATAACGTTTGAGGGCCCACTGATGCCTAAACTGGCAGGCCGGGAGAAAATAGTGGGCTTCCTTACCAGCATCCTTCCGTTCATCAACGGTATAGAAATAAAGCAGCATATAGTCGATGGCGATTATGTCGCGACAGTCTTCGACATGGAGACGGCTAAGGGCGTGGATCATGTTGTGGATCTGTGCCATGTTGTCGGTGGACTATTGACTGAGGTTCGCGCGTTCTACTATCCAAGCCAGAGCCCTCGATAAACGGTGACCTTGGCGGCAGTATCAGACGCGACGATTCAATCGGCACAAACCCCGGCACCGATCTGGCAGCGCGGTCTCGGGCAAATGACCGCCACCAATGGCTAATCATGATGCCGGTGCGCACTTAACTGAAACGGAATCAGTTATTTATGGGAACGCGCACAGGCTGGATCCGTTATAGCGGAAGTAACCTGCCAAACTGCTTGATTCTAAATAGCTTCGCTTAACGCCAAGGAGCGAGCAGATTTGGACCGGTGATTTCTACCTACCCGGCAACCACCTATTCAGTTATCCTACCCCGGCACTTACTCTTGTATAACTGACGAGTTACGCATGGGCCTTCGGTCGACCTATCGGGATGAAAATCGGTGAGTTTCGACGGAGTTGCCTGACAATCCAGGGATTACACTGTGACTGTTCGAGAACGGGAGTCAATCTCGTGCTGAACAACTGAGGCAAAAGGTGCGGCGATCCAATTCAACAAGCCTGCGTACAGCATTTGATTGTTCCCTGTTGGCTCTGTTCTCCTCCCTTGCATGCAGGGCGCGGGTCAACAACGCGAGAACTCTTTAGACCTTGTGGGCGGCTTCGAAAAGAGCCAATATTTCTGGCAGCAACTCCAGGTGGCGCAAAAGCTGGTCGAGCTTAACGACTCCAAGGATCTCCTGCAGCTTGAGCCTTACCTGAGAAGCGATGATCGGCACCTGCGCGGAAATGCCGCGTTTGTGTTTGCCGGTCTCGGTAAACAGATGGGACTGAAGACAATTTACGAGATTCTTCAGGACCGTTCTTCGCCACGTCCTGAGGGTCAGGGCGTGCCAGGTGGCCCGTGGTCTATCGCAGCCCAGATAAGGGCTGATCGATACTATGCAGTCCATCTTCTCGGTCTGCTGAAGACCCCCGAGGCATTCCCTGTTCTGGTTCCGTTATTGAGAGATAGCGATGTCAACTATAAAGTGGCTTGGGCGCTTGGAGAGATTGGCGATAGGGCAGCGATCCCGCCTTTGCTCGATGCGCTTCACGATCCAAGCCCCGATATGCGCGTCGCGTCCATTGAAGCCTTAATGACACTTCGGGCCACTGATGTTCTGCCACAACTTCGTCTTCTTCTGGGCGATAATGAGCGGATTCACAGCGGGAACTTGAGCACGGTCTCGGAATCCGCACGTTTGGCCATCGCTAAACTGGACTCAATGCCGATCCGGTGAGTGACCTTGGATTTGTAACGGCCGGTTGACCGGCCATGAATCGTGCTCGCGGTCGTATCACCGGCAAGAACGAAGCCGCAGGCGCTCGGTTGTGCCATACCCGGTGAGTATGGGCATGCAGAGTGCCCTCATCGGCATTCGTTGATTCGTGCTAATTATTTGATTACAGGCTAGTTCTGATTGAATCTCCCAGGGCCCACCGCATCCGCGGCAAACACCTTCGGCTTCCTTCTTGCCCCCAAATCGAAAACGCCTCGCTCCAGCACCTCGCCGTCCTTTTAGGCATCACGCGCGAGGCGTTTCCGATGTTGGCTAACACGGCGCCGTTTTCGAGAATCACCTTCTACTTCGGAGCCGATGTCGAACCCGTCAGCAGGATCGGTTCATTTCCCACAGCCACGGTTCCGTTTGTGATGGGGTGCGTTTTCCCCAGCAGGTCACGATATTGGACGAATTGAGGGGACACAGAAACCGACGTGGTTGTGTCAGAGTTCCACAGCGCTTCAGTCTGATAGCCGTTGCGGGTAAAAACGCAGGACCGGTTGCCATTTGCATCCTTTGAGCATGGATGCACAAGGGTCGAGCCAACCATCCAGTCATAGACTTGCACGTAAGCCGTAGATGCAGCCGATGCCTGATTTGTGACCGGGTTCCACAATTGGCCCCATTCGGGATGGGCATCATAGGCATACCAGACGAACCGCGAGACCCCGTCGGACCATTGCAGCAGAAAGTACTTCGCCAGAAAGGCGGATTCCAAATCCGCCGTTTGGGGTCTTTTGTTGTCGGCCTCGGTATCCCATATCGGCAATCCCGAGATCCCATTCGCCTTCATCACGGCCTTGTATTTTGCGATAAGCGGAAGGATGTCCTCCGCTTTCTGAGTCAGATACCCGTGGAAAGCCACAATATCGATCGCAGTTGAGCCCCCTTGAGCGAGAAACGATGCAAGCCAATCCGGTCCTGCCCCGCTGGTCGCCGAGGGTGAAAGAATGACCGCCGATGGATCGATGCTCTTAATCACTTGACGAGCATGCTTGGCCATGAGAACCATCGTTGGGATGTCGCCGCAGTAGTAAGTCGGGAGATTCGGCTCGTTCCAAAGCTCCCAATACTTAATCCGTCCCCCGGCATGGGTCACCACTGCCCGCACGTAGTTATCCCAATCCTGCAAGTTGGTGGGTGGTGCACACGATCCTGGCTCCAGGCCGCTGGTTACGGTCGGCTGCGAGGACGCCCATTGCGGAGTTCTCCCAAACGTGTAGATCACATCTCGACTCTGGTTGTTGTTCGCCGCCAGAAAGGTATCCAAACTTGAGAAGTCAAACACGCCCGCAGAGGGGTTGGAATTATTCCAATCCGGTTTCGGCCAAATGTCCCACACGCGCACCGTGCCGAAATCGAAGGGCGTCGTTACCCTCGATCGCATGACCGTCAGGCCAAAGTAGGAACGCGGGACAGGGACAGACCTCGGATCCTGAGCGACGAGGTGGACCGAAAGGGCAGATAAGCCTAAGCCAAGAAGCAGGTGTACCGGCAAGAATCTGAAGAAGGACGCTTTACTGAAGGCCATGAGTCGGAATTCCGTCATCTCTGCAAATCACCCTTTTGAACCAGCATTTTCTAATTGCGAAAGGAAGACGTCTCCTTTTCCTGGGCCGCGACAAGCTGCACAAGGTTTGATGCAGCCGAAGAGATCGACGCCTAAACTTGACAGTCCCTTAAAGGCGAGACTACGCGGCGGTCGCCGATGCACGGTAATGATCCCCGGAGAGTTTGCATAACCTGATCATGATCATTGAACTTACCCCGCGAACCGAATCGTGCGTACTGAGCTTATCACCGGTTAGAGCATTCCCGGAATTGGTGTAGACCGAAAGCACATACTTAAGTTGCTTTTTCCCCAAGAAAAGGCAACCTTGCACGGCTCTCAAAAAGTTTACGTACATTCCGAAAATGGTCTATCCTGCAGTTCTTCTTGTATAACTGACGAGTTGCCGACCAACCGGGAAGAACTCCGGACCTCGCGAGGGCAGACTTAGGATCGTCGAATGGATAGAGCCGTTCCTTCTTGTCTCCTAATCGAAACCGCATCGAGTGGCCCTCGAGCTCATCTCGTTGCACCCTGCTCGAGGCGGTTTCGATGTAGGCTAGCGACAATATATTAGGAGCGTCTGTGGGAGGCGGGAATGAATCACAGATCGGTGAGCTCTGTCTGGTTGCTTATTCACAGCGCAGCGCCGTCATTGGATCGACATTCGCGGCACGCAAAGCCGGAAGAATGCAGGCAATCCCCGCGACCAAAACAAGGATGAATGTCCCCTCCAACAGCAAGACCGGGTCGTGCGCATTGCCCGCCGCCCACTTGGCTGCAAACTTGCTCAAGGCGAACGCAAGCCCCAGGCCGACGAGAACACCGCTGGTTACACTGGCCAGGGTAGATGCAAACACGATTCGCAAGACATGAGCACGCGGCGCGCCCAGCGCCATCCTGATCCCAAACTCGCTGGTTCGCTGTGCCGCCGTGTAAGACACGACACTGTACAGGCCGACTGCGGCCAGTGCAAGGGCGAGGACAGCGAACCCGCCGAAGATCCACGAGACCAAGTGCTCCTGCTGCCACTCCGGTTCGTCGGTGATCCATGTTTCCAGGTCCTCCATGAAGCGGTAGGCCTGCTGGTCAGGATTGACTGAGGTTATTTGCTTGCGAACCGCGTGAACGAGTGTGGCGGGAGGAACGGAGGATCGGACGAGAAACTGCGTTCCCATGGACATGTGCAGCGTGTAAGGAATGTAGATTGCCGGGCGAATCGGATTGCTGAGTCCGTCATTCCGCGAATCTTCAACGATGCCGACAATCAATAACCATGAGTCAGCCAGCCTGGGAACGGAGAGTTCGGCGGGAGGCCGCTCTTCGATTGCCGGCAGCTTGAGAGAGCTTCCGATGGCGTTGCCTTTGGGGAAGTAGCGCTTGGCCATGGTGCGATTGATGACGGCAAGGAGCGCGCCATTTCGATTCTCAGTTTCGTTCCAGACGCGGCCGTCGATGACGGGGATGCCCAGGGTGGGAAAGTATCCCGGGTTCACGAGGTCCAAGGTGGCCATCTGGTCTTCCATTGAGTCGTTGCCCAGGGTCTCAAATCTTGTGAACAATCCGATGCTCGGCGGGACGGCATTGGTGGTGATTCCCACCATGGTGACGCCGGGGACCTGGGATATGGCGGCGTGCAGCTGCTCGAAGTACGTTGCGCGCGCAGCAGAGCTGGTATACGAGTTCTGATGAATAGGAACGAGCACTGCCATGACATTGTGCGGGTCGTATCCGAGGGGTTCGTGCAACAGGTGGGTGAAAGTTTCGACGGCGGAGCCAGCTCCGGCGAGAAGCAGCAGAGTCAGCGCGATCTGTCCGGCGATCAGCGCGTCATGGGTTCGACGATCTTGTACGCTGCCGGCCACTCTGCGGGTTGCCGATTGCGCCATCTGGCTGATTTGCGGTCTGGAAAGCTTGAGGGCCGGCCAGAGTCCGAAGACAATGCCGGTGCCGAGCGCGACGGCAAGGCTGAACAGAAGCACGGGAAGATTGATGCGAATGACAACTTCAGGCGCGAAGGCGTACGGGGGCAAGACCAAGCGGATGCCGGCGAGGATGGCGTAGGCGAGGAAGATGCCGAGGACAGCGCCGACGCCGGAGAGTAACAGCGATTCAGTGAGGAGCTGGCGCACGATGCGGTTGCGGCGGGCTCCGAGGGCGGAGCGGACGGCGAGTTCCTGCTGACGGGCCGTGCCGCGGGCCAGAAGGAGGATGGAGACGTTACCGCATCCGATGGCGAGCAGCAGGCCTACGCCGCCCAGCAGCAGGTAGAGTGTTTGCCCGATCTGTTTGACAACCCACGCGTTCAGCCCTTCCACCTCGACGGCGAAATGCTCGGGAAACTGCTTGGGCTGGTCATGGGCAAAGCGCTCAAGAAGAGGTTGCAGGGCAGCATTGGCAGCAGCTTGGGTGACACCAGGTTTGAGGAGTATGTCGACCATCAAGCGGGGTCCAGAGCCTTGCGTGAGTTTGAGCGGGAGGTAAACGTCTGCGGAGTACCAGGTGAATCGCGGGGCGGCGACCCCGATGACGGTGTAGGTTTTGCGGTCGAGTTGAAGCGTGCGGCCGAGGACCGTCGGGTCGCTGAAGTAGTGCTTCTGCCAGAACTCGAAAGAGAGGACGGCAACAGGCTGGGGATCGTGGCCGGCGATGGAGTCTGAAGGGGCGATTCCGCGGCCGAGCAGCGGCGGGACTCCGAGATCCTGGAAGCCGGTCGAGATGAGGCCGATCACATTTACGTTCTCGGGGAATTCAGGTCCAGTGAGCGTCATGGGATGGTAGTCCATGGCGAGCACGCTCTGGACCGGAGACGCTTGCTCTAGTTGGATGACCTGGGGGGCGTCGAGCTCGATCGATTCGTCGGGGTACGCTTTGCTTGTTACGCTGAGACGGACGATGCGGCTGGCAGAGGGATACGGGTAGGGGTTCAACAGCGCTGCATAGATGACGCTGAAGACGGCAGTCGTGGCGCCGATTCCGAGGGCCAGCGAGACGATCGACGTAAAGGTGAATCGCGGGCTTTTGACAAGCTGCCGCAGTGCGTAATGAAGATCCTGAATCAAGGTCTGCATGGGCTCGCTCCTCGAGAGGGGGAATACGGTCCAACATGGACTGGCGGGTGAAGCTGATGGAATCCTGTCGATCCTCTGCAAAATGGACGTCGAAAGAGCGAGAATTGCTCAGCTGTCTTTCGTGAATTTGATTGGCCTTCGCAAGGCATCCTCTGCGGTGCATGAAAAATCCGGCGAGAATCCAGCGGCGAATTCTGATATCTTCGCGTTCATGCGTATCCACATGGTATGACCGCAAAGGGCGACCTATTTTCATGAAAAGCCAGATTCGGCCTGAGTCACCGTTAGCCAACATCGGAAACGCCGCGAGCACAATGCCCAAGGACATCGAGTAGTTTGTGCGAGGCGTTTTCGATTCTGAATAGAAGCGGGAGGCGTGGGTTGGCAACAGCCACTTTGCTCGCTCACGGAGCTGACCAACCACTCGCTCACACAGAAGCTGTAATCCACGTCGAAAACTGCAAGCGAGGCGAACCGCAATGCGCAGGAAACTACCGATCATATTGTTCGCATTTTCTCTGCTGCCGAACGCGCTGCTGCGACCCCAACACCAAAGCCCCAGAACAGGTCAGACTTTGCCGATGGTTCGACCGCCTCATTCCACGAAACGAGACCTCGCAGTTCCTCTGTGTCAGTCTGCTTTCGAGGATGGGATCGCGAAGAATGGAATCGCGTTCCGAGGCGACGAGTGGATCAGCCCTCCGCAGGCGACGGCTGTCGTTGAAGCGGGGATGACGCATGAGGCGCTCAGCAAAGTGCATGGACCATTCGATTTCGAGGTCGTGCTGAGTTTCGCAGTGGACCCAAACGGAACAGCTCGGAACATTTGCCGGAGCCATTCCGTCGGCTGCGGGCTTGATGAGAGTGCCGCTATGAGCCTGACCAAAACACGATTCACCCCCGCGACAAATCGCGGCACAGCAGTACCATTCCGCACCGATATCGAAGTTGCTTTCAGGTATTATTAGCGTTGGCAAATCGGGGTTCCTGTGGGAGTACCGCCAACTCGTCTCCAATCCGGTGTTCGGCCCTCCCAGGGGCTTTGGCGGGCTTCAACCGGGGGTAGGGAAGGGTAAGACGATACACCCGGAATTGCATTGGGTGACGGCAACGGGAAATTACTCAGAGCCCAGCGTCAAAGAACCACCTTCTCAACAGGCCGCCGCGGGCTGGCGTGTGCACTCCACTTCGGATAGCCCATATAGAAAACGAAGGTCGGCTGCCACGTGGAGTCACCCAGGATTTCAGAAATCAGGCCAGCGCGCATGGGCTGCCGCCCGTGCGCCTTCTCGTAGTCGATCATCTCCACCGCCTCGTTGCAGGGGCGTCCGGCCAGGCCGCGGGCAGTTGCCAGCAAATGCGCCCGCTGCCAGATTCTGCCTGCGTGCAAACAGTCTTCCTGGTCGTAGCGGTCATGCACGGCAAGAATGCCGATTAGCGGCGCACTCAGCATCAGGCGTGAGTATCCAGCCTTTGGCCCTCGGGAAGCGGCCCATCTAAGCATCGCCGGGGTCATTATCTTGGCGATTCCAGTCGCGATCGGAGGTTGCCCCCAGGCGTCGATCGTAAGACCGTCTCGGTATTTCTGCACATCGCTCCACCTGGTCCGAATCCACCGTTGACTACCGCGGTCTACCTCCGGGTCGGAATAGATTTCGGTGTTTGCCGAGGAGCTTATTTCTGCAATCTTCTTTCGGTCTGTCTCCGCCGTGAAAAGAAAGATCCTGACGTTCGGATCGTCGCTTGCCAGGCTTCTCAGAGAGTCGATGAATTGTGGCGGGATCGGATTCTGGGGGATAAAGGTGCTGCGGTTGGTATGGCGCTGTGGAATCGCATCGTATAACTCGCTTTCCTCGCGCTTGCCTGCGGTAAGATCTACGCGTGCCAGAAGTTGCGGTCCGGGCTCGGCCGGAATCGGCCCAAGTTTACCCGGAAGGAGCGTCACGGTGGCGGCGTAGCCGTTCGCCGCGGCCGCCAGCGTCAGGTTCTCCAAAGCGCAGCCCATCCCGATGTGCTCTTCCCGCAGATAGGGATCGAGCGCCCCGACGTTTCTCTTCGTGTCGATATACAACTCAATCGAGGAACTCGACACCCTGAAGAGCCAAGGCTGTGTGTTGTGTGGGCTCGCGGCTAGAATGGCGGCTCGAACCAGCGCAAGGGCTCCCTCTTCGGAATTGTTACGCCAGTCTTTCCATGGTTCGTAGGGTGGTCCTTGACCGCTGCTGAAAACACCCTGGTCGTAGGCGCGCCAGACTCCACCGCCCACAACAACGACGGTAACAACTCCTGCCCCTTTGAGAAATGATCTGCGTTGCATAAAGCGCCTCTCGGAGTGACCGCATCAACATCACAAACATACTCCTGGCGGCGCCTATGGACCGTGTAATACAGGAACGCGGCTTACCTGCCAGTGCGTGAAGGGTCCGAAACCCCATAACTGTGCCCGTACCTGAACGGCGACTCTGAATGGATGACTCGGAAGTAACCCCCGAAAATGGAGTTCTGTCCTGATTGGCGACAAGAACGAAGCCGCAGGCGCCGCGGTCGCTGCAGCAGTGGCTGGCAAGTAGTGTTGAGGCCGGTAAACCGGCGTATGCTGAAGCAGCCATGACGAATCCATCTGAATTCGGCGAACTCGAAACTTGAGTGCAGCCCTATCAAGAAAAAAGCTATTGAATTTCCATATATATCTATAAGCACCCCGGCGTAACTGAGACTCAGGCATCCCCAGACGCCCTGAGAATGCATCCACCCTTCCTCTACTGCACTCGAGCGATGCTTCGGTCCCGCACGTCAGGTTTACAATCAGCAATTGAACTTTCAGGGGCAGCAAGGAGTCTCAAGGCCGTGAAAAAGGCCCTCTTCTCGATCGGTCGAATTGTGGTGGGAGTTTATGTCGGCCTTTGCGTACTCCTCTTTGTGGGGCAGCGTTCAATGATCTACATTCCACAACCAAGAGAGTACCGAGTTGGAATCAGTCTGGTCACACTCCATCCCGACGGACAGAGTGTGTTGGTGTCCACCCGCCCACATGACGGCGATGACGCGCTCATTTACTTCGGGGGAAACGCCGAAGACGTATCTCTCGACATGCCAGAGTTTTCGGAAGGATTTCCCAATGTCGCCATCTATCTGCTTCACTATCGCGGCTACGGTGGCAGTACAGGCGCGCCGACTGAAAAGTCCCTAGTCTCCGATGCTCTCGAACTTTTCGACTTGGTTCATTCTCAGCACCGAAGCGTTTTGGTAGTCGGTCGCAGCCTCGGGAGCGGCATCGCTGTCCAGGTGGCTAGCCAACGTCCAGTCGCTCGCCTCGTCCTCATAACACCCTACGATGGACTCAAGGACATCGCTGCCCACGAATACCCATTTCTTCCTGTAGGAATTCTCCTGAAAGATAAATTCGAATCGTGGCGTTACGCTCCAAGGATTACGGCTCCAACCCTCATCATTGGAGCCGGCAGCGATGAGTTGGTTCCCCGATCGAGTACCGACAGACTTAATACCCGTTTTAAAGAAGGAGTAGCCCGATACGTGGTGATTCCCAACGCCGGTCACAATACGATTTCGGAGTCCCAAAGCTACATGACGCTCATTAAAAGCGGGTAGAAAGCGTTTGCTGCGCTTATTACCGCCCAACCGTACACGACGCGTTTCGCAGACAGCCTCCGATGGTTTCTGAGGCGAAATTCTGGCAAAGGGAAGAGTAGGCGACCAACCGGGGGGTACCCGCGATTGCGCTTGACTGCATTACTCCGAAGGGTACGAGTCTGACAATAGATGCCGAGTTAACATCGCGTACTCGTTAACTTGGCCCTTCGTCGTAGGCATACCAGGCGTCGTCTAGCTTTTGAAATGAATAGCCTTCTCTGCGAGGATCGGGATTGTACTCCCTCTTGCCGTTGTCCTGACGAAGAATGCAGGGATAGAATCGATCGGGGTCCTATATCTATAAGCATCCCGGCAAGGACCGCGACCGCGGCAAACGCCTGTGGCTTCCTTTTTGTCTCCTAATCGAAACCGCCTCGACCGATGATCATGCGCAACCTGCTGCGCCGTGCTCGAGTCGGTTCCGATGTAGGCTAGCGCTGCCCCATGCCCGTAATTTAGTGCTGAACAATCACTTCCGATTCGTTCACACTTGGCAACATGGACATCCAGAACCAGATCAAGCGCACCCTCTCTCAGCCTGAATGCCTCGCCTATGTAAGTGGACTACTGGAAGGCGA
>DATDLS010000107.1:0-6160 GCA_036519195.1 Occallatibacter sp. | reverse complement strand
GACCGCTGCGCAACCCGGCCGATGATCCAGACTAAATCTGCGGTTTGGATGGTCCGTTCGCCCCAACGGCCTGGGAATAGGGTATTGGGGAGCAACGGAGAAAACTCGCTTAAGGGGATGTAAGCCCAAACCCCAGAGAATTCCGCAACCTTTGGACCATGCCTATTCGCCGTCGCCAGACGATCCTTCAGTGCCGCGTGTGGGGTGGCGGCCATCACCGTTCTGACGGCCTCGCCAATCGTTTGACGGAAGTGACGCCAATCAGGGGACGTATCTGAGTGATGTCATCAGGGGCAATCTGTTCCCAACTCGATGCTGTTTACTGAAGGGTAACTGACGGATAGGCGGTTTAACCGGAACGCGGAAGTCGAGCACCGGTCGCTCGATGAGTGCATTGGCGGAGATAACCAACTCAAACTGGCTTAGAAGTGTTCGGAATCCCGCATTACTCCGTTCGCAACGCCCGCATTGGATCAACCGACGCTGCGCGTCGTTCGGGCAGCAGGCAGGCAGTGGCTCCTACAGCAAGCAGCACGCAGATCGCTCCTGCGGTCAGCGCCGGATCATATGGGCTCACCTGAAACAGGAGACCGCTCACCATACGCGCCGATCCAACAGCAAGTACTACCCCGGCAACGGCGCCTCCTGCCACAGGAAGCAGTCCGTCGCGGAGCACTAGCCGGTACACGCTCGCACGCCCTGCCCCGAGCGCCATGCGCAACCCGATCTCGCGATTGCGCTGCACGACGGAATATGTGACAACACCGTAGACTCCGAGTCCAGCCAGGAACAGTGCGCTGGTTGCGAACAGTAACAGCAGGTACATCTCGAAGCGCTGATTTGCGATCGAGTCCGCGACGACACCCGCGAGTGCGCGCACTTCCGGAACGGGCACACTGCTGTCGACGCTCCAGACCGTCTTTCGGATCGCGTCCGCCATTTCGGTAGTGTCCTGTCGTGTTCGCACCATAAGCCCCGCCGTCGGTTCCGTGCGGTACCAGTACGGAACATAGATCAACATCGGATCGGGCTTTGACAAGGAAATTGTCCGGGCATTCGCTACGATGCCAATGACGGTGAATGGCTTCTCAGTCGCTGGGTTTCCCCAGCCGAATTGCCGTCCAATTGGATTTCTTCCAGGCCATAGCGCCTTTGCTGTTTTCTCAGACACTAGAGCCAGATTTTTGCCCCAATCGCTCTGACTGAAGATCTGCCCCGCGATGATTTCCAGATGAATCGTCGAAAAATACTCAGGGCTGACCCAGCGGAAACTCTCAAGCGGAAGCTGCGTAGACGCCCGATTGTCCCCTTCAACCCGCGCCGAGTCACCCCAACCGTCTCCCGTCAAGGGCAGGGCGCTCGCAAAAGCTGCGTGCTCCACGCCAGGCAATCGATCCATACGTTCGAGGACTGCTTTATAAAAGGCCGCGCGGCGCTGGTCATCGTGATATGACTGCCCGGGCAGTTCGAGACTGGCTGTGATGGTACGCTCCGTGGTGAATCCGCGATCCACGGTCATCAACTTTACAAGGCTCGCAGTCACCAATCCGGTCATCAACACTAACGCGACGCTCACCGCTACTTCAATTCCTACCAGAGCGCGACGCAGGCGGCGGTTTCCGCGCGCTTCTCCGGCGAGACGCGACTCACTATGCAAAACTTCCATTGGAGCTGTACGTGAGATCATCAGGGCGGGCGCCGCTCCTGCCTGGAGGCTCGCGATTACAGCCAGAAGCAGGGCACATCCCGCTCCCATCCAATCGAGATGCAGAGGGCCGCGAAAATCGAGTGCTGACGGCAGGTTTCGTTGCATGACTGGGACCATGCTTGCGGCCAGCACAATGCCCAGCCCACCTCCCGCCGCGGCCAGTATGGCGATTTCGCGGAGCGCCATGCGCACCATCTCGGCGCGGCTCGCGCCTAGTGCCGCCGCTACTGCCATCTGCTGCTTCCGCCCAACAGCGCGCGCCAGCAACAGATTCGTGACATTTACGCAACCTACCAGCAGCAGGCCCACTGCAGCCGCCAGCAAGATGACGAGCGGTTTTCGGTTGTTCCCAATGAGGGCGTTTTGGAAGGGCGTGAGCGCCACCGAGAGCGTAGCTTTTTCATCCGCAGGCAGATTCGCGCCGATCGTATGCTGCAGGGCATCGAGGTCGGCAGTTGCCCCAGTAATCGATACCCCCGGTTTAAGCCGCGCCAGTCCGAAATAGTTCAGGTCTCCCATCTCTTCGGCCAGCCGTTCCTTCGAGAAGGCTAATGGCGCCAAAACCTCTACGGGCCGAGATCGATTAGCCTCGCCAATAGTTTCCGACCATTGCAGCGAAGGCATGTGGAACCAGGGCGGCATGACACCTACTACTGTGTAAGGGGAACCATCCAACCGAATAGTCTTGCCGAGAATTCCGGGATCTCCGCTGAATTGCTTGCTCCATAGGTCGTACATCAGAATTGCGACGTGCTCGGAACCTGTTTGTGCTTCACTGAAAGTAAATGCTCGCCCCATCCATGGTTGGACCTGGAGTACGGAAAAGATTCCAGGCGTGGCCCATGTTACGCTCACCTGCTGCGGACGGTCATTGGTGCCAAGCGGTACGGGGAATTCTTGCATAAGCGCCATCGAGTCAAAGCTCCGGCTATGACGCTGCCAGAAAGTGAAGTGATTCGCGCTCACAGGTAGAGTCGGATAAATGTTGCTCCATTCCGAAACCTTTTCTTCGACGGTTACAAGCTGGTTCGCCTTGGTGAAGGGTAGCGGACGAAGCATCACATCGTAGACCAGGGTGAAGATCGCGGTTGTCACGCCAATGCCGAGAGCGAGTGTCATTATCGCAACAGCAGTGAATCCTGGCGACCTCCGCAATTGCCGCAGGGCGTATCGAATGTCCTGCGACATACGCTCGAAGGCCGCCGAGCCCCAGGCTTCGTGGGTTTGTTCTCGGATGAGAGTCGCATTGCCGAAAGCGCGGTGGGCGGCGTAGCGGGCTTCTTCGGAGGGCAGACCGTTTTCGCGTTGTTCTTCTTCTTCCAACTCAAGATCAGACTGTAGCTCTCGCTCCAGGTCTGCGTCCCGCTTCTTAAGCTGCCACCACTTCATATCAGCTCTCCCCGGCGGCAGGCCACCTCACTCGCGCCACGGCCTCGGCCATCTGCTTCCACTGCGATTCTTCGACCACAAGTTGTTTCTTACCTTTATCCGTCAATCGGTAGTATTTAATTCCCGGTTTCGGTCCGGAGCCGTCTCCCATTTGGCACTCAACTATCCTCCTTCTTCCAGACGATGCAACGCGGGATAGAGTGAACCGTGCTGCATCTGCAGAAATTCATTTGTAATTCTCTGAATATGCTTGCCGATCTGATGACCGTGGGCAGGGCCGTAGAGGAGGGTCCGCAATATGAGCATGTCCAGGTCCCCTGGAGAAGGCCGACCCGCTGCTGTGCCTGCTTTTCCATAGAAGACATTCTACCCCCAAATCTGACGATGACAGTAGACACTCGACTATCGATTGTCAAGGGCGCAGCAGAATGCGGATTCTCGATTGACGACTTCAGTAATGCACGTTCCAGCCGCGACTCGCCCCAATCTTTGGAGTTCCGGGAGGATGGGCTACCCGTCAGTCGGCTACCCGTCAGTTACCCATGAGTAAACAGCATCGAACTGGAGAAGGATGGCCCCCGGTGACTTCAATGTTGGCGTGGGACCATGTCGGTCAGCGAAATCTAGCCCTGCTCGAGCCAAGTCGTGATGCCAACCTGGGCGCCCTGCACGGTGATTACGCGGTTCTTCATGCCAATCTATCCAATGGTGTCGGGAAACACTTGTTTTCCGACACGCGAGACGCAGACCAAAGGCGGCAGTCAAAACCGGGCCAAACGTGCGGGAAACCGTGTCGGATTGCGGCAGTGACCGAAAACCGCGGCCCGACGTTTTCAGGCGGAATTTTCTGGGGTTTAGGCGTACGCTCCCCTTAAGGTCATGTTTGCCCAACTCTCGAAACGGCTAATTTTACCTTTTCGAGGCGTTGGGAAAAATAGCCATTGCTCCGGGAAGGCTTAACCCGGTTTTCCGTCCAATTGCTACTCAGACCCCCATTTCAGCGGCATGCATCGTTCCACACAGTCTTGCCATCTGTCACGCATTCCCTGAATGGCAACACTTCTCAAGATGAATTTCCGGTCTTGGCTGCGCTCCTGTGAATGGATTTGGCGTGGCTGCCGCGAGCGTATTGATCTTAGCGTTACGACATACGTCTATTCGGGAATATGCATCATCCTGTACTCTGTGGGAACGATAACTCCGGAGATCCGCAGACAATGACAAAACAGCGAAGCGGGGCCCTTTCACCAGAGAACGAAAAACCCCTCATTTATTCGGCACCCGCTCTTGAAAAAGGCCTTGACGTAATCGAGCTACTGGCGCACCAGCCGACTGGATTGACAAAAAGCGAGATAGCCCGCGAGCTTAACCGGACAGTGTCAGAGATATTTCGAATGCTGCTCTGTCTGGAACACCGCGGATATATTGCGCAGATATCGGAAGAGCGGTATTCCCTGACCCTCAAATTATTTAAATTGGTACAGGAGCATCCTCCGACCGAACGGCTGGTCGCCGATGCATTGCCTGTGATGCACAGGCTGGCTCATGAGACGCTACAATCGTGTCATTTGGGCGTGCTGGAAAGCGATCGAGTCGCGATTCTAGCTCAAGTAAACGCACCAGCAAACATCGGTTTCTATGTCAAGCTTGGATCTACGGTGGATCTCATGGAAGCAGCCAGCGGCTATGTAATTCTCTCGCATTTAAGCGATGCGCAACGTGAGCGCGTTCTCGTGGAGTGGGGCCGCGCCACCGGTAAGAAATTACCGCGGGATCTTGATATGCATTTAGCGCGTATCCGCAAAGCAGGTTACGAGAAGCGTGCCAGTTACCTGGTCAAGGGAGTAATGAATATCAGTTTTCCTATATTGGACGAGCGCGGATCAGCTGTTGGTGCGCTTACGGTTCCCTATATTCAGTACATGGAACCTGCAAAGGATGCGGAACAAATAGTTAAATTTATACGCAAAGCTACGGCAGAGATCTCGGTGGCAATCGGCGGAAAACCTAATACAACGAAGTTGTAATCCTGAATTTTGACGAGGCGAAGAGCATCCATTTCCTTGAACAATCGGTGGAGGCAAACATACGGCGCCAGGGAGTTAATGTTTGATCGAGAGTGATTAGCTTCCAGATTTCCGGGTACCATGAAATGCTTTATTCGGCGAATCCCAGTATGAAACTGGATAGCATCGCATTGAGATAGTGATCATTCAGAGTGGAGTAAAGACGTACTCTATATCTCGCTAGAAGCATCTCAGAAGAACACTTTCGTCACCTGAGCGCGAACCGAACTGTGACGAGGATCACGGAGGTCAGGAAGACTAAATGCGTGTAGACGTTTGTCGATATGCAATGTGCTTCGCCAAAATGCGATCACATGCCCCAGCAAGTCTTTTGTAAAGCAGCTTCAGTTGCCTGAACTCAACGGGAGCCAAAGATGCAAACTAGACTGACTATTTCTGTTCGCTGCTTCTTTCGTGTTGGCAGGGGCGCAGATGAAACCCGCCACAACACCTTGCATGCTGCCGGTTGCAACAACGTACCCACGTTTTGCGGGTAACAATCACGGACGAACTGTGAGCAGGCCGAAACCTGACGAAATCGGAGTTACCTGTCCTTGAGGGAATTCAGCGCAGATTGCTCAGCCAGCGCAAACGCCCAGGCCACGACTCCGCCGGTAACAGTTGTTTTGATAGCCGGTTGATTGCAGAGCTCCATGCCAATATTCAGAGCGTTGTGATGACAGAAATATTGCCCCGATACCGCAACGGGCGGTCCCCCTGCGTTATCGTCGTGCCCGCTGCCAGCCCTATCGTTTCTTATCCTAAATCAGCTCACCTGCCCCAAGGCCGATCCTGCGCTTTTGATCGGCGGAGCGCAGCTCGCGAGCCTGCAATGAGGTGTCGTAACGAAATGACTCATGAGAGATAACCGGCCAATATTTGCGAGTCGCACAAATGTGAAATCGCTTGATGTAACGCAGGTGGGAGAAACGTTGTATTATTTTTCAGCTGGATTTTCTTACCTTCAGGCAGAGTGATTCTACTTCTTGTTTGTTGT
>DATDLS010000106.1:0-28462 GCA_036519195.1 Occallatibacter sp. | reverse complement strand
CGCGCCGCAATCCTGTGAGCCAAACCTGGTATCCGCCTACCGCCTTGAAGAGAGGCTCAACCTTGCGCAGCTTGCAGCATTGGTCGGGCGCGGACTGATAGAGGAGCCCCTGCTTGGCTTCCTGCTCAGGCACAGTTTTGTCCGGAAGAAGATTGATCAGATTCAGTTGCCACTCGGACGCGATGCGATCGCGATAGGCGTAGGTCTCAGCAAAGTGATACCCCGTGTCGAGAAAAAGGATGGGAAGGTTTGCATCCAGCTCGATCGCCAGTTTGGTCAGCAGGACATCCTCTGCCTGGAAGCTGCAGGTAAGGCAAACAGCCTGCGCTCCGTTGATTGCGCGGTCCAGTGTTGCGCGCACTGCATCAAGCTTTTCATTCACCTGTGTATGGATTTCAATCATATTCAATGCGCGTCTACCTTTCCCGCAGAGGGCAGAATGCCTGCTCGCTCCAGCAGTTTGTTAATGGCGGAAATAGCCAGGAAGGGATCCGTGACCTGAATGGCGATCTGGTGAGTGTTCGCGTGCGCGATCAGCTTGTCGCTGTCAGTGGCAACCACGATCAGTGCCAGAACGCCCGCTTCGATCTTGAGGTTAATCAGCGTATCAAGCAGCTCGGGGCGCGATTTAAAGATCTCATGTGCCGTATCGATGCGCGTAGTTACGGCGCCTGATTGGAACAGCGAACGCTCGATCTGATTGATGAGTTCGGCGCGTCCGCTCAACTCCAGAAGCCCTCCGCGATGTCCCCAGTGTGCGGCCCGTTCCTCGGCGGTGATTGGCCCGGTCCGGAGCGAGTTTGCGGCCTCATGCGCGGTCGGCGAGCTATAGGCCGAGTGAATCATCCCAGCCGCGACGGTGGCATTCGACTCCTGATCAATCAGGATGAAAGCGCCTGTCGAGCGAGTTTGACCATAGGGATCGAAAGCGATCGGGCGGAGCAGGTTAAGCGTAGCAACTCCAATGCCGTTCATCTCGAGAGTTTCTGCAGGCTCGTGCGTCAGTGTGCCGATCTCGGTACGATGATCGATGGCTGTAACGAAAGCTGGAACGGTTTGGCTGGTGTGCTTCAGGAGATATCGCCGGCTGCAATCAAGCGGACGATGATCCATCCACACCAGCGCAGCCGTGATGCGCCGGGCGATGGTTGCAGGTGTTTGTGCGGATACCAGCAGATCGCCGCGGCTGATATCGAGCTCACGATTCAAGACCAGGCTTACTGAAAGGGGCGCACGCGCCTCGCTCAGATCTCCGTCCCAGGTAACGATGCGATCAACCTCCGCGCTTCTGCCGGAAGGAAGCACCGTAATCGTGTCACCCGGTCGGACGGTCCCCGAAGCAATCTGGCCGGCAAAGCCGCGAAACGTGTGATCGGGACGAAGGACGCGCTGGACTGGAAATCGAAACGGAGCGTTGCGCGTATCTTGCGAGGTAGGCAACGATTCGAGCAGTTCAAGAAGCGAAGGTCCATCGTACCAGCGCATCGCGGTCGAAGCGTGAACGATGTTGTCTCCGGCCAGTGCGCTGACCGGGACGAATATTGCCTCGACCGGGTTACCAGTATCGGCTGCGATGTCATCGAGTATGGCGCTGAAATCGCGCTCAATTGCGTCGAAGGGCGCTTTATCGTAACCGATCAGGTCCATCTTGTTCACGGCGACAAGAACGTGGCGTACCCGCAACAGGGAAGCAATGTAAGCATGTCGGCGCGACTGGATCAGCACGCCTTTGCTGGCGTCAATCAGTACCACGGCGGCATCGGCAGTGGATGCGCCGGTAGCCATATTGCGGGTGTACTGCTCATGGCCCGGCGTGTCCGCAATAATGAATTTGCGGCGTGGCGTGGAGAAGTATCGATACGCAACATCAATGGTGATGCCTTGTTCGCGTTCCGCCCGCAGGCCATCCGTCAGCAGTGCAAAATCAATTTGCCCCGGAGCTGTTGTGCCCTTGCCCCGAATGGAGCTCAGTTGGTCGTCATAGACTGACTGCGTATCGTACAGCAGACGGCCGATGAGGGTCGATTTTCCATCGTCCACGCTGCCGGCGGTTGAGAAGCGCAGCAGATCTTTTTCTCGTTCCTGCGCGAGGTATTCATCAATCGAAAAGTTGGGGGTGGCCAGAGCGAGCATTTAGAAGTAGCCCTCCCGCTTCTTGATTTCCATCGAGCCTTCCTGGTCGTGGTCGATAGCGCGATTGGCGCGCTCTGAGGAGCGGAAGGAAAGCAGCTCCGCGATGATGGCTGGAATCGTATCCGCGTCCGAGCGAATCGCGCCAGTGCAAGGGCTGCATCCCAAAGAGCGCAGCCGCGATTTGACCAACTGCGGCTTCTCTCCGAGTTGCGCGACAAAATCTTGTTCAATCGGCAGAAGCGCACCGCCGCGCACATACATTGGTCGCTGTTTGGCAAAGTAGAGATCCACGACCGGAATACTTTCCTCGTGGATATATTGCCAGACATCCATTTCGGTCCAATTCGAGAGAGGAAACACGCGGATGCTTTCGCCCGGATGAATACGCGCGTTATAGAGGTTCCAAAGCTCGGGGCGCTGGTTCTTCGGATCCCACTGGCTCGCGCTGTCGCGGAACGAATAGATGCGTTCCTTGGCGCGCGACTTTTCTTCATCGCGGCGCGCCCCGCCAAAGGCCGCGTCAAAGTTGTAGTGACGCAGCCCATCGAGCAGCGCCTGTGTCTTGAGCAATCCGCAGCAACGCTTGGTGTCCAGCGCAATTGGATTCGTGCCTGCAGCAATCGCTGGTTCATTTCGCCAGACCAGCAGATCGGCGCCAACGCTGTCGGCCATTTGGTCGCGAAACGAGAGCATCTCTTTGAACTTGAAGCCGGTGTCGATATGAAGCAGGGGAAAGGGAAGGGGGCCGGGATAGAAAGCCTTCTGCGCCAGCCGCAGCATCACCGAGGAATCCTTGCCGATGGAGTAAAGCATCACCGGCCGCTCGAATTCAGAAGCCACTTCGCGCAGAATGTGAATGCTCTCGGCCTCAAGCAGCCGCAAATGGCTGAGCCGTGGCGGTCTCGCCAGGCTCGGCGAGAATTCAATGGTGGTCGAAAGCTGAACCGTGCTATTGCTTAGGGCAACCGGCATAAAGACCTCTTGGTTTGAAAGGGATATGCTGATAACCGAAGCGAAGTCACCGCAAGCCCGGCTATTCAGCGACGGGCGTCTCTTCTGGATCGATTGTGCTGGGATCAGAGACTAATTTGTACACCCGTCGAAAATGTTCGACAGGCAACAACAGGTGCGGCTGTGGAAGGCGCGACTCATCTCTGAGCCAATCATAGCAAAGGAACCGGGCGGATACAAATGAGACTATGAGCCCTTGACTCTGCCGCAGTTCTGGGCGGGTGGAACGATGACTTGTGTGCGGGTATTGAACAGATCCAGCTGTTTTTGGAAAAGGAGATATACGGTGACGGACGGCAGTTCGCCCAGGAATCGGGCTCATGCGCCGAATGCTTCTCTGGCGGTTCTTTCGAGCATTTCCATGAAGTCCGAGACGGTGTACAAGGCGAAGGCGAGCAAGTTCATTGGGGCGAAGATTTTGCGAAACTCCCCTTTTGCATGGACAGGGGAAGTCGAAGGGGAACAGTGAGATTCTTCCCTTGAAAGTTCAGGGAACGAATGGATATTGCCAAACGCGAATCTCTGCGTGTCAGCCTGGATTTTCTCATCCTCAAGGCCCCGGTCTGAATGCCCCGGTTTGGCCCCGCCTCCCGGGTATGCCATCACGAATTTCTTCCGCCGGCAGAGCGGTGAAGCACCGCTGGTCGAAGAGAGAACGCTCTATCCCGCCCTCTGGCGAGAGGGAGAACAAGAGGCTGGTTGAGCCGGAAAGGGACTCTCAGAGAATAATCGCAAGGCCGAGGTTTACCGCCGGACGGCAGCGGTCCGGCGTCAGCTGCCTCATGAAGTAAGTCCCTGGGAGGCGGTACGCTGCGGCGGTGGCCAAGGTGCTCGTAGCGACCCAGTCTCCTGCTCCCGAGGAGATTCGATGAAGCCCACTCCTCTATGGCGGTGCCAGGCTCGTTACTTCGGCCTTCATCCTTGTCCTGGTGCCGAGGAGAAAGACGAGTTGCGCTTCCACTCCGAAGCCAAAATCGATGACCTTGTCGCCCGGGGGTGGCCTCCTAAAGCCGCCCGCCAGGATGCCAAGCCTCGATTCGGTGAACTGAGCGAGCTAGAACGCATTGGCGCGCGAAGAGAAGATGGAACGTTGCGAACGCCGCAAGGATTCGTGGAGCGAGAGGCGCGAGGACGCATACTACACCCTCCGTACGCCTGGCTGCGACCCGGACTGCGTGAGTATGGGACGAGAACGCAACAAGGAACGGTTCGACAGCCGGCCATTTGCTTCAACTCGTATTCAGTGCGCCGCTCTAAAGCCGGGGCTGCGGAGATCGCGTGGCCCGGAGATGGAATAGCTGTCCTGTCTACTCCGAATGGAGAACGGAGAGCAAATCTGTCTTTGCGGCCCGAGATGCCGGTATGGAGCTTGCCAGCAGCGCCACAATTGTCATCAGTGCCCAGGCAAGGGAGAAAGACAACGGATCGTGCGGCGTGACACCGACCAGAAGGCTGGCCAACAGTCTGCTCAGAGCCAATGCGGCCCCTAACCCGAGGATGCCTCCCAGCCCGATAAGTCGGGCTGCCTGCATCACCACCAGGCGAAGCAACTCACTCCGTGGAGCGCCAAGAGCCAGACGTATGCCCATCTCTTGCATCCGCTGCGTAACTGAATAAGAAAAAACTCCAAAAACTCCCACCGCGCACAGAACCATTGCTAGCAAGGCAAAGCAGGTGATCAAGAGCATAATCATCCTTCGCTGCGCCACAGCCTCAGACACTCGCTGGTCCATGGTTTCGATATCGAAGAGAGGCTGCTCAGGATCCACTGCTGTTACTGCTGCGCGCAGGGCATTGGTAAGCGCCGAAGGATTGTCTACGGTTCGTACAACTATGCTGATTGAATTCTGTGGCAATTGCGTCATGGGAAGGAACATCTCGGGCTGGATGTCCTGCTCCAACCCGCCGTGCCGGACGTCATCGGCGACTCCAATGATCGTGACTGCTGCATGTTCTGGGCCCCATGCCATCGAGTGGAACCGCTTGCCCAATGCGTCTCCGGCGAAAAAGCGATTGGAGAATGCACGATTGACTATGGTGACGGGAATGGACAGAGCGGTGTCCGATGGATTGAATGCGCGCCCTTGGAAGATCGACGTGCCTACGGCTCGGAAGTAATTCGGCGTGACGCTCACAAGAGAAACAGTCGGTCGCATCCCCATCGGAGGAACGGGAACGCCTTCAAATGTTATGGCTGTGCTCGCATTGATGGCCTGAATGGGGAGCAGGCTGGTTGCGGCCACTTCGGTCACGCCCGGAAGTCCTGACAGTTTCGGTAAGAGCTGATCTACAAACGCTTTGATGCGATTGTCCAACGGATATCGTGATGAGCTTAGCAAGGTAATTCCGGTGAGCGTGTTGTGTGGATCGAAGCCGGAATCGTATTGAAGTACGTTGATAAAGCTTCGCACCAGAAGGCCGGAAGATGCGAGCAGGACAACTGCCAGCCCTACTTCCGCCAGTAGCAGAAAGTGGCGGAGCAGCCTCTGCTCGCGTCCCTGCGTAAGACGCAGGGCGGCAGACTGTAGCGCGTTTCTGAGGTCCGTGCGGCTCCCTCTGATTGCAGGCACGAGCCCGGACAGCACGGTCGTCACAAATGCAATGCCAGCAGTGAAAGCGAGTACCCAACCATCGATTTTGATCGAAACACTCAGCTTGCCAAATGGCGAGATTGGCATTTGAGTCATTCGCAAATGAAGGATGCCCTGAGGACCTTCAGGTACCTGCGCGTGTCGAATCATGAAAGAGATAACGAAAGCGATCAGTAGTCCTAAAGCCGCGGAGAACAGCGAAAGAATCAAGCTTTCAACCAGGAATTGTCGAACAATGCGCGTACGCGAAGCGCCAAGTGCGCCGCGAATTGCAGTTTCGTGCCGTCTTGAGGCCGCGCGCGCAAGCTGCAGATTTGCGACGTTGGCGCAAGCGATCAGAAGCACAAGCCCTACCGAGGTGAGCAGGATGAAGAGCGGCTTGCGGTTGTCGCCCACAATATGGCGCTCGAGAGGCTCGACAGCTACCTTTTGTCCTTGCGCCATATGGGCAAATCCCGCAGGATAGTTCTTGGTGCGGGCCAGAAAAAAAGTCAGCATCTCTGCCTGTGCCTGTTGCGCACTTATCCCTGGCTCTAGCCGGCCAATCACGGACAATAAAGACACTCGTTTGTCGTTTGCGCTCCTGGCCGGATCCAGTCCCAGCGGCGCATAAATATCGGGCTCCAGTTGAACATCGGGAAAGTGGAAGTATGGAGGCAACACGCCAATCACCATCTGTTCCTTACCGTCCAACTTCACTGTTTTTCCCTGAATATTCGGATTTGCATCAAACTGACCGCGCCACAAGTGGTCGCTCAGCAGCACTACATTCGATCCGTCTCTTTTGTCTTCGCCGTCAGAAAAAGTTCGACCAATCTGTGCTTCCACACCCAACATTGGAAGAAAGTTTGCCGTCACGTTAGCGCGTGTAATCCGGATCGCGTCTCCGCTGCCGGTCAGATTGCTGTCGGTATTCGTGTAGGCAGAAAGCTGCGCAAACGACCTGGTCTCGGATCGCGCGGCAATGAAGTTAGGGGACATCACTCTGTCCACATGAAGTTTGGGCCAATCGTTCGATACCCACATCAGAGTGTTTGAATCTTGAAATGGCAGAGGTCTCAATAGCAGAGAATTCACTGCGGAGAAGATGGTCGAGGTTGCGCCAATTCCTAGACCAAGTGTGATCACCGCCGTCAACGTGAATCCGGGATTGCGGCGCAATTGGCGAAGACCATACCGCACGTCGTGGCCCAGCAAATCTAGCCATAGGCCAGTACGCCGCTCACGAACTGCCTGCTTCACTTGCTCGACGCCCCCGAAGTCAGCCAGCGCGGTGCGACGAGCCTCATCGGCCGACATCCCTGCCGCGATCCTCTCGTCGGTCACTATTCCGACATAGGCGCGAACCTCCTCGTCCAATTGGCTCTCGATCTGAGGCTTTCGAATGAGGTTGCGTAGCGCGCTTCTGAAGTGAAACGAAAGTCTCATGACTCGGCTCCTAAATTGCCATCAGTGCATCCGTCATTGCCAGGCTAACTCTTGCCCATTGCTCTGTTTCGGCCCCTATCTGTTTTATTCCCATCTTGGTTAGCCGACAAAACTTGGCACGCCGGTTGTTCTCAGAATCGCCCCAAAACGAGCTAAGCCGGCCAGCTTCCTCCATGCGGTGCACGGCCGGAAACAACCAGCCGGGTTTGACCAGAAATGTGTTTTTAGTAATCTGCTCAATGCGCCGCGAGAATCCCAATCCGTGAAGTTCTCCGGGCCCGAGCACCTTGAGTACCAGCAGGTCGAGCGTGCCTCGCAGAAGATTTGTCTTAGCTGAGACCATCAAAGTCTCCTATCGCGCTTCTATATGAATATGAGCTCGCTCGTAGAGATTGTCAATTGGACTCCCGGCGTTCGCTACCAAGATGTCGTATCGCTCTCCCGATTGAATTGAGAGAGAGTTAAGACGGGCTCTCAACTCACAGGAGGGGTCTCTCGGCTCTATCACCCGTTTTTGGGACGACATACGCGGCTCGATAGTGCTGTTCGAAGCAACTGGATCATATTGACAACTGAAGCTGAAGGCGGCTTGCCTGTATCCTGGAGAACTGGTGCGCTCCATTGTCGAAAAGAATTATCGATTGCTCTGCGACACCCATTCAGCCTTTCAAAGGCAGGTACTGACGGCTGCATCCTCTCACGATTCAGTTTCGGTCAGTCGGCGGCGTCTCGTCATCGCCCAACTGCAGTCGTCAACGTCGCGCAATCCCTCGAAGACCAGAAACCCAGCTACGGCGCACCTTTTGTCAGATTCTCGTCATGATGAGCCGTTTATTTTGACGCCTTCAATTTCCATGGATAACAAAAACGACTAATGATACCCTCCCCCGCGTAAAATTACTCAACGTATCATGCCAAGCTCTGCGACGCCGTTGAAGTGCATGTCTCGCAGCGTGAGGCCGGAAGGCTGCAAATTGCTTTCCAATGGAGGGTGTGTCGATGTTAGGATCGGATGCATGTTAACGGTCGGGCGCACCCTGCCCGGTCACTTGCTTCATAAAGCCGAAAGATCGTTACCAATATTTGAAAGAGGAAGATTTAAGAATCTATTGTTCTAGGCCATATTGCTAAAAGAGTTAATAGCGCTCCCATTTGGGTTGTTCACAACCAAACAATGAGAGAAGCTGCTCGCTTTGGGATACGTATTTGTGTAGAGATCTTGCGCATGTCCGGAACCGGACACTTAATTTCACAAATGGACAGCAACTTGGAACAGGAGAGCTCGAGCGTTCGTAAAGAACAGTGATTTGGGGCATTCTCGTTTGGCAGTCGAATTGCTTCCTGCATTCGGCAGGATCAGAATCACGTAGTGGACGTGAAGTGAAGGTCATTCTATGTATTCACTCGGTAATGACACCGTTTCTCGCGCTCGTGGTTTCGGCAATGCCCGCGCACGGCGCGTCGATCCCATGCGGGCATTGCGGATGGAGTGAGATTCACAAGCTGGGTTTCAGGATGCCTTCTCTTGCTGTGTTTGATCGAACAGCGCCATTGTTTGCGAGAGAAACAAACAGAGTTGGAGCACTCTTGAAAGGATCGTCATGCGCGAGGAGTTTCTTTCAGAACTTGTTGAGACAATATCGAACTGGCGCGAGGTGGTGGCCATAGCAGAAGGGGGCAAGCCAAGGGCAATCAAGATGAAGCCTCCGATCTCGACCTTTATATTTACGTCCATTCCGAGGTGCCGTTCGTAAAGCGCTCGATGCTCATTGATCTTCGATCGGATAATGCAGAACTGGACAACCGAATCTGGGAGATAGGGGACGAGTGGACCGATAGTCGTACAGGTATGGTCGTCGACATGATGTATCGTTCTCCCGATTGGATTGAGAAAGAGTTAGCACGAGTTCTCGACTCACATGAGGCTTCGCTCGGCTATAGCACCTGTCTTTGGGAGAATGTACGCAGTTCGAGGGTGCTGTTCGATCCAACTGGATGGTATCGAAAACTGAAGCTTAAGGCGGCTCGCCCGTATCCAGCAGAACTGGCTCGCTCCATTTTCGAAAAGAATTACCGATTACTCTGCGACTCCCATTCAGCCTTTCAAAAGCAAATATTAACGGCTGCATCCCGAAACGATTCAGTTTCGGTCAATCACAGAACAGCAGCTTTCCTCGCCTGTTATTTCGACGTATTATTCGCGTTAAATCGAGTTCCTCATCCTGGCGAAAAGCGACTCCTCGACTTCTCAGGTTCCCTGGAGTTTGTTCCGACTGCGCTCAGAGATGATGTCCAAGCGCTTCTCTCCGCCGGCTCGCGCAATGAAGCTGCCGAACTAAAAAAGATCCTGGACAGAATGATCACCGAACTCGATCAATGTTTACGCGCGTCGGTTCTGCGAAATCTAGCGCCCCTGAAAAGCGACTTTCCGCAGACCGTCTCCAGGGAGAAGCCAGAACACAGAGCCGAACGTAGTACGAAAAGAACGATCTGCAGATGACGAGGACCTCGTGGCTGGGAGCGCCGAGCAACGCTGCTTATCCCCCTGCCGTGTGGATGGCGCATTTGTCCTGATCTCCATCAGTACCCTATGCCAGAGTCCGTGTTCAGGCGATCAACCGAATCGACAAACTCCTGCCCTGGAGTATCCGCCTCGCACCCCGGAGGCGACGGTTCTCAAACCGCTTGTACACGCTCGTCTGGTGTCCACCCCCAGAAGCCTCTTCCCAACCGGGGGATGGTTGGTTCAGAAACAGCATTCCGAATCGCTGCGCGGCTTTAGAAGTGCAACAGATTGAATTCAGGCGGCTCAAAATGGATGAGCGCTGCGGTCGCCCATTTATATGAAGAGCCACTGCTTTATCAGGCGAGTTTGCTGTGTGTCGCCGGCGGCCGGCCCTGTAGTTCCTGTTGAACGTGCTTGAGACGGACTTCCTCGTCAGAATAGCGGCGCGCGTTGAGGAAATCGTGATCACCGATCGCGGCGACCACGTTCCGAATGGCAATGTTGCGTTGTTTCGTTGCTTGTTCCAAACTCAGGATCGGCGCTGTTGGCTCTGCTGGCCGGGACTCTGATCGGTTGCGATCAATGGGCAGAATCTTTGTCAGCCACATGAGGTATGCTCCTTTCACGACGCTGGAGAACTCCGTTAGGAGAAAGGCGAAGGACGCAGATTTTCTGTCCGCAAAGCGCTCGCCGGCCTTTTGCTCGAAGACCGAAACCATCTCCTCAGAAAACTGTTGGCGAAACTCCGGAGGATAGAGCGAAAACAAGCGCCGATAGAAGTCACCTGTAGTCATCTATGCTCCCTTGAGTCCGAGTCGGATGGCTGCGGCCTGCAGAAGATGGCGCAACCGTACTATCTCAGAATTAAGCTGCGCCCTGCCTTTTGCAGTCACACGATACGCCTGTTTGTCGCGTGACCTATCCTCTTGATCAAAGCGCTCAATCCATCCATCTTCGAGAAGTCGTCGAATGGCTCCGTATAGGGTGCCCGTGCTGAGTTGGACCCGGCCACCGCTGAGCTGTTCCACATCTTTGAGAAGCGCGTAACCATGCTTTGGCTCCGAGGCCAGACTGGTCAAGATGAGAACAACCGGCTCACTCAGAGGTTTATCATCTATCACGACATGTCGCATGATGACATATTGCAGGACGGACGGTTCGTTGTCAAGAGAAAATACTGGCGAAGCGTGCGGAGCCGCATTGCTGTCGTTGCAAGCAAACTCTCGTCCCAGCGGAAACGTATCTTAACCAAACTGGAAGTGATTCGGTTTTCGGATACGGAGCCACTTCCCGGATGCTCTGAGCGGCAAATCTATTTAAGACGCAGGTTCCCCTCAGGCCCTGTCAAGGAAGCAGGTGAAGTGGCCTCGAGCTCACTCGGTCCCCGCTGGCCGAGCATGCGATGCCGTGCTTCCATCCGTCATGCCCAACGCCCACTTGATGGCTTCAAAATACATCGTGCGAATGTCAGGATCCTGCCACGCTTCTCCTGTATGCCCGAGCGTGGAGTAGAAGACGCGGCCCTTGCCGTACATCTTGCTCCATGCCACTGGGAAGTCGTGGTCGGCGCGGTGGATACGCGGGTTGTTCGAGTAGTCCAGCTTGGTGGGATCAAGGCTCAGCAGCACATTTACCTTGTCCCGCGACCACGCCTTCGGCTGGTAAATCTCATCGTATTTCACAAAGGCCTTGGGGAAGTGGCGCACCGCGGGAAACTCCGGGTCTTCGTTAATGATTGGCGCATTGAAAGTCATCCACGGATGCTGGTCAAACCAGCCGCCAATCATCTCGCCGTATTCCGGCCAGGTGTAATTGGTATCCAATGCCGCGTGAATGCCGACAAATCCCTTGCCGTCGTCGTGGATGAACGACAGCATATCCGCCTTCTGGCTGGCGTCCATCTCCAGCTCGCCCGTCGTGCTGGCAAAGATCAGCACGTCGAAGTAGCTCAGATTCTTGGCGTTTCTGCCCAGCTCTTTCTTGGTCAGCAACTCCGTGTCCGTGCGCATCTCCGTATCCCACAGACCGCTCTCCTGGCCCAGGTTGTAGATCGCAGCCATGGCGTCTGAAATGGAGTCGTGTTCAAATCCCTTGGTCTGGCCGATCACCAGCACATGCTTCAGATGAATCTGCTTGCTGTGTGGAACTGGTGCTACGGCCGCGCCGCCGGGGTTTTGACCCTGTGCCGAGTTGCTTGTGAAGATAAACGCCAAACCAGCCATGGTCAGCAAAAGACCGGTAGAAATTCGAGGAGGACGCAACAGATCTCCTTAATGGTTCAACAAATTCTGGCTTTTCGTCGAGAAGTTCGTCTTGCGGGGGAACTCAGGGTGCGGCTTCTGTGATGACGCCACGCGTTCATGCGACGTTTTACCCCGTGGGAGGACTATGCGTGATGACTCACGCCGCTTTCACGGCAAGTCAGAAGTCTACTGTCTCATCGTTCCATGACGCAAGACTGGCAACGCCGGCAGCGCCAGGCTGCAGAAGCCAGCCGAACAACTCGGCTGCGACCCCAGCTTTCGTCGCCCAGTCTTCAGCACAGTTTTAGGCGGGAACCAATGGCCATGCGTTCAACTACCATCATGACCGGTCTGTTCCCACGCCATCGCTCCCGCCGGATCACCTTCGCCGCATTGTGCGTTGCCGTCTCGGCGTGCCGGACCTCCCCAGTCCTCATGATTTCCATCGACGGGCTTAATCCGGAGTACGCACCTGACTCAGGCTGATGCACACGGCCTGCGCATTCCCACTTTGCGCCGCTTTGTGGAAGGCGCCTATGCGGATGGCGTAATTGCGTCGCTTCCCACCGTGACCTATCCGAATCACACGACATTGATCACCGGTGTTTGGCCCTCTGTGCACGGCATTCTCAATAACCAGCTCTTCGATCCCGAGCATAAGCTGGCGGGCGCATTGTACTGGTATGCAGAAAGCATCAAGGTTGCCTCCACCGTTGCAGCGATTCTCGGCGTGAACCTGCCGTCAGCGAAACAACCAAAACTCCCTATCGCACCCTGAGCGTGGAGCTCAGCAGGCAGCAATTGCCATTCACAGTCCCAAGCAGGGGAGGGAACAGGAGGACTGAGTGAGCTGTTCTCGGCCAGGGTGCTTGGCGTATTCTGCATACAGATTGGCGCATTCTGCATATCGCTCAGAGGGTCAGGCGCCTTAAGGTAGCCCTATGTACAACGCGAAAGCATTCTCCGCTGCCAGTGCGACATCGCCGCTTGCCTCCACCACGATCGCGCGGCGCGATCCAAGCGAGAGTGACGTGCAGATCGAAATTCTTTTCTGCGGCATCTGTCACTCCGATCTGCATCAGGCCCGCAACGAGTGGAGCGGCGTGATGCCCACCGTCTATCCCTGTGTTCCTGGCCATGAGATCGTCGGCCGCGTCACAAAAGTCGGCTCTGCGGTCACCGGGTTTAAGGCCGGCGATCTCGCCGCCGTCGGTTGCATGGTCGACTCTGACCGCACCTGCCCCGAATGCCGGCAGGGCCTCGAGCAGTTTTGCCCCAATCTCACTCTTACCTACAACTTCCCGGACAAGCATACCGGCGGAGTGACCTACGGAGGCTACTCCGACAGTGTCGTCGTTGACGAGAAATTCGTCCTGAAAGTTCCCGCCAATCTTGACCTGGCGGGCGCTGCGCCCCTGCTGTGCGCCGGAATCACGACCTACTCGCCCTTGCATCACTGGGGCGTCACCAAGGGAAAGAAGGTGGGCATTGTCGGTCTCGGTGGCCTGGGCCACATGGGGGTCAAATTCGCTCACGCGCTGGGAGCCCAGGTTGTGCTCTTCACTACGTCGCCCAACAAAAAGGAAGACGCGCTGCGCCTTGGCGCCGACGAGGTCGTAGTCTCCCGCAACGCAGACGAGATGAACAAGCACGCCGGCAGCTTCGACTTCATCCTCGACGCCGTCTCTGCCGACCACGACATCAACGCCTACCTCAATCTTCTCCGCCGCGACGGCAATCTGACGCTCGTGGGCGCGCCTGAAAAGCCACTGGCGGTTGCAGCCTTCGGCCTTCTGTTCGGACGCCGCAGCCTCTCCGGTTCTCCCATCGGCGGCATTGCCGAGACCCAGGAGATGCTCGACTTCTGCGGCGCTCACAACATCACCGCTGACGTGGAGGTGATTCCCATCCAGAAGGTCAACGAGGCTTACGAGAGGCTTCTGAAGTCTGATGTGAAGTATCGCTTCAGCATCGACATGGCATCGATCAAAAGCGCATAACCCGATGAGCAAACACTTCCGAGTTCCCAGTCGCCTGCCGGTCAAGTTGAACGAGTTGGGAGTCCGCGTCTCTGCCGTTCTTCGCAGCGCCGGACTCCCGGAAAACCTTTTCGATCAAACCCGCGTCTTGCTGACAACAGAAGAGCTGTTTGCGCTCTGGCGCGGGATCGGAATAACCAGCAGCAATCCGGCCATCGGTCTACAACTGGGTACGGAGGCCAAGCCAGAACACTTTGATCCCATCGCGCTTGCCGCTCTGTCGACTGCAAACTTGGGTGAAGCCATGCGCCAGACGGCGCGCTATAAACAGCTTTCCTGCCCGGAAGAAATCCATTATGAAGCCGATGAAGACGAGTGCAGCATTCAGTTCCGCTGGTTGTTGGCCAATGATGTTGAGCCCGAGGTCCTCACCGATGTTTGTTTCGCCTGGGTCCTGTCCATCGCGCGTCACGGCACCGGAACGCGCTTGACCCCGCTTCGGCTCGAACTGGTTCGACCACGCGCCTATCCAAAAAGTCTGGAACGTCATTTCGGGTGCCGGGTAGTTTTCGGAGCCCCTCGCAACGCGATCGTGTTTCGATCCGCCGATGCTGCCCGTCCATTTGTGACCAGCAACGCCGAACTGCTGGCCATGCTCGCGCCGCAACTCGATGAAGAGCTGAAACAGAACAAGAGGCAGGAGACCTTTCGCGAGTGCGTCCATTCCGCCATTCAGAAAAAGCTTACCGGCCGCCGGCCCAGAATCCAGGATGTCGCCCGCGAGCTTCGCGTCAGCTCTCGCAGCCTTCAGCGTCATCTCCAGGATTCAGGCTCGAGCTTCCAGCGGGTGCTGGAAGAGGCACGTCGTCAGCTTGCCCGCCACTATCTTACCAACTCAATGCTCGAACTGAACGAAGCCGCATACCTGCTGGGCTATGAGGACGTAAACTCATTCGTCCGCGCCTTCCGCACTTGGGAGGGCATTCCGCCCGCTCACTGGCGCGAAGCCCGGCGAGAAAAAGCTGCGTCGATATGATCGTTGTTCGAACGGCAAAGCCGGCCGGAGTCGCTTATCGAACGTTTAATCGGCGTCAGATCGGCGATCGGAGACACCAGGTTGGGGCCGGTTTTCAGATGTCGAATCGCGGAATTATTCTTCAGGCTACGGCGCAGGCAGGGAAATCTGTGATCAATGCGCGGCAGTCATCGAGTACGGAGCCTCAAGCGGCTGGATCGACCAGGTCGCCTCAGCCTTCGTGCTCATCACAAAGCGAAGCTCACCTCCCTGCATGATCTCCTGGTGGCGCAGGAACATTCGTTCGAGCGGCTTGCCATTCAAAGTAACGGCCTTGATATAAGCATTCGCTGCGCTGAGGTGTTCGGCGACGACCTTGAAAGTCTTTCCATTCGGAAGATGCAGCACCGCTTCGTCGACAAATGGCCGTCCGATCACATACTCGTTCGAAGCAGGAGCAACCGGATAAAATCCCAGCGAAGTAAACAATAGCCACGCGGACATCTGTCCCAGATCGTCGTTGCCCACGAGCCCGTCCGGCGCAGGCCGGTATTGCGAATCAACAATCTGGACAAGTCGCTCCTGCGTTCTGACCGGCTCGCTCGCATAGTCGTACAGGTAGGCAAGATGGTGGCTCGGTTCATTGCCGTGGATGTACTGTCCGATCATGCCGCTGATGTCTTCGACGTCCGCATATTGATGCGGGTCGACCTTGGCATCGAACATCGCGTCCAGCTTGTCAATGAGCTGCTGTTTCCCACCGAGCAGGTCGATCAGTCCCCGCACATCCTGTGGCTGGTACCACGAGTATTGCCACGCATTGCCTTCCGTGAACCCGCTGCCCGCCCCCGCCTTGGCCGGATCAAACGGGACCCGGTATTCGCCATTGGCCAGGCGCGGCTCTACAAATCCGTCTTTCACATTGAAGTTGTTGCGCCAGCTCCCGGCTCGCTTCGTAAATGTTTCCGCCACATCCTGACGCTTCATCCCCTGTGCCATCTGCGCAATCGTCCAGTCGTCAAAGGCATATTCCACCGTTTTCGAAGCCGCTTCATCGTCGTGGTCAACCGGCACATAACCCATCCGCATGTATTCGTCCAGGCTGCCATACGGCCCATAGGTTGCGCTGGCAACCACCGCGCGCAACGCCTCGTCGGTATCGAATCCGTGTACGCCTTTCACATACGCATCTGCGATCTCCGGCACAGCGTGGTAGCCAATCATGCACCACGTTTCGATTCCTTGTTCCTGCCAGACGGGCAGTATCCCAAACGGGCTTTCCCGTCGCGAGGCAAGCATGGAGTTCACCAGATCGGCCGTCCGTGCCTCGGGCTCAAGCAGCGTCATCAGCGGCTGCTCTGCGCGGAAAGTATCCCACAGGCTCAGGTTGGAAACAAACTGGAATCCGGTCGCATGATGGATCTGGTTGTCCGGTCCGCGATAGCCCCCGTCCACATCCATCGTCAGGTTCGGCGAAAGCATCGCATGGTAGATCGCCGTGTAAAGATTCTTCCTGGTCGGCTCGGGTGCCCGAATATCCACCCGCGCCAGTTCCTTGCTCCACACGGCCGTGGCGGCTGCATGCACAGCGTCAAAATCGAAACCAGGCACTTCAGCGTTCATGTTGGCAATCGCGCCCTCTTCGCTCACCGGGGAAAGCGCTACTTTCACCACCAGCGGCTGCCCCTGCGGGTCAAATCCGAACACCGCCACGATACCCCGGCCTTCCATTGCCTGCGTGTTCTCGGGCGTGGTGCCCGGAGTCTTGAAGCCGTGATACTCCACAGGTACCGGCTCCCGGTCGTACAATCTGTGCTGCTGAATCGGTTGCGAGAACCGTATCGCAAAATAAAGCTGACGCCCCGGCGCCCAGCCGCGCGTCTCGCGCATGCCCGTAATTGTTCCATCCTCACGAATTCGCAGCCGCGACCAAAGCACCTTGCCGGGATAGTTGTAAATCGAGGAACGCAAATCCAAAAGAACATGCGCCGGCTTGTCTGCTGGATAGTGATAGCGGTGAACGCCAACCCGGGCAGTGGCTGTCAGTTCAGCGTGAATTCCATAATCGAGCAAGTCAACGGCATAGTAACCCGGCCTAGCCTGTTCCTTGTCGTGGCTGAAAGTAGAACGATACCCGGACCGCGGCTTGTCCGAGTCTCCAGGTTCCAGTTGCACATCGCCGGAGATCGGTTGAAGCAGAACATCGCCAAGATCGGAGTGGCCGCTGCCTGAAAAATGGGTGTGAGAAAAGCCGAGGATCGTCGAGTCCTCATATCGATATCCAGAAGCCCACTTATAACTCTGCTTGAATGGCCGAATCTGCGTGTCCGGCGATAGCTGCACCATCCCAAACGGTACTGTCGCGCCTGGAAACGTATGCCCGTCGGGTCCTGTGCCAATGAACGGATCAACCAGCGCCAGCCTGTCCTCGGCGGAAAGCAGTGTTTGGGCTTCGACCATCGGACAAAGGCCTGTGCCAAGGATGAACAGAGCTATGAGAAAGACTGGCAGCCAGACGGGACCGCAGTGAGGGCACAGCTTAGTCGTCGCAGTCATGGCAGTTGCTTCCTTCATCTCTCTGGCCCGATGGAGATAAGGGTAACACCGCTGATCAGACCTGTTCCTGTTCCTGCTCGTGGCGAGGTCGCCGCTCGAAGCGGTCATCATGTCTTCACCCATCCTCAGTCTGCGGACTTCACCCTGGCGAGCGTTCTCTCAGCCGCCCAGATCGTCGTTGGCCGCATGTACATGCCCGCACGAAGATTCCCGGGAATATCCCATGCCAGGGTTGCGCGTCGCCGTCGTCATTTTGTAGGGTCTCGACGCCTACTCTTGGGCTTCGCACAAACGACAAACTCGGGCGAAATTCACTTTGGCATCATCGATCCCTGAGATACGTCGACCCCCGGCGTCACAGTTACGGTGCTCGACGAGAATACAGGTGTCGCGAAGGATTTCACCACACCAACCTGGATAGCCTCTTCGAAACTCCGTCCATGCTGACCGGGAATTCCGGCTCCTGGCGAGAATCTGACAAGAGCAGTATTTGACGCGTTTTTTTTGGTTTTTGGTCTCCGCAAGGATGAAGCGACGTTGGCTGCTGCAGTCGGGTGAGGACGAGACACCCGCCCAAGGGGCAGCAGCAGGACCGAATGGCTGTTGGAGGGTGGCGGGTTTCCAGGGATTGATACGAGGGGCTTATACGACGCTCGGATCTCATTGCAACCATAACATTCTATGATGGTTAATTGCATTTATCCTTCCGGGATGGCAGCTTGGGCGAACCTCCGTTCTTGACCTGATCGGGAGGATTCGAAGTAAGATGGAGCGACTTGGGGACGAAGGGCAGAACGCCATCCGCGACTCCCATCTCATGATTCAACTCAACCCGATCCGCACCGACGAGCAATACGAAAAACAGCTGTGACCACATCAGACAAGTTCCTCCGTTAAGGTTTAAGGCTGTACCGCACCCCTTCAATCTCACTGCATTGGCGCGAGATTCGTCTTTTTTGTACGATCAGGACAACCTTCCATTTCGGTTGTGTTTCTATTGCTATCAAGGAGAAAATATGTCCTACGCCAAGGTTCTCGCTTTTTCAGTTCTCTCCATTGGGCTTCTCAGCAGCGCAACTCCGGGCCACTCAGCAGCGGCCCAGATTGCGGTCAGCATCGGAGCGGCGCCTGTTTGTGCTTACGGGTACTTTGACTATGCGCCGTATAACTGTGCCCCGTACGGGTACTATGGACCAGACTGGTTTTCTGGTGGACTGTTCATTGGCGCGGGTCCTTGGTTCCATGGCGCTCATAACTTTTACGGCCATGTCGATAATCGCTTTGATCCTCAACACGGTTACCGCGGACCGCTCCCTGGTCGCGGCGAAGCGGCGTTCAACCACTTCCACGCCAACGAAGCCAGGGATGGCCGAGGCCATGTCGGCCCAGCTGGCCATGGCGACGGCCACGAAGAGCATGCTCTCCCCGGCGCAAGAGGCGGAGGCGGAGGTCGCCGCTAGGCGCGAGATCCGATGGGACAAATAAGAGAAAAAGGCGCCAGTGGCGCCTTTTCTTTTTCGGCGAACCGGCTCCGACTTCGGAAAAGATTCCTGCCCCCAAGAGGAGGACGCTATACTCGTGATCATCGTCAACTTTAGGAGCTGGCACGCATGATTCTTGCCTCGCGCGGAGTTTCCTCACGTCTTGTCCCGGTTGTACTTGTTCTCGTCACATTGGCAGCATTGTCGGTCTCCCCGGAAAGCTTTGCGCAGGAGAAGCCCGACGAAAAGGAGGCACCAACCAGCGCGTCGGTGCCCATGCAACTCATTGCCGCTGAGCCTGACAGCGCGACGGAAGGCACCGTCACCATTGCCGGCCAGAGCATCGACTACAAAGCCGTTGCCGGTACTCTCACAGTTGGTGCCACGGATGCCGAGGACGCGACCTTGGGTTTTGATGGGAAGTTGCTGCCCGACTCGGGAGTCAAACCTCCTGCCAATCCTGCCGACTCGCCGGCGACAGCGCGCATGTTTTACGCCGCTTATTTCAAGAAGGGAAGCGCTCCGGAGAGCCGTCCCATTACCTTTGTCTACAACGGCGGCCCCGGTTCGGCCACCATGTGGCTGCACCTCGGCACCTTCGGCCCCCGCCGTGTGGTCGTTCCCGACACCGAGCACCAGGAAGGGGCGCCCTACGCGCTCGTCAACAATCAATATTCGCTCCTTGATGTCAGCGACGTGGTATTCATCGATGCCCCCGGCACCGGTCTCAGCCGCACCTTCGGGAAAGACAGAGCCAAAGCCTTCTACGGCGTCGATGGCGATGGACACGCCTTCGAGCGTTTCATCCGCCGCTTCCTCACCAAGTACGGCCGCTGGAATTCGCCCAAGTATCTCTTTGGCGAAAGCTATGGCACCCCGCGATCCGCAGTTCTCGCAGCAGACCTTCGTGGTGTCGACCTCAACGGCATCATTCTGCTCTCGCAAATCCTCAGCTTTGATAACTCCGTCGACGATCCCAAGTGGAATCCCGGCGTTGACCAGTCCTATGCGCTGGCGCTGCCCAGCTATGCGGCGACAGCCTTCTATTTTCACAAGCTCCCCACCCAGCCGCCGGCGTTGAAACCCTTCCTTGCCGAGGTGGAGAAGTTTGCCCTCGGCGAATACATGACTGCGTTGTTAGAGGGCAGTGAACTCCCGGACGCTCAACGCCAGGCCATCGCCGAGAAACTGCACAACTACACCGGTCTTCCTGTTGACTACCTGCTTCGCTCCGACCTGCGGGTCATCGGCGGCAATTTCTCCAAGACCCTCAAACTTGATGAAGGCACTACCATCGGCCGGCTTGACACCCGCTATCAGGGCCCCGACGTCGACCCGCTCAGCGAAGGCGCTCAGTACGATCCGCAAAGCGATGCAATCGCTTCAGCCTGGACCGCCGCCATCAACAACTATCTCCGCAAAGATCTCAAATATGCTTTTCAGGGCACCTATTGGCCCTCCGCCCGTAACGGTGGAGATTTCAGCTGGGATCTGCGCCATCGCCCGCCCGGAGGCCCGGCCGCCGATGAACAGGAGACGGGCACAAACGTGATGCCTGACCTCGCCTATCGGATGAAGATGAATCCGAAGATGAAGGTCATGCTGGCCGGCGGCTACTTTGATCTCGCCACGCCCTACTTCGAAGGAGTCTTTGAAATGCACCACCTTCAAATTCCACCCGCGCTGCAGTCGAACATCAGCTACCACTATTACGAGGCGGGGCACATGATCTATGTCAAGGAAGATGTGCTCAAACAGTTCCATGAAGACGTTGAGAATTTCATCCAGGCCACGGAAAGCGGCAAATAATTCGATTCCTCGTTCCTGGGCTTGATCGGGATCAACGTTCATCCCGATGAAGCGCCCGGGCAACAAAACGCATCGAATGGCAGCGGGTGCTTGCGATTCGCTTTTCAAGAAAGTTGTCGAGTTCCCCGCAATCCAGAGCCCTGTACCTTCATGAATCCACAAGACGCCTCAAAGGCCCCCGTTCTTTTCTCGTCCCCTTCTGACTCGAGCAGACGCACGCTACCCTGGCTGGTTGCCGTGGCGTTCTTCATGGAGTCGCTGGACACCACAATTCTGAACACCGCCGTACCCGCGGTTTCCCTCGCTTTGCATGTTGCGCTTCTCAGCATGAAGGCCGTGTTGGCCAGCTATACCTTGAGTCTCGCCGTCTTCATTCCCATTAGCGGCTGGATGGCGGACCGCTTTGGAACCCGTCGCGTATTCGCTTCGGCCATCGGTGTTTTTACGCTCGGCTCGTTCCTGTGCGGAATCTGCAGCAACATTCATCTGCTTGTCGCCTGTCGTGTCCTTCAGGGGATGGGCGGCGCCATGATGGTCCCGGTAGGCCGTCTCACGCTGGTGCGCACCTTCGCCAAGTCTGACCTGCTGCGCATCATGAGCTTTGTCTCCATTCCTGCGCTCGTGGCTCCCATGCTGGGGCCCATCGCCGGCGGCCTCATCGTTGGTTATCTGCACTGGCGCGTGATTTTTTTCCTCAACGTCCCCATCGGTCTCCTCGGCCTCGTGATGGTCTATCTACACCTGCCCGACTACCGCGAAGAGAAGACCCACACTCTGGACTTCGTAGGGCTGATTCTGTTCGGCTCTGGCATTGCCTTGCTCTCCTATGTCCTTGAAGTTTTCGGGGAGCACGAACTCAGCGTGCGTGAAGTCTCCGGACTGCTTGCTCTGTCGCTCGTGTTGCTCACCGGTTACTGGCTGCATGCCAAGACGCTCACCTTCCCCCTGCTTGACCTGAAGCTGTTCAGCATTCGCACCTTTCGCGCAGCCGTTTACGGTGGCTTTTTCACTCGCGTCGGCATTGGCGGAGTGCCGTTCCTGCTCCCGCTTCTCTACCAAGTCGGACTCGGTTTCACACCGATCCAATCGGGCCTGCTGATCATGCCCCAGGCCATCGCTGCCCTGTGCATGAAAGTGATTCTCCGTAAATTGATCGCCGTCATCGGCTACAAATGGGTGCTGATCTCCAACACCATGGTCATCGGCCTGCTGCTGGCCCTGTTCACCACCATCGGAGCGGCCACACCGGTTTGGACCATCGTGATCATCGCCTTCTTCTTCGGAGCGTTCACATCCCTGCAATACACCTCGATGAACACACTGGTCTACGCCGACGTCGAGGACCATGATGCGTCGAGCGCCAGTTCCATCGCCAGCACCGGGCAACAGATGTCCATCAGCTTTGGCGTAGCCGCGGCCGGACTCGCTACGGCGTTCTTCGTCCCCGGCAATGCCTATTCCAACCCGCAGGAAATGGTCGCCGGCATCCATAGGGCCTTTCTTTGCCTCGGTGCGCTCACCTTGATTTCGACCACCGTCTTCATCAGTCTCAAGCGCGACGACGGCGAATCGGTCAACGCCCACAAAATCCTGCACCCTGATGGCTGAGGGGCTTTGCTAGTCGAACAGGCCCGGCTGGGCTGAAGTTTCCTCCTGCGCCTGAAAGTTGCTGAGCCCCACACCGACCAGGCGGAAGAGTTGATTGGGCTCGGCATCCACGCGCGCTCTTAAACTCAGGGCAATGCTGGTCAACTCTTCGCACGACGATGGCGGCTGCGCAGGCGTGAGGCTTCGCGTAAGAATTCTGAACTCGCGTGTCTTCAGCTTCAAAACCACCGTCCGCGCCACGCGCGTCTCGGTCTGCGAAGCCGTCCACGCTTTCTGCGCCAACGAACGAATGAGCGCTTCGGTTTCGGCCAAGGGAACATCCTGCTGAAACGTATCCTCCGCGGAGACTGACTTCGTCGGCCGGTTGGGCACAACCGGACTGTCATCAGTTCCCCGAGCCAACTCATAAAGCCGCCGTCCATAACGCCCAAACATCTCATCAAGCGTCTCCCATCGAAGTCCACGCAAATCGCCCACCGTGCGCACATCAGCCTGGAAGAGCTTCGCCTCGGTAACCTTCCCGACTCCCGGAATTCGCCCCACCGGCAGCGGTTGAAGAAAGCCATCAACGTCATCGGGTTGAATCACAAATAAGCCGTCCGGCTTGCGCCAGTCAGAGGCGATCTTCGCCAGGAATTTATTCGGCGCCACGCCCGCCGATGCCGTCAGGTTCAGTTCCTCGCGAATCTGGGCACGAAGCTCGCGCGCCACCCGCGTGGCCGTCGAGAGCCCTGTCTTGTTCGCCGTGACATCAAGATACGCCTCGTCGAGCGAAAGCGGTTCCACCAGATCCGTGTGACGCCTGAAGATCTCCCGTACCAATCGTGAAACTGCCCGATAGCGCACAAAGTCCGGCGGCAGGAAAATCGCTTCCGGGCAGAGCCGCTCGGCGCGAACCGCCGGCATGGCCGATCGAACCCCGTAGCGCCTGGCTTCATAGGAGGCTGCGCACACCACGGACCGGTTGCCGCGCCAGGCAACCACCACCGGTTTGCCGCGTAGCTGCGGATCATCGCGCTGCTCCACTGAAGCGTAGAACGCGTCCATATCAATGTGGACAATTTTCCGCATGGCCTTCTGCCTCAAATTCTAATCCTCATCTCAATGAATCTGCTCGCCACGAGGTCACTGGCCGCCGCCACTCCCCGTCGTCAGATAGAATCCTGTATGTGCAGGAAAAACCTATGACGATTGACGAGTTGAACCACCGCTATGGAGTTCCCGGGATTGCCCAGGTGCTTGCCGGAACCGGCAACTTGCCCATGGTGCGTATCACCACGCCAGCCGCATCGGCCGAAGTTTACCTGCACGGCGCGCAGGTCACTCGATGGAAGCCGGCGGGCACCGAGGAGGTGATCTTCCTCAGTGAGCACTCGCGCTGGGAAGATGGCCGCGCGATTCGCGGAGGCATCCCCATCTGCTTCCCCTGGTTTCGCGCCAAGGTCGATAACCCGCAGGCGCCCGCTCATGGATTCGTTCGCAGCAAAGAATGGAATCTGGATAGTGTGAAGGCAACGGACGATGTGGTTGTGGTCCAACTGTCCACCGAAAGCGATGAGTCAACGCACCGCTGGTGGCCGTACGAGTTTCGCATCACCAATCGCATCAGCATCGGCAACATTCTTCGTATGGAGTTATCGGTGACCAACACCGGCTCCGCTTCGCTTCAATTTGAAGAAGCGTACCATACCTACTTCCGCGTCAGCGATGCGCAATCGGTTCGCGTGCGCGGCCTCGATCAGGCGACCTATCTCGATAATACCGATTCAAATCGCGCCAGGCTTCAATCCGGCGAAATGTTCTTCTCGTCTCCAACCGACAATGCCTATATAGATAGCTATGCCACTGCGGAACTGATCGATCCCGGCTGGCATCGCATTCTCCGCACAGAGAAAGGGAACTCGGCAACCACTGTCGTCTGGAATCCCTGGCGCCAGGGCGCAGCCACCTTGTCTGACCTTGGCGATGATGAGTGGCAGCACATGGCGTGTGTAGAGGCCAGTAACATTCTCAGCGCGGCTGTCTCGCTTGCCCCCGCGCAAGAGCACACCCTGCACGCCACCTTGAGTGTTGCGTCGGATTAAACATTTATCGTGCGGGCGCTTCCGGCACAATCAGGTAGCATGGTCAATGAATCGATGCTCATTCTAAGAGAAACCCGCTCTCAAAGTCTTTTCCTAGTGCTTCTGCTTGTTTTTTCCATCCGGGCTCTGGCCGTATCTCCAGAACCTGGTGTTTCCCGCGCGCTTGCCATTGCCCGTGCCGCCCGCGTCTCCAGCCTTCGCTACCAACTCTCGTTCACGCTCAGCGAGCACGCTTCAACCGTCGCCGGCACGGAGACGCTGACATTTGCGAGTAAATCAGCCGGCGATCTTCCCATCGATTACCGCGATGGGATCCTCCAATCGGCCACGCTGAACGGTCATCCAATTTCAACCGAGCTTGTAAATGGTCATTTGAATCTGCCCGCAATCAGTGGCCTGAACAGGCTCGAGCTCCGCTTCACAAGCGATGCCGCTGCGGCCGGCAAGGCCATCACCCGCTATGACGACAAAGACGACGGCAGCGAATACTTCTACACGCTCTTTGTTCCCATGGATGCCAGCATGGCATTTCCATGCTTCGATCAGCCTGACCTGAAGGCCCGGTTCACTCTCAGCATTGAGCATCCCCCGAGTTGGACGGTGATCGCCAATACTCGGCAGGCCTCGGCCGATGAAACGCATGCGCATTTCGCCGAGACGCTCCCCATAAGTACTTATCTTTTCGCATTCGCCGCAGGTCCGTTCGCCGCGATTCGCTCTGTCAACCTATCTGAGCCAACCGTCTTCTTTCGCAAATCGCAACGGTCTCGTGCAGAGCAGGAAGCGCCGCAAGTCCAAAAGATGGCCGCCCAGGGCATTGCCTATTTCTCCGACTACTTCGCCCAGCCGTTCCCGTTTCCCAAATACGATCTCGTCCTGATTCCCGGCTTTCCTTTTGGCGGAATGGAGCATGCCGGCGAAACATTCCTCAATGAAGACGCGGTCCTGTTTCGCTCGACTCCAACGAAAAATGACTATTTCCGCCGCAACACGCTCGTCCTCCACGAAACTTGCCACCAGTGGTTTGGCGACCTCGTCACGATGCGCTGGTTTGACGATCTATGGCTCAAAGAAGGCTTTGCGCAGTACATGGCGTACGAAGCATTGGCGCAACTCGATCCCACATCCGACCCATGGAAGCATTTCTACGAAGACATAAAGCCCTTAGCCTACGGTATCGATGAAACCGAAGGCACCACGCCCATCTTTCAAAACATCGCCAACCTGAAAGACGCCAAGTCCGCCTATGGCGCTATCGTCTATCAAAAGGCGCCCGCCGTCCTCAAGCAGCTCGAATTCCGCATTGGCCACGACACTTTTCGCCAGGCCCTTCGCTCTTACCTAAAGCAGCATGCCTACAGCAACGCCGAATGGAGCGACCTGATCGCCGCGTTCAAGGCCGTTCAGTCTCATCCAACTGCCGAATCGCGCCCGCCCGGCGATCATGCCGCGCCGGACCTCGACGCCTGGGCGGATGCATGGATCAAGCATCGCGGCATGCCTGAGATCGCTGCCTTCTGGTCCTGCCGTCAAGGCAAGATCGATCAGTTCGTACTGAATCAGCACGACGTTCTTCCCGACGGATTTGTCTGGCCAATTTCCAATCAGATTGCGCTACTCTATCCAGGTCAGCCTGGCGATTCAACGCATCTGCTGCGCGCCGATTGGGACGCCGCCACATTCAACGTTACCTCGGCGATTGGTTTGCCATGTCCGGCGATTGTGTTCTCCAACGCCGGCGACCAGGCCTATGGACGATTTCTTCTCGATCCTGTCAGCGAAACTCCCGTTTCTCACTCTCTCCTGGAGACGCCGCTCAACCAGCAGGACCCCTTGATGCGCAGCATGCTCTGGGGCGCATTGTGGGAGAATGTGCGCGTCGCGAAATCTTCGCCGCCGAGCTACGTAGAACTCGCATTGAAGGCCTTGCCCGTGGAAGAGGACGAGTCCCTGGCCCGGATTCAGGGCAGTCGTCTGGCCACCGCGATGCATTCTTATATCCCTGAAGCAGCCCGCCGAGAGCTTGCTCCGCGCGTCGAGTCCGTCGTCGCTGATCGCATGCTCAACGCTCCGACCCTCGGCCTGCGCATCGTCAATTTCCGTACCTTCACGTCCATCTCTGAAACCCCTCAAGCGCTCGAGCAAGTCAAGGATCTTTTGTCCGGCAAGTTGGCGGTGCCCGGTCTGGAGTTGAAATTGCTTGACCGCTGGAATCTCGTCGCTCACCTGCTCGCCATGGGCAACCCCGAAGCGCAAACAATCTTCGCTCGAGAAAAAGCACGCGACCAGAGCGGAGAAGCCAAGCGCTATGCCTATGCTGCCGAAGCGGGCACGCCGTCCGCCGAAATTAAAGCCCGCTATTTTGAGGAATACCTTAGCTCCAAAACCATCCAGGAAGATTGGATCACGCAGAGCCTGAGGGCCTTCAACGCATGGAACCAGGCTTCGCTCTCCGCTCCCTACCTGGAAAAGGCGCTTGGTGAACTGCCCGACATTAAGCAGCACCGCAAAATCTTCTTCCTCGGCGAATGGCTTGCGGCATTTATTGATGGGCAAAATACATTCGACCAAAGTCCCCAAGCACAGCAAGTCGTCCGCGCATGGTTGTCCGGTAAAAACATTGATCCCGATCTTCGCTTGAAGGTTCTCGAAGCCTCAGACGCGCTCGACCGCACCGTCCGTATCCGTCGTGCTTTTCCAGAGTAATCCGTAATTGCCGATTCCGGTCATTGTGGCCCACTGATTCCTTTGGAAGTGATCCGGTAATTCCCCTTGGCGGAGCCGTGGCCCACATCCAATGGAATCAATATCATGGCGATCGAAAAGACAGAAAAACGAAATGACGCTTTGACCGATCTCGTCCATCCCGCTCCTATGGGAAAATTTGCCGGCGTCGCTTCGCTGCGCGAGTGGATCACATGACCGGAATCAGCGGACCACATCTTAAATACATGAGGAGCAACGTACTTAGATCAATGGATTTGTGGTCGGTCGGGAGGAATTTGAACCCCCAACCAAGAGATTATGAGTCCACTTTTGCTCCGTTTTGCGCAGGCCAGCACGGAGAGGCACAAACCTGCATAAGATATTTAGTGAGAATAAGTTGCAAGATTATGTCGCGCCGCGCGCCGCTGCACGGGGGCGCATAGAAGCCGGGGAAAAACTATCCCCAAAAGTATCACCAGACATGCTGTGAAGGGCCCATCAACTAGGCCCTTACGTTCGTTGCTGCCCGTTTTCCAACGGAGAGAACACGCACTTCTTGGACCGCAAATACCCGCCTGAGCCATCACTCCCACGATGCATCGTTGCCATCAGCCTGTGCCATTCGATTCGGATCGCTAAGCATCGGAAACGACTCGCGGGATCGGGGGGACAGTTTGAGCTTAGGTCGGGAGACAGTGTCCATGCCGGAGTGTTGTGCTGTAATGGGCGAGCGTGGATATTACGCCTGCAAACCTTACCGAAACGACTTCGCCGACGGGTGCCACGCCGAACCCATTCGTCTGCATAGACACTGGCTCAGTGTTGATTTTATGCAGAGTGCGGACGCCATACCGAGAGACCGATAGCCACTAGAAATAGCATCATAATGATGCTAGTATCTGCACAGAGAGGCTTCAATGCGTACAACAATTGCACTGGATGATGAGTTGGTTCGGCAGGCTGAGCACTACACCGGCATCAAGGAGAAGGCGGCACTGGTGAGAGAAGCGCTTACCAGGCTTGTGCGGAATGAGGCTGCTCGAAGATTGGCGGCGCTCGGAAGCAGCGATCCGACGGCTGAGGCGGCGCCGCGGCGCAGGGGGAAGCGTGATTCTCGTTGATACCTCGATCTGGATTGACCATCTGCGAAAGGCGGAAGCAAAACTTGGTGAGTTGCTCCTGGACGATGAAGTCGTTACCCACCCGTTCGTTCGGCTGGAGCTGGCTCTGGGCTCCATCGCTCACCGGGAAAAAGTGCTGGCTGACCTGGCGCTACTGCCTCATGTGCCGGTCGCCGGAACCGAGGAGTTGT
>DATDLS010000105.1:0-5657 GCA_036519195.1 Occallatibacter sp. | reverse complement strand
GTTGTTGATAATGACCGTTCCGTTGAGCGCGGCGTGCTTGAGAAAGGCGCGATAAAAAGGGATGTCGTGGGAGATGCGATCGACAATAACGGAGTAAGGCGGGGCCTTGTCCAGGTGCACGGCGCCGGTTTCGACAAATTCCGCCTGGAGGCCGTCGATGTTGCGTGCGTTTATGTGCTCCACCAGCGCGCCGGGGAAGCTGTTTTCCATCCCGAACAAGATGCCGATCTTTTTCAATGCGCTTTGCCTCCAGTGATTTGCCGCGAGCGGCCGACGAGCGCTCGAAACTCACCTTCAGTGTACGGCAGCGGCGACGATGCGCTCGGCGGGGATTTTGCACCCTGGAGCGCTGGAGATTGCCACGGCAGATTCGTGTTCCGGCGGCCAAAGTTGCTGAAGCCTGTGGAAACGTTGATGGAGGGCAAACTGCCGGCCATGATCGGGTTGTCGGGAAGGCCAGGGACAGAAACAGCGCCGTCGCCGATCGAGCGTGAAGTTGCCCGCCCCGGTCTGGGTCAGGCTCAGGCTCAGCCGCCGGCGGCCTTGGCGGCGGCATAGAGCGTCGGCACCCGAATCGGTGGGGGGACCAGGATCAGGCGCCGGGAGGATGGGCGCAAATCAGCATGCCTTGACGGAGATGCAGTGACGGCGGCTCGCGCCGTTGCTGCACCGGACGAATTGGGACAGTAGGAGTCCCGCGGAAACGCGTTTCGAACGGAGTCGCCTTGCCCGAAGCAGGAGTTTGTTTCTTTCGAGAATCACCCCTAGCTAGGTCAAAATATCGACGGCATGCTCTTCGAGCCGACCGCCCTGTCGCGCACACCGGATAAGTTGGCACGCAAGCAGCCGGATGCCCTGAGTTCCGATGGTCAATCGATGCCGGGCATGGTCTTCCGCGACCCCCTATATTCTCGACTTCCTGAATCTCTCCGATCGCTCGAGCGAACGAGACTTAGAGACTGCTATCCGTCGTGGCATCGAGGCTTTCCTTCTGGAAATGGGAAGCGGATTCAGGAGAGCGCAAAGTCATCGCATACCATGAAAGAGGTGGGGGGAGAACCCGTGCTGGTTTCTCCCACCACCCTCTTCCCGCTGCCCCCCGCGCGCCGGTCGGCGCGGCCCCGAAATCCCACAAGCGCGTGTTCATCCCGGCTGATCGCAGTTGCTTAGCGCCAACTCAAAGCAGGAGCGACAGTTGTGAGAATTGCCTCCAATACATGCGCATTGTAGGCAACCCCAAGTTGGTTTGGGACGGTTAGCAAAAGCGTGTCTGCCTCTGCAATCGCCTCATCATCCTTGAGTTGCTCGACCAGCACATCCGGCTCGGCCGCATAGGTCCGGCCAAAGATCGCCCTTGCGGGTCCATCAATGTAGCCGAACTGATCCCCGTTCTTACCTCCTTGACCAAAATAGGCACGATCCAGGTCGTCTACGAGCGCGAAGATGCTGCGGCTGACGGACACGCGCGGAGTCCGGCTGTGTCCGGCCTCCTTCCAGGCTGCACGAAAAGCACGGATCTGGGCGGCCTGTTGGACATGAAAAGGTTCACCGGTTTCGTCGAATTTAAGTGTTGATGATTGAAGATTCATTCCGAGTTTGGCGGCCCAGGTTGCCGTCGCGTTGGACCCGGCCCCCCACCAGATGCGCTCCCGCAGGCCTTCAGAGTGCGGCTCAACCCGCAGCAAACCTGGCGGATTAGAAAACATCGGGCGCGGGTTAGGCTGTGCGAAGCCCTTGCCGCCGAGCAATTCAAGAAATTTCTCAGCATGTCGCCGACTCATGTCTTGGTCGGTCTCGCCTTCGGCCGGATGGTGGCCAAAATAGCGCCATCCATCGATCACCTGCTCGGGAGAGCCGCGGCTGATTCCCAACTGCAGACGTCCGCCCGCAATCAGGTCGGCGGCGCTGGCGTCCTCTGCCATGTAATAAGGGTTCTCATACCGCATATCGATCACGGCAGTACCGATCTCAATTTTTTTCGTTTTGGCTCCGACCGCCGCGAGTAGTGGAAACGGCGACGCCAGTTGCCGAGCGAAGTGGTGAACGCGAAAATAGGCTCCGTCCACCCCTAAACGCTCGGCCTCCACGGCTAGATCAATGGACTGCAACAGCGCGTCCGCCGCAGTCTGAGTGTGTGACTGTGCTGAAGGTGCCCAGTGGCCGAACGAAAGGAAGCCAAGTTTTTTCATGCCCGATATTGCCTTTCGCTGCTCTCAAGACAGTTTTGTTCTGATTTGATCGTTGACATTGAGAACAGCCTTTAGGTCGCTGACCGCAGTTCCAGCAAAGAGCCGCGTCACAAAATCGCGCGTGGGCGTTTCCAGCGTTGCCAACAACTCCATACCGGACTTCGTGATATAGGTGGACACCTGGCGCCGATCTTCCTCTGCCCGTTCCCGCGTGACCCATCCTGCCTTCTCCATGCGATCGAGCAGGCGCGACATGTCGGGCGTCGCAGTTACCATCCGTTCTGATATTTCGTTCCGGCAAAGCCCATCCGCCCCGACTCCGCGGAGTATCCGCAAGACGTTGTACTGTGACGGCGTGATGTCAAAGGGCCGAAAGCATTGATCGACCGCATAAGACAGCTCGGACGCCGTGCGCATAATGCTCAGGTACACTTCCTGCTCTAACGACACGAAGGGCCGGTTTTGCTTTAGAGCTGTCGCTAGAGAGGACTTCTTCGTGCGGGCCATCGCTTATTCTTTCACTTGGTTTCAGCAGCCAGTCGAGGCTGGCGATCCGCCGGAGTTCCCTCCGGGGATCGGCACAACCTCTCTCGGCTGACGTATGGGGACTGAGAATGCAGGATTAGTAGCCGATGGACAGCTGCCCCCGCTCATGAGCAGGTTTTTCGATCTCATCTGCCAGCGCGACAGCATAGTCCTCGAACGAGATCCGGCTATCGCCCTTTTCGTTGGCGATCAAATTCGTCGTTCCGAGGCGGTATTTGCCGGTCCGTTGACCGGGCTCGAAGAATCCCGCTGGACTGAAGTAGGTCCAGTTGACATCGGAACCCTTGAGAATGCCCAACGCTTTTTCGTGAGACGTGGCAATCGGCAGGTATGCTTCGGGCAGATACCCGGACGCGATCAGAGTCACACCCGGCGCGACTTCGAGGAGCCCGGCACCGCCCACCACGATCAGACGTGATACCCCGGCCTTCTTGACGGCTGCAATCTGGCGTTCGGTTACTCCGAGGAGGGCATCGGTATTGTCCTGTGGAGGAGCATACGCGCTTACCACCACGTCCGCGCCAGCGATGACCGATGCAATCGCATCGACGTTGCTCAGGTCATCTTTTACCGCCTTGACCGCCGAGGGCACCTTTGAGGTGTTACGGGCTACGGCTATGACTTCGTGGCCGCGCTTGGTGAGTTCCTCAAGGATTCGTTGGCCCGAGTTTCCCGTTGCTCCATACAGTACGATCTTCATTTTGAATCTCCTTTTCCTTGTAGCTTGCATTCCCGGTTGGGGGGGCAATGCGTGTCATAACACGTATATGAGTGTTTCAACGCGTATCAGGATTCAGGGAATTATAAAAAAACTGGATTTTCCGGGGAACGGGAGATTTGCTTGCATATAGCGCTGGCTTCCCTACTTGCCGCGCGCTATACGCTTTTATTTTCGCCCGGGGACGCGCCGGCTAGCGACGACTGCACCATTCCGAGCGCCGATGGTGTCTAGCGAAAGCGCGCAAGGTGCTTATGGTTTGATGGGTGATCAACGCTTGCTCTCGCCAAGGATGATCCGCTTCGGTTCGGCGTGAGATCAACGTACCTTGAGACAGCCACATCGAACTGGTCCATCCGGATGAACAAGAAGAAACGCGTGACACTCCCGTCTCCCTCAAGAAAGATGGCTTCTAAAGTGCATTGCATAGATATAGCCTGCGCCTTACGGAGTCCGAACGGAATCGGTGGTTGACTCTATGCCCACTTCAGACAACGCCGGTGATAGCGGGCCGAAACCCTTCCGGCGGCCCGTGTCCGGGCGGCTACTACGATTCAGGTACCTCCAAAAGCAGGTACCGGGCCGTAGATGCGTGGCATCTTTCGATACGGGGAACGTCGCCTTGTTTTGAAACGCGATCTCATGCATGCTGATGCTGCCGGCCAGATCGCGATGGCCGCCAAGTCCACAAGCCTTCGAGACCCAGTTCCGGCCTGGAGGTTTGTGCTGATGGCCGCATTTCCGAAAGCGGGAACTCGTTCCCCGTTCCGATCCGCTGAAGCTCTAAATGCCGGTTTGTTCACTCTTCTCGTCGAGGTACTCGATGTCCTTGCCATACTCCCACTGGGACATCCGCTGGTGAAGCATATCCCGGTGCGGCCACTTGGTGCGCTCTTCGATCGCCGACTGCTGCCAGTCCCGGCACCTGTTCCACACCTTCGCCGCTTCCATTCGTCCGACCTTCAATAGACTGGAGGTGAAGTTGGAAAGTCCGGTAAGCACCACGGTACGCGCAGTTTGAGAAGACAAGGGCATCTATTCTCTTTAAACGGCCAAACCTCAATCAAGTGCTGATAAAATTCCCCCCTTTCATCCCCGGCCTGAATGTAGGGGAATTCCCGGCGGAGTTTGTTAAAGTCGGAGCAGCCTCTGACAGGAAGGGAATGGCGGCCAGGCGGCTTTCCGAATACGGAACCGTGAAGAAGAATACCGCTGGTTCCACAGTCGCCTCGCCCCCTTCCGCGCAAGCAATGGGACGTTTCAGTATCGGATCGGGATAAACCTCGACATAGACGATCGGAAACGAGCGGATGAAGCCTTGCGGCGTAACGAGCATCTTCAGGCGGAAGCACAACGACTCAGCCACACCGGCAGCTTTGGATGAAATGTCTGTTCGGACAAGGCACCTCTGGTCCGCCGAGACCCTCCGAAATTTTGGATCTTGGCGTTCGCCAGCTCGCACCATGATGAGCGATTCCCAAGCCGTGCCGTCCCGATAGGCCTCGAGTGGATGATCCTGGCATATATGCTGATTGAGTTGCCCCTTCAACCAATCCCCATTCTCTCCGGGAGGTTTTCGCTCATGAACAGCAGGATCGTGGTTTGCTCTTCTATGCTGATGGTTTCTCTGGTTCCGATTGCTGCTCAAACGGATCGGGCGCCCGCAGCTTCGAGTTATGACCCGCGCATTACGTTCGCTCCGATGACGCTGCCGGAGCCGGTGAATGAATACCGCTCGAGCAATGGAGCTCCTGGACCGGCTTACTGGCAGAATGAGGCCGACTACGAGATGCATGCGGAACTCGATACGCAGACAAAAGTGCTCGCTAACGACGAGGTGGTTACGTACACCAACAACAGCCCGGACGCGCTTCCCAGCTTGTGGATCCAGATGGAGCAGAACCTCTATCGCAAGGATGCGCGCGGGCAGGTGGTGAACGGCTCGATGCCTCGGCGCATGCGGGCAGGCGACTCGGCCAGCGCCTCATCGCCTTCGACGGAAGGATTTGTGCTGGACTCGGTGGAGATTGAGCAGGGCATGATGCACTCCAAGGCCGACTATATTATCGACGACACGCGCATGCAGGTGCGACTGCCGCATCCACTGGCTCCCAAGGGCGGCTCACTCAAGCTGCATATCCGCTATCACTACCAGGTGCCAGGAGTGTGGGGCGGGCGTACTTCCTGGGGCATGTCCAAGCAGG
>DATDLS010000104.1:0-49126 GCA_036519195.1 Occallatibacter sp. | reverse complement strand
TCGACGACCACGTCGCGGGAGCCGTCTTCGCCGCGCAGCAGCTCATCGTAGGTCTCTTCGACACCGGCTTTGCCGACGACGTCGCCGGGCTCGTAGTAGGCGTAGCGCGGGTTGTTCAGGTCATCTTCGCTGACTTCGCCGACGTAGCCGATGATGTGCGCGGCAAAGCCGTCGCGGGGATAGAGGCGGCGCTCTTCGTGAATGGTTTCGAGCTCGGGCAACTCATTCTTGTGGGCTTCGATGAAGGCGTCTTCGTCGGCGGTGATGTCCTGCTTGATGGGGATGGGCTGGTAGCCGGGCGAGGCGCGGTAATGGCGGAGAGTGCTGCGTAGCTGGTCGAGATCGAGATCGAGGCCCTTGGCGATGAGTGGAAGGTCGGCGTCGACCTTCTGGTTCTGCTCGCGGACCAGGAAGCAGGAGACGGACGGATAGTTATCGACGATGAGGCGATTTTCCCGGTCGAAGAGCTTGCCGCGGGCGGCCAGGATGGGTTCCTTGCGGATGCGGTTCTGCTCGGCCAGCACGCGATAGTTTTGCGCGCCCAGCACCTGCAGCCGCCAAAGACCGGCCGCCAGCGCCAGCATCATGAGCAGGATGCCGTACTGCACTATGGTGAGCTTGAGGGTGGGGAGCTTTTCTTCGCGATTGATTCTGTCCGATTCCATGGTTTCTCCCCTTCAGGATACTGCTGCTCGGGGCAACGTGCGCGCGTTGTTTTCAGGGGATGGGTGGGACGGCGCCCCGATGATGACCATCGTCAGTTCCGGATCCCTGGCGCCCGCGCGAAAGTTCGTAACCGGCTTTAGTCTCTTATCTGCAGACGGTCAAGCAGGGGAAAGAGCACTACGGCGATGACGGAGTTTCCCAGTGCGGCGTACAAGGCTGTGTACCAGCGCCACTCGAGGTCCAAGCCGAGCAGGAAGCGGGAGACGAACAGAACCAGGCCGCTCGAGAGCAGCGAGAGCAGAAAGTTCATTACCAGGCGGATGGTGTGGTTTTCGACATCGACGCGGACCCCCATCGATGCGGCCAGATAGCCGGCTACGGTCTTTGCGACTCCGTTGATGCCAATGGCGTGATGGGAGAGTGCATCTTCAAACAGGCCCATGGTAGCGCCCATGATGGTGCCTTGAATGGGGCTGCGGCGGTCAAGAGCGAAGTAGACGGTAACAACCAGGGGCAAGTCGAACCAGGCATAGGGGCCAAGGACGCGAGGCAGCCAGGCCTGTATGACCAGCGCGGCCAGCGGCACCAGGGCGTAGGCCAGGATGGGATAGCGGCGGACGGAGTGGTCGCGGCGCATGTCGGAGGCGAGAAGCGGCATGGTTAGCGATTTCCTCCGGGCTGGTTGGCTTGGGGCTGGTTGGCTTGGGGCTGATTCGTTGGGGGCTGGTCTTGCTGGGGTTGGCGGGGTCTTGCGGGTTTGGTTGCCGGTTGAGCGGGAGGCCTGGCTGGCGAGGCAGCCGGCGCGGATGGCTTTTTCGAAGCCGGGGCGGAATGGGGTGAGCCGTCGTTGGCGTCGAAAGTGGACTGGGGAGTGCTGCCGGAAGGCGCGACGCCGTCCGGGCCGGGTGTGAAGCGGTCAGGGTGCAATGCCTGCGGCGGGTGGGCTACAACGGTAGGGTTGGAGCTGTCGTGCAAAGGCTGTTGATCGGGCGGAAGCTTGGGATCGATGAGGCCCGGGAGGCGTTCGGCCATGATGTCGGCGGCCTTTTTCTGCTCCTTGATGGCTGCTGCTTCCGAGCCCTTGAGCGCTTCGCTCGTGGCAATGTCCTGCTGCTGCTTGTCTGAGAAGCGAGGCGCGGTGTTGGTAATGACCAGGACTTCGTCGAGGCGATCCAGGTGAGCGGCGGGCGTGACCATGACGTCAATGAAGGAGTCGCGCAGCGGATCGGGGACAACCTGATCGACGACGCCGACCGGCAGACCGCGGGGAAACACCTGATCGCCGCCCGCGGTGAGTACAACCTCACCTTTCTGGATGCGTTTGTCGGCGAGGATATCGACAATCTCCAACAGCCCGTTGGGGTCGCCCCGCAGAATGCCGCGAATGCGCGTGGTTTCAAGAATCACGCCTGCGCCGCTGGTCTGGTCATTGACGGCGAGCACCTGCGCGGTGTGGGGAAACACATCGCGCACTTTGCCGACAATGCCGTCGGCGGTGATTACGGCGTTGTCGCGAGCCAAGCCGTCGTCGGCCCCTTTGTCGATGTAGAAGACGCGCGACTGCTGGCTGCCGCTGGAACCGATGGCCTGGGCGGCCACGGTTTTGTAGATGTACTTTTCCTGGAAGTTGAGCAGCGCCTGCAGGCGCTGGCCCTGGCGTGCGTCTTCAAGCAGTGAAGCCTGCTCCAGGCGCAGGCGGTCGATGGTCTGTTGCAGGTCCTGATTTTCGCGCCGGACGTGGCGCAGATCGATGTAGTTCTGCCAGAGGCTTCCCGCGCCCTGGCTGGAGGAGTGAATGAGCCGCTCGGGCGGCGAAACCAGCGCATTGGCCCAGAGGCGAATCAGGCGCACACCGGAGCCGTCGCTAGGGTCAAGCGTACTTCGACCCTCACCGGTGCGGCGCACCTGCATGGCCAGCCCGATGAGCTGCGCCAGAAGGATGGCCAGCAGCACCAGCAGGTTTCGATAGCGGACGAAAATCGATTCCATAAATAACGAAGGTGAGGGGTTCGCGGCCAGGGATCAGACAAACGAAGATCTACAGAACTCGAGAGCGTTTTGGAAAAATAGCATGCATGCGTTGCGCCTGCTTTTCACGAGTGTGGTTCGGTCGCGACTCAGACATTGGTCGTGATCCCTTCCCCTGCCCCATGATCTCTGATTTCTGATCTCTGGTCTCTGGGTCAGTCGATCTTGATCTTGCGCAGCAGGCGGAAGTCGGAGAGCATTTTGCCGGTGCCGAGCACGACGGAGGCGAGCGGGTCGTCGGCTACGGAGACGGGCAGCCCGGTTTCCTCACGGATGCGTTTGTCGAGATTTTTGATGAGTGCGCCGCCGCCGGTGAGCACAATGCCGCGATCACTGATATCGGCGGAAAGCTCGGGAGGGGTGCGTTCCAGAGCGACGCGAATGGCGTTCATAATGACGGCGATGCTCTCGCCGAGGGCCTCGCGAATTTCGCTGTCTTCAATGGTGATGGTTTTGGGCACGCCCTCGATCAGGTTGCGGCCCTTGATCTCCATGGTGAGCGGTTTGTCGAGCGGGTAGGCGGAGCCAATTTCGATCTTGATGTGCTCGGCGGTCCGCTCGCCGATGAGCAGGTTGTATTTGCGCTTGAGGTAATTGGTGATGGCCTCGTCCATCTGGTTGCCCGCCATGCGGACCGAACGGGAGTAGACGATGCCGGAAAGCGAGATCACCGCGATGTCGGTGGTGCCGCCGCCGATGTCGACGACCATGTTTCCGGAAGGCTCAGTGATCGGCAGGCCGGCGCCGATGGCGGCAACCATGGCCTGCTCGACGAGATAGACCTCGCTTGCCTTGGCGCGGTAGGCGGAATCTTCAACGGCGCGCTTTTCAACCTGGGTGATCTCCGAGGGCACGCCGATGACGATGCGGGGATGGACCAGCATCTTGCGGTTGTGAGCCTTCTGAATGAAGTAGTTGAGCATTTTCTCGGTGACTTTGAAGTCGGCAATGACGCCGTCCTTCATGGGCTTGATGGCCACAATGTTGCCGGGCGTGCGGCCCAGCATCTCCTTGGCCTCCTTACCGACAGCTTCCACCTCACCGGTATTCTTGTTGATGGCCACAATGGAGGGCTCGTTGACGACGATGCCTTTGCCGGCCGCGAAGACCAGGGTATTGGCAGTTCCCAGATCAATTGCCAGGTCGCTGGAGAACATGCTGAAGAGCGAGCGCAGCCCGTGCGACCGCGAAGAGCGGGATGGATAGCCGTTCGATGACATTGGAAGACTAAGTCTACCTCAAAACGTATTGTACGGCCAGCGAGCGCGGCGCCCGTGCAGAATCGTGTACCCGGCGCCGTTCAAATTCCAGGTGTTTTGCACGGGGTCCCGAGCGAAGATGGTCCGGCGTGGAAAACACCGGGCAGGTGGGGCTTGAAAACGCCGGTCGGGACGGTGGGTCGCGGCCCGATCAGTAGCGGCTCAATTGGACTTCAGCCGTCGATCGGGCGGCTCAAGCACGCAATCGATGGCGGAACTGAAGTACGGAGGTACGGATTGCAAGCCTTTCCCCTGGCAACGGGGACCCTCGCGAAAGGTGGGGCCTTGGGGCAGTTTGAATCCACAGTTCCTCATCAGCCAGCATCAAGACTTTTTTATAAAACCTTTTATAAAACCAAGGTAAGCTGAGGACTTTCTCGGAAACTGAGCTTCGCATCTCTGGGATCTCAGTTGATAGGCTGGCAGCATCGCTTTGTTTCCCGAAAGCCTTCCCATGAGGTCATTGCTCCTCCCGATTCTCCTGCTCTTGGCTGGAGTGACACTGCCGCTCGGACGCGCGCAGGCAACTACGCCGCTCGCGGCGCGTATCGAAGGCTCGGCGAAGTTTTATCGAGACCGCGATGGATTTATGGGTGTGGTCGGGGTTCAGAGAAGCCACCATCTGGTTTATGGGGCTGGATTCGGATACGCCAACGTCGAACGGCACATTCCATTGGATATCAATACCCGGTTTCGCATTGGGTCCCTCTCGAAGCAGTTCACTGCGGCGGCTATCCTCCTCCTCCAGCAAGACGGCAAGCTGAAGACGAGCGATCCGATTGGTCGCTACTGGAGGGAGGCTCCCACGTCCTGGAACAACGTCACGCTGGGGAACCTGCTGACGCATACCTCCGGGATCGCTGACTTCGACTTCGGCGTGATTTTCAAGCACTCTCCTCACCGGCCAGAGGAACTACTGCGGCTGGTTGTGGCAAAACCTCTCAAGTTTCGGCCGGGTACGAAGATCGAATACGCCAATATCAACTACCTGCTCCTCGGTCTGGTGATCGAACGGGCCAGCGGCGAGTCGTATTGCCGGTTGCTGACCGATCGCCTCTTCCGGCCGCTCCATCTGAAGCAAACAGGCTGCGACGGCAAGGCTGGTGTGGTTTCGCATCGCGCCCACGGGTATCATCCGTCCCCGGCCGGTCCCGTTCCGTTTGAGGACGCCGATCTCGGCAGTCTTGCCGGCGCAGGCAGCCTCTATTCCTCAGCCAAAGATCTGATCCGCTGGACCGAAGCTCTCCACGAAGGGAAGGTATTGTCGACGGCATCGTTGACCGAGATGACGACCCCTTTTCTGAACGGTTATGGGTATGGGCTCTCTATCGATGGCGAGGGTGCGGAACTCGACATCAGCCACACGGGGGCCGTCGAGGGATTCATGTCGAGTTTGGATTACATTCCTGCGACAAAGACTACGGTCGTTGTGCTTTCCAACCTTGTCGACGAAGGAAATCAGGCATCTCCCGGGACCTTCGCGTTGGACACCGAACTGGTGAGCCTGGGAATCAACGTCGATGCCATTCTGCCCTCCGATCGCAAAGAAGCGACTGTGCCGGAGGAGATTCTTCGCAGCTATGCCGGGCATTACTGCTCCGACGATCCCGTTCACCCGGTGGGCATCACCTTGACGTTCCGGAATGACCGGCTGTTCATCCAGAATGATGGTGGCGTTGCTGTTCCGTTGAAGGCCGAATCGGCCTCGCGATTTTATCTCACCAATCAGGAGTCGGAGGTGGTCTTCGACCCGCATGTTCCCGGCAGTTTCGTGCTTCTCAACTACGCTCCGATCGGTGGCGCCGGCTTCAAAAGAGATTCCGCCCGCACCGGGAGCGTGCCTGAGGCGAAGTGAGGCTCAACGCGCGGACCCTGCGAACCAAGTCAATTCACGCAAAGTCCATTTTCATCCCTTCACGACAAAAAGTTGATCGGGGTTCAAGCTGGCCGACCAGCGTGACCCACGAGCGATGACCGGATCGAGCGAAACACATACAGATGCGGTAAACTCAGATGTTTGCCCCGGGGGCGCAACGTGCGCTGGGCGGGGTCGGTCTTTACTTTCTCTTTTCGAGGATTCTCAATGAGTTACACCACGTATCAAAATTTTATTGGCGGGGAATGGATCCCCGCCAGGAGCGGCAAGACCCTGCTTAACCTGAACCCGGCCGACCACGCGGATGTGGTGGGTGCGTTTCCGGCATCTGGCTCCGAGGATGTGGCGCTGGCGGTAGCGGCGGCGAAGAAGGCTTTCGCGACCTGGCGGCTGGTGCCGGCGCCCAAGCGCGCGGAAATTTTGATGCGCACCGGGCTGGTGCTGCAGCAGCGCAAGGAGCAGTATGCGCGCGACATGACGCGGGAGATGGGCAAGGTACTTGCGGAAACGCGCGGCGATGTGCAGGAAGCCATCGATGAGGCGTTCTACGTGGCGGGTGAAGGACGGCGGCTGTATGGCCAGACGACTCCGAGCGAGTTGGCGAACAAGTTTGCCATGAGCGTGCGGATGCCGGTAGGCGTGGTGGGCATGATTACGCCGTGGAATTTTCCCATGGCAATTCCCAGCTGGAAGCTGTTTCCGGCGCTGGTCTCAGGCAATACGTGCGTCATCAAGCCGGCAGAGGATACACCGCTTTCGACCTACAACCTGGTGGCGGCACTTGTGGAAGCGGGATTGCCGGCGGGTGTGGTGAACATTGTCTGCGGGCTGGGTCCGGATGCGGGCGCGCCGCTGGTGGAGCACCGCGATGTGCGCGCGATCAGCTTTACCGGGTCGAGCGAAGTGGGTTCCCTGGTGGCGCAGCGGGCGGCGGCAACGTTCAAGCCAGTCTCCCTGGAGATGGGCGGCAAGAATGCGCAGATTGTGATGGACGATGCCAACCTGGAGCTGGCGCTGGAAGGCGCGCTATGGGGCGCGTTTGGAACCACCGGGCAGCGCTGTACCGCAACCAGCCGCATCCTGCTGCAGAAGGGCATTGCTCAACAGTTCACCAGCGAGTTTGTGGCGCGGGCCGGGAAGCTGAAAGTGGGCAATGGGCTGGAGGAAGCGACCGAGGTAGGTCCGCAGGTGAACGAGAGTCAGATTGAGACTTCGACCAGGTATGTTCAAATTGCTTTGGCCGAAGGCGCCAAGTTACTCACCGGCGGCAAGGCCTTAACAGATGCGGGGTATCAGAGCGGGACGTTTTTTGCGCCGACGGTCCTGGGTGGAGTTAGCCCGTCGATGCGGATTGCGCGGGAGGAAGTCTTTGGACCGGTAGTGAGCTTAATTGAGTTTGAGACGTTTGAGGAAGCGATCGAAATTGCAAACTCAATCGACTACGGTCTCTCCACTTCGCTTTATACCAAGGACGTGAATCGCGCCTATGTGGCGATGCGGGACCTCGAAGCAGGGATTACTTACATCAATGCGCCCACGATCGGCGCCGAAGTACATCTGCCTTTTGGAGGCGTGAAGCAGACCGGGAATGGACATCGCGAGGGGCTGGGCTCGATTGACTTCTACACCACATGGAAGGCCGTGTATGTGGACTACTCGGACAAGTTGCAGCGGGCGCAGATTGACAACGCCGAATAAGTGGGCAGTGAGTCGAGCTCGGTGCGGTCATCTTAACTTCAAGTGAGACGGCATAAAGTTGAAGTCAAGCCGGGTGATGCTGGCGCTGGTTGCCGGCTCGTTAGTGGCGCAGGCGGTCGCGATCGAGGGGCAGAATGCTCCCGGCGCCGAGCAGCAAGGGCCGCCGGTGAGGGTGACGCGCATTTTCACCGGCGCCGACGGGCAGAGGCATTTCGACCAGGTGGACGTGAAGCTGTCTGCGGTTCCGGGTGCGCCGGCGACCATTGATAAATCTACGCCGGTTCGAGTGACGCGCTCCTATCTGGTTCGCGCGGCCGCCGGTGCGGTCGAGGGCTGGCACAGGTCGGACACGCGGCGCTAGATGATTGCCATCAGCGGGCGCGCGGAGCTTGCGATTGCAGGCGGCCAGAAGGTGTTCATCAAGCCGGAACGGATTTGCCCGGATGGAGACATGACTGGCAAGGGACACACGTTCCGCGTGCTCGGCCGAGAGGATTGGGATGCGCTGTTTGTGGACTTCGCGCCCTAGACACGCCGGGCCGACAAGACCGCATCGTTCGCCAGCTCTCTGAACGAGACCTTTCGTTCCGATCGCCGACGAATCCAATTCGAGCTGCGATGTCCTCATGAGTCGCACTCGCGCCCAACTTCTCGAACAAGCCGCTCCCAGCCGCTTCGGTCCGATGCCCACTTGCTCGGGGCCCGGGTCAAGCTCGGGCTTCAAGGACATCACGGAGCGCGAAGCTGGTTTCCAGGCGGGTCACGCCGGGCAGGCGGGAGAGCTCGTTCTGATGGAGGCGCCCGTAATCGTCAATGCGGCGAGGCGGACGACGAGCATGTAATCGTACTGGCCGGCCATGAGGTGACATGCGCGTGTGAGCTGATCCTAGTAACCCATGCCGCGATCCTGAACGAACTTGCCCACCTGCAAACGCCTCTGCAAAGCCTCGTCCGCTTTGCGGGCGTCTTCCGCCTTTTTGTCGTTATCTTGTTGAATCCGATTCGGAAGAGTAGCCATCACAATCCTCCGATTTTATCTGCCCCTTATATTCGCCTTCTGTCAACGGCTCCGCCTGCATAGCGTGGAACGGGTGACGGGGCCGTCCGACGCTCCAGAACGGCACCAATCGGCGGCCGGGTCTGAGGCGAACGAATTCAGCCGTTGACTCGATGGCTGTTCCCAGAAATGCTCAAAGTTCTCCCCAAGGTGACACCTTGCCGTTAAAATGCACGGTATAATCACGGCATGGTTGGCAGCCATCGATATTCCCGCCTGACGACGGCCCCCAAGGGGAGCTTTTTTCTTCTCGGAATTCGCGGAGTCGGCAAAAGCACCTGGGCGCGAAAACAGTTTCCCGATGCCTACTTCGTCGATCTCCTGGACGAGGCGCGATACCAAACTTTGCTGGCCAACCCGGCATTAATCGCGGCAGAAATGCGGGATTTACCCACTCGGCGCGTGGTGGTGCTGGATGAAGTACAGCGTGTGCCGTCGCTGCTCAACGAGGTACATCGCGCCATCGAGACCTCAGGACGAAGGTTTGTCCTCCTCGGATCGAGCGCTCGCCGCCTGAAGACCGCTACGACCAACCTGCTGGCTGGCCGCGCGCTGATGCGTACCATGCACCCGCTCGTGCCTGCAGAACTTAGCGACGACTTCGATCTGGAGCGGGTCCTCCGCTTCGGCAGCATTCCGGTCATCTGGCAGGCTGAGGAACCTCGGGCAGCGCTCGAAGCCTACGTGCAACTCTACGTTAAGGAGGAAATCCGAGCCGAGGCTTTGGTTCGCAATCTGCCAGGCTTTCTGCGCTTTCTGAGCGTGGCGGGACTGTTTCACGGACAGGTGATTAACGTTTCGGGTCTTGCCAGGGATGCCGCCACCGCCCGCAGCACCGTTGAAGGCTACCTAAGCATCCTCGAGGATACGCTGCTTGCCAGGCTACTACCCGCTTTCGAGCCGCGGCTGCGAGTGAGAGAGCGCCAGCATCCAAAGCTGTACTGGGTCGATCCCGGTTTGGCCCGAGCCACCAAGCGTCAGCTCGGACCTGTCGCGGCGGAAGAGCGCGGGGCCCTATTGGAGGGTTGGATTCTCGGAGTACTGTGTGCACACAACGAGCAGAGCGACCTCTTCGAGGAGATTGCATACTGGGCACCCGCACAGGCCCGGCAAACAGAAGTGGACTTTCTGCTCCGCCTTGGCCGAAACTACCTTGCATTGGAAGTAAAATCCAGCAACAGGTTCTCGACCGCCTTGCTGTCAGGACTCCGCGCTATCGGCGAATTAGATCGCTTGGTCCGCCGCATTCTGATCTATCTTGGGGATCAGCGCTTGCGCACCGATGAGGGAATCGAAGTGTGGCCTCTAGGCGCGTTTCTTGATGCTGTGGCGAGCGGCAAGCTGTGGCCCTGAGAGTTCTCCAGTGGATTGAGGGCAATCGCACGTGAAACAACTCCATCTTCATCCAGATAAGTTTCTCGGCGAATGGAACTATGGAATCAGACCTCACCGCAAGGACTAATATTGACAACGTTATTTATTTCCTGAACTTCAGCTTCCTCCGGCCCATGAATCAGTTGCAGTGCCTTACTGCTCGATCCCTGCGCGTTCCAGTCGTCAAGGGTGCCTGCTGGAAGGCTTCTTAAAGCAGGAGGGAAAGCCTACTATTGCCAACGCCGCCTCTTTTTGGAGAAGTGTGATGTTCATGGGGCGACACCCTAGCGATTCTCATCACCCCGGCAGGCTCCATTTGCTCCAGTGACTACATACTCTCCATCGACTCAGCATTCACTACAGACTACTGAGACTCCTTGAGATGAAATGCGGTTGGGGCTTTGCGCGGGAACGAATGGTCCATTTACAGACCACTTGCATGTCTCAAATCGCCCCGGTACCTTCGCTTGACTCCTTGCATGATTGGCCTGCTTTCAAAAGAGCAAAGGCCAATCTTGCAACGAGAGGGGCGGAGACAAATATCGATGAAGCATTTCGTATGGTTGATACGTTCGCCCGCTACGGCGCCAATTCCTTCGTCGTAACCAAGACCGAGCTTGAATGGCCAGGACACAAGAAAGCCAAATGGGGCAAGCACGATTCGCTTGAGTCCCTGCGCGAAAAGTCGGCCGCCATTGTCAGGACCGCCGCCATCAGGCATCCGGTAAAAATCCCCGACTACGTGCGCGATCAAGGTCGTGTGACGACGCGCCAGATGGTACGCGAATTCGGCGCAAGCCCGAACACGCCTAAGGCCACGTTTACGTCGCTAATAGAGAGAGGCTTGTTGATGGGTCACGGCGCGGGGAGCCCCCACTTGGTACGGCTTGCCATGATGGACTCAGAGGAATCGAAGCTCAATGCGGCAGGGTCAAACCAGCAGCTTACTTAAACGCTTGCGTCTTCTAGACACGCGGGGCCGACAAGACGGCATCGTTCGCGAGCTCCCTGAACAAGAACCTTTCGTTCCAATCGCCGAAGAATCCAATTCGAGCTGCGATGTCCTCATCAGCCGCGCTCGCGCCCAACTCCTCGAACAAGCCGCTCCCCGTTGCTTTCGGTCCGATGCTCACTTGCTCGGGGCCCGGGTCAAGCTCGGGCTTCAAGAACATCGCGGAGCGCGAAGCTGGTTTCCAGGCGGGTTACGCCGGGCAGGCGGGAGAGCTCGTTCTGATGGAGGCGCCCGTAATCATCAATGCCGGCGACGCGGACGACGAGCATGTAATCGTACTGGCCGGCCATGAGGTGACAGGTGGCGATACCCTTGGATTTGCGCACGGCCGCCTCAAAGGCGGCGAGGACTGGAGCCGATTGGCGCTCGAGCGTGACGCGGATGAAGACGGTCATGTGCTTGCCGAGCAGCCGATCGTCGATTTGGGCGCGGTATCCGCGGATGGCGCCGGCGGCTTCAAGGGCCTGGATGCGACGCGATGCGGCCGAAGCAGAAAGACCGGCGGCCTCGCCAACTTCGTAGTTGGTGGCCCGTCCGTGGCGTTCCAGGTGGTGGAGAATGGCCTCGTCCAGCTCATCCAGAGCGAGCTTGCCGCGGCCCGGCGCGTATTCTGGTGCTGATTCTACCCCGGTTAAGCGCAAATCTTGCGTCTTGGCGACATTTCTGTCACGTTTCGTTCCCATAGTGGACTTCTATCACGAAGTTTGCACACATTGGAAGGGAAATGCGCCGTAGGATTCTTGGCAGGTGAGCGAGATCTGAGGCCGGCGCCGCGCAGCCCTCCCCCGAGGAAAGATCGGGGCGCCGGCCTTGGTTGATGGCGCAAGCTTATTGCCCCCCGCATCGAACCAGAGAGATTGAGACCAGACAGGAGAGACGGCGATGATGATTGGCGTTCCCAAGGAAATCAAGGACAACGAAGCGCGCGTGGCAGTAACTCCGGCGGGCGTCAAGGCATTGACCGAGGCTGGGCACACGGTGCTGCTGGAGACCGGGGCCGGTGCGCAATCGAGCTTTGACGACGCCGAGTATCAGGACGCGGGCGCGGAGATTGTGGGCGAGGCGGGATACGCCTGGGGCAAGGCGGACCTGGTAGTGAAGGTGAAAGAGCCTGTCGAAAGCGAGTACGGGTACTTCCGCGAAGGGCTGGTACTGTTTACGTATCTGCACCTGGCGCCGTTGCCGGGGCTCACCGACGAACTGCTTAAGAAGAAAGTCATCGGGATTGCGTATGAGACGGTGCGCGACCGGCAAAATACGCTGCCGCTGCTGACGCCGATGAGCGAAGTGGCGGGCCGCATGAGCGTACAGGTAGGTGCGACCTATCTGGAGAAGGAACGCGGCGGGCGAGGGATTCTGCTGGGCGGCGTGCCGGGGGTGGCGCCTGCCAATGTGACGATTATTGGCGGCGGGATTGTGGGAACGAATGCGGCCAAGATTGCACTGGGCTTTGGCGCGAAGGTAACGCTGGTAGACGTGAGCCTGAACCGGCTGCGCGACCTGGACGACATTTTTGGGGGACGGCTCTATACTCTGGCTTCCAACAGCTACAACGTGGCGCAGGCGACCAGGGAAGCCGATCTGGTGATCGGCGGGGTGCTGATTCCCGGAGCGACGGCTCCCAAGATTGTGACCAAGGCGATGGTAGCCAACATGAAAAAGGGCGCGGTGATTGTGGACGTGGCGATCGACCAGGGCGGATGCGTGGAGACGGCTCGGCCGACGTCGCACTCGAACCCGAGTTACATGGTGGATGGCGTGGTGCACTACTGCGTGACCAATATGCCGGGTGCGGTGCCGCATACGTCGACGCTGGCGTTGACCAACTCGACGTTCCCCTACCTGATGCGCATTGCCAACCTGGGCGTGCGCGAGGCGCTCAAGCAGGACGCAGGGCTGGCGGAAGGGCTGAATACCTGGATGGGAACGTTGACGCATCGCGGCGTGGCGGAGAGCCAGCAGCGGCCGTGGACGGCGGCATTCAGCGTGGTTGGGTAAAGGCCTGGACAATGGGGTTAAGGACTGAGGGCCTCGCTGGTGCTGCCAGAACTCACCCTCCGGCCAGTTGGAAAATGCAAAGTATGGTCTGCATCACGCCACCTTCGCCAGTTCTGCATTGGACATCTCTGCCTGCTCTGCGAAATGGCAGTGACTCGCGCGGGATGCTCGCATCCTGGCCGAAAGCCCGTCGGAGGGGCGACCACCGATCCATCAGATCATGTCAACTCATCCAACTGCTGGTCAGGCGTCCTCTACTCCTCTTCAAGCAAGCTGAATGCATGCCCAGTGTGCCTCGCGGGCGGCCCGCGTCTTTAGTGGGCGCATCAACATAAATGAATGACCTCGCCGTAAGCGGCGGGGAATCCGACCCTGAGAGATTCACTGCCTTTCGGAGATCCGGGTTTTCAATGATCTGGTCCGCATCAGCATTCACCACCCGGTTCGCGTGATCGGTCACCATCACGACCTGCCGGCGCTGCTTCCATTCCGGAAGTGTGGCACAAACTCGGTGAAGACTGGGCGCGGGTCGAGGTTTTCTTCCGGCCGGTCGATCAACAGCGGCCTGCGGTCACGCGTATCGACCGCTAGCTCGGCACAGCCGCAGGGGAATGCCAGAAGAATGCCGCAAGTGCCGCACTGCTTGTGCAGGCCCTGATCGATCATGGCGAGAAGCCGCATCGCCCGGAACCAAACACCGCCCAGAGTTGTCGCCGCATATCTATACCTTTCATCCGGCGGGCAGCCGCGACCGGGTTCCCGGCGATAGAGCGAAGCCGTCAGGTCACTTTCTCGCCTACCGGGTGATGGCAAAGCGTGTGCAGCGAGTCCCAATCGGGCACGACAGCTGCGATCCGGCACATCATCTCCCTCGAGATTCATGAACGGGATTTCTGGATGGATAGCCGTCCGCGCATGCAACTGCAGTGACGGCGAAGAAGTCTCATCACTGCTCCATATGTTAATGATATGATGAAACTTATCGACACATTCGATGTGGTTTTCCCGATTTTCCGCGCAACGATTCGGCAGTCTGAACGGTGAAATATTGTTCGCCGAACCCAACCCCCGCGTTGCGCCTACGCCAAGAAATCCGTCTCTCTCCAAATCGCTCAATTGGGCTGCCAGTCACTCCGGACGATGTCTTTTTATACCAGCAAGTTAACGCCTCATAGCCCTTTCAATTAAGCTCTTCCCCCTTGGGCTTGGCATGGAAGAGGATGCAGTAGAATGATCCTTCGAATCGGAGGGATCATGGAGCGGCGTCATTTTCTTGCCTCATCGGTAGCGGCATCGGCTCTGGCGGTCGCCGCCGGGGTTTCAGCACAGACCAGCGCTCCATCGCCGGGGCGTGAGTTTTATCAGCTGCGGCGCTACCTGCTGCGCTCGGGGCCGCAAACCAAGCTGACCGAGAGCTATTTTTCTGACGCCATGATTCCGGCGCTGGCCAGGATGGGAATGGGGCCTGTGGGCGCATTCCAACTTGATTTTGGACCGGAGACGCCGGTCTTTTGTCTGCTGATTCCAGGCCCCGCGGCCGGGGTGCTTGCCGAGGTCGATCTACGATTGGCTGAGGATGCGGCCTTCATGAAAGCTGCTGAGCCGTTTTGGAATTCGACGGCGGCCTCGCCGGCGTTTGAGCGCGTGGAGAGCTCATTGCTGGCCGCTTTTGCCGGATGGCCGAAGATTACGCCTCCGCCGGCTGCGGCGACCAAAGGCAAGCGCATTTTTCAACTGCGCACATATGAGAGCCCGAGCTACGGCGAACACGTCCGCAAGGTGGAGATGTTCCACTCCGGCGAGTTCGAAATCTTTGTGAAGGCCGGCTGCAAGCCGGTGTTTTTTGGGGACACGCTGGTTGGCTCGCGTTTGCCCAACCTGACCTATATGCTGAGCTTTACGGACCAGGCGGAACTCGAATCAGGTTGGACAACATTCAGAAACGATCCAGACTGGAAGAGGCTTTCTGCGAGCCCGCGCTATGCCTACGACCAGATCGTCACCAATATCACAAATCTGATTCTGAGTCCGCTGAGCTGCTCGGAGATCTGACTGCACCGCTGAGCGCGCCAGCAAAACGCGCTCAGTTTTTGAGGGGCGCTGATTTGCCGGACGGCTCTATAATCGGCGCATGAGTTCGAAGGCCGATCCGCGACGCCGATCCATCGCCTTTCTGGGGGGCGGGGCACTCTTGTTTCTCGCGCTTATGGGCGCACTGAATGCGTTCAACATGTCGAGCGTGCACTTTCTCAATCCCCAGACTTCCGGTGAGACGCTGATCTTTACCAGCCTGACGGTGGTGGTGTTCCTGCTGCTGCTGGTGTTGTTGATGCTGCTGCTGAGGAACATCCTCAAGCTGTATGCAGACCAGAGCAGCAGCGCGCTCGGTGCACGGCTGCGCACGCGGATGGTGCTGGGCGCGGCCTTGATTGCGCTGACGCCTGCGGTGTTCATGTTTCTATTCAGCTTTAACCTGATGAACCGCTCCATTGACCGATGGTTCTCGCCGAACACCTCGCAGCTGCGCGAAGACTCGACGCGGGTGGTGCTGGAGCTGGCGCAATACGTGACCGACAATGCGCGGGTGGAAGCAGAATCGATTGCCGGCTCGGATGCTCTCGAAAAGGACTTGCCGACCTTGCGGGTCGAGTTGAGTTCGCGGCGCATCACGCTGAGCGGTGGGTTTGCGCTGGTCTATGGCAGAGATCTTCATGCCATAGCAAGCTTTCAGGCGCCGGCCGAGTCGAGCCAGGCCAGCCTGCTGCCGTGGCTGCCGGAACAGAATGAGGCGGGCAAGGGCGATACGGTGGTTGCGCTGCATGGGCCGCTGTCGGCGAATCTGCTTTCCGCAGCGCAGCGCGGCAATGAGGCGGTATTTGAAGTTAACGGGCTGGAGTATGCGCTGGGCATGTCGGCCACCACTTCGGGCAAAGTGGTCGTGGTGGCATTGCCCATGCCCAAAGGACTGAGCCAAACGGTGACGCGGATTCGCCGCGGGGCGGACGAATACTGGGAGCTGTTTCGATCGCGCAGCCAGATTCGCCGAACATTTTTTCTGCTGCTGCTGCTGATCACCGTATTTGTGTTCTTTTCCAGCGTGTGGCTGGCGCTGTTTTTGTCCAAGCAGATTACCCGTCCCATGGAAGCGCTGGCCGACGCGATGGACGAAATTGCCGACGGGAAGTATGACCAGCGCGTGGCGGGCAATGCCACAGGAGAGATGGGCGACCTGGTGCGGGCATTCAATCACATGGCTGCCGATCTTCAGACCAGCCGCTCTTTGGCCGAAAGCTCGTCGGCGCAGTTGACGGCTGCCAACCAGGCGATCGAAGAGCGGCGACGCGAACTGGAGACGATCGTCGAAACGATTCCCAGCGGGGTGGTGACGCTCGATGGATCAGGAACCGTGCTGCAGGCCAATCGCGCGTTTGCGGCGCTGATGGGGCGGCGCGAAGAGCTGAGCCTGGCGGGCGAGCGGGTCGAAGAGCTGCTGCCGGCCGATTGCTGGGAAGACCTGGCGGGGGTGATCCGCCGCGGGCACCGCATGGGCGCGGCGTCGACCGAGATTGAGCTCAACGCGCGGGGGCGGACGATTCATCTGGCAGTGACCAGCGCCCGGCTGGACCTGGCGCATGGTCAGCACGGGACCGTGCTGGTGGTCGAAGACATGACGGAACTGCTCCGGGCGCAGCGGCAACTGGCGTGGAAGGAAGTGGCGCAGCGCGTGGCCCATGAAATCAAGAATCCGCTGACGCCGATTGCCCTTTCCGCCGAGCGGATCGGCAAACACCTGGAGCGGCGGCAGGCCGATTCTACGCAGGTGATTCGCAAATGCAGCGAGGTGATACTGGGCTGCGTCGGAACGCTGCGCACGCTGGTCGATCAGTTCTCTGCGCTGGCGCAGTTTCCGGCCCCCCAGCCGCGCAGCTGCGATATGAATCGGGTGGCGGAGGAAGCGCTGGCGATGTTTGCCGGCAGGCTGGATGAGATCAAGGTCAACTGGGATCTGGAACCGGATCTGCCGCCGGTGCTGGCTGATCCGGAAGCGATGCGGCGGGCGCTGGCCAACCTGATTGACAATGCCGCCGAAGCGATGCAGGGCAGCCTGCTTCGGGTGCTGGGCATTCACAGCGCGCTGAGTGAAGACGGGGGCGCAGTGGAGGTCGCGGTCACCGACACCGGGCACGGGCTTACGGATGAGATTCGCGAGCGGCTGTTTCTGCCGTTCTACTCGACCAAGAGTCGCGGGACGGGGCTGGGACTTTCGATTGCGGCCAAGATTGTGCAGGAGCATGGGGGAAGTTTGAGAGCTGAATCGAACAGTCCCAAGGGCGCGCGGTTTTTGATGCGGCTGCCGCTAATGGAGCACGCCGCGCCGCAGGCAGTGATGGAAGGCGCAGTGGAAAGCGCAGTCAAGGGACTGCCTTCATGAATCACATTCTGGTGGTGGACGACGAGGCAGAGATTCGAAATTCTCTTGAGGAGATTTTGAGCGAAGAGGGCTACGGGGTGGCCACAGCGGCAACCGCTGCCGAGGCGCTGGTGCTGCTGCAGGATGCACCCTACGATGTGGTGCTGCTGGACATCTGGCTGCCGGACCGCGACGGGCTGGACGTTCTGATCGACATGCACAAGCTGGCTGTGGAGATGCGGCCGGAAGTGATCATCATCAGCGGGCACGGCACGATTGAGACGGCAGTGAAAGCCACCAAGCTGGGCGCGTATGACTTTCTGGAGAAGCCGCTCTCGCTGGACCGTACGCTGATTGTGCTGAAGAACGCGGTCGAGGCGCGACGGCTGCGTACGGAGAATCTGGAGTTCAAGAAACAGTTCGCCGCAGGGCTGGTGCTGACCGGAGAGAGCGTGCCGTTGAAGGCGCTGCGGCAGCAGATCCGGCTGATGGCGCCGACCAATGGGCGGGTGCTGATCTACGGAGAATCGGGGACCGGGAAGGAACTGATTGCGCGTGCGATTCATGGCGAGAGCCTGCGCCGCGACCGGGTGTTTGTGGAGCTGAATTGCGCAGCGATTCCTGAAGCGCACATTGAGGCGGAACTGTTTGGCTACCGGCACGGCGCGCAGCCGGGCGGACCGCCGGAGCAACGCGGAACGCTGGAACGGGCCGACGGCGGAACGCTGTTTCTCGATGAAGTGGGCGATATGAGCCTGAAGACGCAGGCCAAGGTTTTGTCTGCGCTGGACGATCAGCTGTTTACGCCGGTGGGCGGAACGCAGCCGCTGCGCGTCGATGTGCGGCTGATTGCCTCGACGAACAAGGATCTGGAAGAAGAGATTGCCAAGGGGAATTTCCGTGAGGACCTTTTTTACCGGCTGAACGTGGTTCCTTTTTTTGTGCCGCCGCTGCGGGAGCGCAAACAGGACATTCCGCCGCTGGCGAAGGATTTTCTGGTGGAGTTCGGACGCCAGTATGGGCGGCCGCGCATGGAGATTGGCGAGGAGGCGCTGGCTACGCTGGGCCAGTACCACTGGCCGGGCAATGTGCGCGAGCTGAAGAACGTGATTGAGCGGGTGATGATTCTCAATCCGCGGGTGCTGCGGATCGAGCGGAAACATCTGCCGCCGCTGACCCATAAGGCAGGTACGCGTTCGACCGAGGAGTTCTCCTCGCTGCAGCAGGCGCGCGATGCCTATGAACGCGAATACATTTTAAAGAAGATTGAAGAGGCGCGGAACAACGTGAGCCATGCGGCGGAGTTGCTGGGGCTGGAGCGGAGTCATCTTTACCGGAAGATGAAGGCGCTGGGGATCAGCGTGCGGGAGTAGACCCTTGCGGTGGCGCAGCCGCCGCAAGCGCGGCCTAGTGCGCCTGATCGGACAGGCGCGTCTTCCCGGCGGGTATCACCGCGAGAGGAGTTGCGCCGGGCGTGATGAGCGACTCGACGTCAGAGACCAGCAGCTGGACTGATTCAGAAAAACTAGCGTCGCGATGCTTCTTGAAGAAGGCGGGATCGACCTGTTCGACGAAACCCCAAAGTGGCACGCCGGTCTTTGCGTCTGAGATGCCGACCCTGATCTGCGGGAACGAGAGACCCGGCGAATCGACAAAGCGGACGGCGAATACAAGGTCGGCCTGCTCGGGGTCCAACACCAGTTCAAAGTGGCCCCAGGCCTTCATTTGTGCAAAAAATTCACTGTAGGCGCGTTCCGGGCCGCCGCTGTAGGCGGATGGAAAGGCTGTGACGTCGCCGAGTTCATAGGCGACGAATGCCCGTTTGCCGTGGACCAATGCGGTCGGCACGGGCGCCCCGAGCGTGTTGACGCCCTTGGCTGCGGAACTTCGCTGTTGCCCGCATGCCGGAAGCAGGAAGGCGATCGATACCGTAGAGAGAACAACGAATTGCTTGAGAATGAACATAGGCTCCCGAGTGTGGCGCTGAACCGCGTGTGTGAAGGCGAGGGGGGTAAAACCGTGAAAACTCTACCAGCAACGTGTCAACTCCAACAAGCCAACGCCGGCTCGCGGCTCCGGTTGAAACGCCTTTTTCCCATTGATCGACGGGGCCGGCACGCGCACCCCCGGAGTGGCCCCCTGGAGTGGCCCCCGGAGTGGTGGATGCCGCTGGCCGCAGAGTCGGCCACCTGGCCGCGGGCGGCAGGAACGCCGGATGCCGATAGAACTCCGATGGCGACGGATCGCCTCATGAACAGTGGCATTCGGATTCTCCCGATTCGATCATTGGACGGCGATGCCGGTGGCGCGTTAGGACGAATTTTCTTTCGACCGTGACGGTTCGACAGTGGGCTGAAGGTATCGTCCGGAACTGGACACCCGGTTGCGAAACCGAACACGCGTTGTTTTGGGCCGGTTGCCAGAGCGCGTTTCAATCTCCTTGCGGTTGAGCAGCTTGGCGGGCTGGGGCCGGGTTCGACCTTTGGCTTGACAATTGCTTATTGCTTAGCCGGAACGTCTTTTTCCGGAGGCAACCTATGGCGTATTTTGAACGGGTTCGCGATGTGGTTTCTGCCCCTTTCAGCCCTGACATTATCCAGCAGCGCACCTCGAGCGGGTGGCAGATGGTGTCGATCGAGTGGCGGCGGGAGCTGCCGGATTCCGAGGCCCCTCCCGAGGGTGGCTTCGACGAGGACATTCCGTATGGGCTGCGCGTCTCGGACGATTGCCTGCGGCTGGAGGTGCATCCCCGGGAGCACCAGGCGTTGATGCTCATGATGGAGCTGCTGGTGCAGGACTTCAGCTACTCGGCGATTGTGAGCGATCTGAACGAGAAGGGGTTCCGCATGCGCGACGGGCGGCCGTGGAGCCGGATCGCGGTGTTCAACATGATTCCGCGTCTGATCGATGTCGGGCCCAAATTCTTCAACTCGGAGGAGTGGGAGAAGCGGCGGCTGAAGTTCACGCGGGCCAAGTCACCGGAAGCGCGGTAAACAGGCGGAATTTGATGAACGCGGTCTAAGCCGCTTGACCTTGGTTGAGCGGCTTGACTGCTGCGCGCTTCTTTTCCCAGGCCACCCACAGGGCGCGCTGTGCCAGAAGTCGGAGCCAGAAGTCGGGTTCCCTCGGAAGGCTTCCGAAATGCGCAGGACCGTATGGGCCGAAATTGCCGCTTCGCGGGCTCTAGCGTAGCGCCCGAGCGAACCGTTCTGGGAGGCGTCAAACGCAGCTGGAGGTTCCTCGGGCAATGGGAAAGACGGCCCCTAAAGATCACCTCGATAAGCAGGACCTCGGTAAGGCGGGAATCGATAGGCAGCAAGGCTGCCAAACCATAACGCCCGGGGGTGCTCAACGGCAGCGCTCCCCTACCGTCGGAAGCTTGGCTCCTGCTCGGTCCTTCCCGGCTACTTGAAGATCGGGCCGAGCGAACCGGGGTTGTCTCCTAACTGCGGATCGACGCGGAAGTCCCATACGGACTGGTTGATGTCGGAGGCGGAGAGGATTTCGACCAGCGCGTACTCGCCGATGGCGAGCGGCTGGGCGGCCGTGATCTTGAGCCAGTGTTTGCCGGGTAGCACTTCTACTTTGGTGGGGATGACGTTTTCGTCCTGGGTGACGGTGCCGCTGGGGCTCATGTGGATGGCGCCGACGATGCGGATGGCGCGGCGCTCGTCGGCGCGGACGATGGCGAAGCCGGAATTGGCCGAATGCGCGCCGTGCTTGCGGCTGGCTACTTCCTTGGCGCCGCCGGTATTCACGGTCATGGCGTGGGAAACGACCTCCTCGGCGTCATCGCGCGCGTTCAGGGAGAGATAGATGACCGCGTCATTGACGTGGAAATGCACCTTGGCATGGGCGCCGTCGAGTTCCAGCGTAGCCTTGGAGCCGGCCATTGGGTTGAGGGTGTTGAGGCCGTGCTTGGTTTTGGCGTTGGCGCCGAGTTCGTTGGGCAGCATTTCGACCAGCTCGGGCGTGCCCTGGAATGTGTCGAGGGCAAAGACACCGTCTTCGTCGGGCAGCTCGAGTCCTTTGGACACTTCCGGACGGCGGGCGAGGGCTTCGTCGCGCTCGGCGGCTTCTTCCTTGTCGATGTCTGCGGCTTCTTTCATGGCCGGGGAGGCCTGCTCTTCTTCCGTGGCGTGATCGCGCTCCCATTTGCGGGTGGCATCCCAGTCAACGAGGCTCTCCGGGAGCTCCTCCCACTCGCCGCTGCGCTCAATTGAGATGTAGCGCACGCGATCGCCGACAACTTCATATTTGCGAACCAGTTGGTAGGTTCCGTCTTTAAGGATGAGGCGATGGTTGGTGGCAGTGCCGGGGACGTCCGGTTTGAGGGGCAACGTCTTTTGCGCATAAGCGCCCGCGGCGGCAGAGAGCACGAGCGCGGCCAGCAGGCCAGCGAGGCGGAGACAGCGACGCGAAGGGAAGAGAAGCTTCATGCGGAGATCGGGTCCGAGCCGGGTTCGATCCGTTCCAAGTGTAGAACAATGAGGGTTAGACGGGCGGACCTCGGGAGGGTTGGGCAGATTCTTCGCCTGATTTCAACGAAATGGCTGTTACCGTTTCCGGTTTCAATCCATCCAATGGGTGTGTATTCTTAAGCTAGGAATGCGTGTGCTGACAGGATTCCAGACATTTCTGGGCAGGAAACGCTGCGCAAAGCTGGGTGCTTTGCCGGTCGTAACGCTCGTGTGCCTGGTGCTGTTGACGCTGCTGGCCGTGGTGCAGGTGGCGCACGTTCATCCCGTGGACGCAGACGGCGACCACTGTCCGCTTTGCATTGTGATGCACTCGGCGGCGCCGGTGGCCGTAACGGCTGCAGTGATTGTGCTTGTTTCTGTTCAGAGCAGCGCGCCGGTTTTTGAGGCGCACACGATTACGCGGTACTGGCATCCGCAACTGTTCACGCGACCCCCTCCGGACGGCTTTCAGGGCTAGTCTCCGATCCTGGCTTCTTCTTCTGACTTTTCCCGGCTTGGTTCCAGTTCAGGAACGAAGCAGGGGGCGCTTCATCACAGTCAAACGAAGTTGAGGCGGACGGCCCATCCCGCATAAGGAATCCGCGATTTTTTCCCGCGGCCTTGTTCCCGCACAATCAAAAGCCAGTTCTTCGGGAGGCACGTATGCCGTTCAATTCCGGCAAGACATTTTGCATTCTTTCTTTTTTAGCTGTCGCGCTGGCGGCTGTTCATGCGCCGGCACAGGGTGGCAATGCCGGCGCGATTCGCGGCACTGTGACCGATCCCAGCGGGGCGGTGATTCCCAATGCAACGGTTCATTTGACCAACCCGCGCAGCGGACTTGACCGCACGTCAAGCTCCGATGCGCAAGGCAATTTCGTTTTCGACAACATCACCTTCGACAACTATCAGATCCTGGTTTCGGCGAGTGGATTTGCCGCGCAGCGCCAGGCGGCCGACATTCACTCCCTGGTTGGCGTCACAGTGAAAGTTGTTCTGCCGATTGCCACCGCCGATTCTACGGTTACGGTTGAGGCAGAGGGCGACCTGGTGGAGGCGGACCCGACCTTCCATACGGATGTGGACCGGGAGGACTTCATCAAGGTGCCGATGGAGAGCGAGAGCTCGACACTGAGCTCGCTGGTGACCTCGACAACGCCGGGAGTCTCAGCCGACTCGAACGGTCTGTTTCACGGGCTGGGCGATCACGCGTCGAATTCATTTTCGGTGGACGGACAGGCAATCACAGACCAGCAGAGCAAGGTTTTCTCCAACCAGATTCCTTCCAACTCGATTCAGTCGATCGAGGTGATCAGCGGCGCGCCTCCGGCCGAGTATGGCGGCAAAACGAGCCTGGTCATTGTGGCGACCACGCGTTCCGGGCAGGGCGTGACCAGGCCGACGGGCAGCGTGAGCAGCTCGTATGGCGCCTTTGGCTCGGCGACTGCGGGCTTTGACCTGGCGTACGGCGGCAAGAAGTGGGGAAATTTTATCGAAGCTGACGGGTTGAACTCCGGGCGGTTCCTGGATCCGCCGGAGTTTAGAGTCTTCCATGACAAGGGCAACGAGCAGAATACCTTCGATCGCATTGACTATGCCCTTTCGGCAAAGGACTCCGTGCATCTGGATGTGAATTACAGCCGTTCGTGGTTCCAGACGCCCAATTCGTTTGACAGTCTGAATGTGCTGAATGTGGTCGCCGGGGGGACGACTGCAGGCCCGATGTTTGCGAATGTAGGCAACGCCGACCAACGCTCGAAGATCGGAACGATCAATGTTTCGCCGACGTATACTCGCGTCGTCAGCGATAATTCGGTGTTGAACATCGGCGCGTTTGTGCGCAGGGACAACTACCAATACTTCCCCAGCGACAATCCGCTTGCCGACCTGGGACCGGCGAATCTGCAGACGTCTTCGATTCAGCAGGAACGGACGCTGACCAACTCCGCGGTACACTCGGACTTTTCCTACGTGAAGGGGATTCACACCTTTAAGGCGGGCGCGCAGTACGGACAGACATTTTTGAATGAGATCGACAGCCTGGGAGTCGTCGACCCGACGTACTCATTCAGCGCGCCGTGCGTGAATGCAAGCGGCACTCCGGTGGCGGGCTACTCGGCTCCCTCGGAGTGCCCGGGCGGGGCGACGGGCCAGAATCCGAATTACCTTGCAGTGCTGGCGCCCTATGACCTGACGCGCGGCGGAAGCTATTACAACTATGCGGGCCACACCGATGTGAAGGAGCTTGGCCTGTTTGCCGAGGACCAGCTCAAGGTGAACAACTGGCTGTTCAACCTGGGCCTGCGCGAGGATATCTACAATGGGCTGGCGAAGGCCAACCAGACCCAGCCACGCGTGGGGATTGCCTACAACATCAAGCCAACGCTGACCGTGTTGCGCATCAGCTATGCGCGCACGCTGGAGACGCCATTCAACGAGAACCTGGTGCTGTCGAGCGAAGGCTGCTCGAATGCGGTGCTGGCGCCACTGCTGGCCTGCTCGCCCGGTGTAGCGGGAACAACGCTGCAGCCGGGCTTCCGCAACGAGTTCCATGCAGGATTGCAGCAGGCCTTCGGTAAGCGGCTGGTGGTCAGCGGCGAGTATATCTGGAAGTACACGCATAATGCCTTCGACTTTAGCGTGCTGGGCAATACGCCGATCACGTTCCCCATTGACTGGCACAGTTCGAAGATTCCGGGCTACGCGCTGCACGTCGAGGTGCCGGAATATCATCACTTGAGCGGCTATGCGGTCATGTCGTCGGTGGCGGCGCGATTCTTTCCGCCGCAGGTTGCCGGCGCGGGAGCTACGGTTGGATCAACCGGATTGCCTTTCCGCATCGATCACGATGAGAGGTTCAACCAGGAGACGCACGTACAGTACACGCTTTCCCAGGGCAAACTGTTGACGGGCTTGTGGGGCGGCTTCAACTGGCGGTACGACTCGGGGCAGGTGGCCGGTTCGGTCCCATGCTACAACCCGCTGTCGAACGATCCCAACAGTGCATGCGGCCCGACTTCCATCCTCGTGGGCGGACAGCCAGCCGTGAATCTGAGCGGGCTTACAGCAGACGAGGAATTCCAGGCGGGGTTAACCTGCGCTGGATTCACCGCGACTTCAACCATTGCGATCCCCAACGGATATTGCCTGGCCTCCCAGTATTCATCGAACCTGGTGAAGATTCCTGCGCCCGGCACCGGCGACAACGACCACAATCCGCCGCGCATTCAGCAGCGCAATCTGTTTGACGCTTCTGTGGGCAAGGACAACATCTTTCATCGCGATCGCTTCAAGACCAACCTTGATCTGACGGCGATCAATGTGACGGACAAGTATGCGCTCTATAACTTTCTTTCAACCTTCAGCGGAACGCACTTCGTGACGCCGCGGGCGATGACGGCCAAGATTACGCTGAATTTCTAGCAGTGTTCGATCGTCTCGGGCCAGCGCCGGGGCCTTTGATTCTCCGCGGATTCCGCTTGGCCTTTTGAGCCGAATCCCGTGGAGAATTGCTGGCTGGCTGGTCGCGCGTTTGCGCAACGGCCTCCTTGTCCTTGCTCAAGGGCATAAGGGACCCATGGAACCGTTGCCACAGAGAAACAAGGGGCCTGCTCACGGTTTGCGCCCTGCTCCCGGCTCTTGCTCCTGCGGGAGAGCCTGCCCCAGCCTCGGCTTGAGGTCGAGTCTGCGGGGCCGGTGAGAGAAGCGAACTTCTCATGAGACCATCGGCACAAATTTGCTAAGGCGCAGCAGGCCGTGATCGCGAAGCGGTTCGGCGCGTACGAGCTGGGAACGGCGACTCGGTGATGACCTTCCCCTCCGACGGAACTGGACTGGACTGAACTGAACTGAACTGGACTGGACTGAGGTGAGGTGAGGTGAGGTGCGGCGCGAAAACAGTGCCCCATCGCGAACGCGGCGCCGCTCATGCTGCCGGACAGGCGTGCCGATAGGCGCGGACCATCTCGTCGCTGAAGCAGGCGAAGAAGATTCTCTCGATGGTCTGGTTGCTGTTGAGTTCGGCGAAGGTTTCGCGGGTGGCGATCTCTACCGCCTGATCGATGGGATAGCCGTAGATGCCACAACTGATGGCGGGGAAAGCCAACGTGCGGAGATCTTTCTCTCGCGCGATCGTGAAGCAACTGCGATAACAGCTGGCGAGCAGGCCGGGTTCGTTGTGGTCGCCGCCGTTCCATACCGGGCCTACGGTGTGAATAATGAAGTGCGCGGGAAGGCGATAGCCTCTGGTGAGCTTGGCCTGGCCTGTTTTGCAGCCACCGAATTGACGGCACTCGGCCAGCAACTCCGGGCCGGCGGCGCGATGGATGGCTCCATCGACGCCGCCGCCGCCGAGCAGGGAACTGTTGGCTGCGTTGACGATTGCATCGACGGCCAACTTGGTGATATCGGTTTTTAAAATCGTGATGCGGTCTGTCATCGGGTTCAAGGAGCGAGACCCCGGCGTCGAGAGCGGAGCAAGCGCGTTCCTTCCCTATCATGTTGTGGACCGAGAAGATAAGCTGATCGCCCGAGCCATCACCGTTTTGAAGAAGGCGGAAGTGTCTGTGCGAGTGCCGAGCGGTTTTCTGCTCAGCACCAGCCCTGGTCAACGCGGGCTTGCTTTCAGAAGCCACCGGCTTTTGAGCCGGTGGCTTGTTGACCCTTGGCTACCTCTCGCTGTCGAGCGTCCTCATTCCGTTGGCGTCGTAACGGGTTCCGGCAACGGCTTCGGCGGGGACAGCGGCTTCCAGAGCGGAGATCTCTTCGGCGCTCAGCTTTACTTCCAAAGCGGCCAGGCTTTCGGCGAGCTGAGAACGCTGGCGCGCGCCGATCACAGGAATGACGAAGTTCTTTTTATTCAGAGCCCAGGCGATCGCCAGTTGCGTGGGAGAGATGCCCCGGGCAGCGGCAATCTCTTTCAGCTTGTCGACGAGCCGCTGGTTTGCGGCCCGGTTGTCGCCGCTGAAGCGGGGAAGGTGGAGGCGGAAATCTCCTTGGGCGGCCGGCTGCGAGCCGGCAAGCAGACCGCGGGAGAGAGTGCCATAAGTGGTGGCAGCGATGCCGAGTTCTTCAAGAACCGGAAAAATCCGCGCCTCCGGACTGCGGCTGATGAGGGCGTATTCGATTTGCAGGTCCACGATTGGATGGACCTTGGCGGCGCGGCGGATGGTTTCCGGGCCCACTTCTGAGAGGCCGATGTAGCGGACGTAGCCGGCTTTGACCATCTCGGCGATGGCTCCCACGGTGTCTTCAATGGGGACGGATGGGTCGAGACGCGCGGGGCGGTAGATGTCGATGTGGTCGGCGCCGAGGCGCTTGAGGGAGTAGCTCAGGGCGGTTTTGACGGCGGCCGGGCGGGTATCGAAGCCGATCCAGGCCCCGGAGGGGGCACGCTGGGCGCCGAACTTTACGGAAAGCAGCACCTGTTCGCGCTGGAAATGGAGCGCGCGGCCGAGCAGCATTTCATTGTGGCCCATGCCGTAGAAATCGCCGGTATCGAGCAGGTTGACGCCGGCGTCGATGGCGGCGTGAATGGTGGCGATCGATTCGGCATCGTCGGCTGCGCCATACATGCCGCTCATGCCCATGCACCCAAGGGCAAGGGGGAAAACTTCCGGGCCGGTAGTGCCCAGCCTGCGCGCCGGTTTCGTTGCTGTGGTCATCAATTTGTCCTCCATGATGGCGTGGTACAGAATGGATGCTAGGCCTGATGCTTTCTGTTGTAAAGTAGGCACTTAATCGACCCATACCTGCCCAATCGATCCTCGAAACAGGCCCGACGCGGACCGTGTCAACAAGCCGAGGCGAGAGTTCAGGGTGGGGACATTCTGGACCTTGTCGCCGATCAGGAATGCAGCGGGTGATCGCGGTGTTGCCCGAGGCGCGGGAACCCGACCAGGTGCGGCTCGAGGAGCCAGGTGAGCGACATCCAGCCAGAAGATGCTCACCCGAGACGCTCTGGCAGAGGGAGCCCACGGGGCCGGTGACGCGGCATGGGGACAGCCCGGAGGAGCGGACTTGGGCGAAACGCTGTGCGAGGCGGTTTCCGGGATCTCCGCAGTGGAAGCCAAGCCGGTCAGGAGCGGGTGATCGGCTAGGCGCGATGGGGTCGGCCCTAAGCAACAGAAATTCTTAAAGAATGTCTGCGCCGGTTGGACAGAGAAAGGCGGGACGCAATTTCCACTTTCTTCCCGGCCGCTTCTCTGCCATACTTGATTGTGCACCCCTTGTTCGGCCAATCCCAACAATTGAAAAGCGAGGTTGCCTCGATGTCGGCAAAGTATGTCTTTGTGACGGGCGGAGTTGTGTCCAGTTTAGGCAAAGGCCTGGCGGCGGCCTCGATCGGCTGTCTGCTCGAAAGCCGCGGCCTGCGCGTCAACCTGATGAAGTTTGACCCTTATCTCAACGTCGATCCCGGAACCATGTCGCCGTTTCAGCATGGCGAGGTGTTCGTCACCGACGATGGAGCGGAGACCGATCTTGACCTGGGCCATTACGAGCGCTTTACGCACGCGCCGCTCTCGCGCGACAACAACCTGACGACTGGGCGCATCTACGAGCAGATCATTTTGAAGGAGCGGCGGGGCGACTACCTGGGCAAGACGGTGCAGGTGATCCCCCACGTGACCAACGAGATCAAGAATGCGATGCGCAAGGTTTCCTCCAATGGCGCGGATGTGACGATCGTGGAGATTGGCGGCACGGTGGGTGACATTGAATCGCTGCCGTTTCTTGAGGCGATTCGCCAGATGCGCCAGGAACTGGGGCGCGAGAATACGGTGTTCGTGCACTTGACGCTGGTGCCGTGGATTGCGGCCGCGCAGGAGTTGAAGACCAAGCCGACGCAGCACTCGGTGAAGGAACTGCTGGGCATTGGCATTCAGGCCGACATTCTGCTGTGCCGCTGCGACCGCAACCTGAGCCGCGAGATGAAGCAGAAGATTGCTGCATTCTGCAACGTGGAGGAGCGGGCCGTGGTGGGCGCCAAAGACGTGCCGTCCATTTACGAGGTGCCGCTGGGGTTTGCGCAGGAGGGCGTGGACGCGCTGATCCTGAAATACCTGCACAAGGATGCGCCGGAAGCCGACCTGAGCAGGTGGAAAGACCTGGTCGACCGCTGCTATCACCCCAAAGATACTGTCAATATTGCGATCGTGGGCAAGTATGTGGAGTATGAGGATAGTTATAAGTCACTGAAAGAAGCTTTGACGCATGGGGCAATTTCCCAGAATTTGAAACTCAATGTTACCTGGATTGAGGCCGAGGGGTTGGAATCGAAGACTCCCGATGACAAGAGCTATGAAGCGCAGCTAGATGGATTCGACGGGATTCTGGTTCCGGGCGGGTTTGGCAAACGCGGGATTGAAGGGATGTTGAATGCGATTCGCTATGCGCGTGAAAAGAAGGTTCCTTATTTTGGAATTTGCCTGGGCATGCAGACGGCCTGTATTGAATTCGCGCGCAATGTTTGTGGGTTGAAGGACGCCAATTCGAGCGAATTTGATCCGGCAACGCAACACCGCGTCATCTATAAACTTCGCGAACTGCTGGGGGTTGAAGAGATGGGAGGCACCATGCGGCTGGGGGCGTGGACTTGCATTCTGCAGGAAGACTCGCTGGCGGCCAGGGCCTACGGCGGAGCTACGGAAATCAGCGAGCGGCACCGGCACCGGTATGAGTTCAATCGCGAGTACGAAGCGCTGCTTACTGGCGGTGGTCTGCGCCTGAGCGGCACCACGCCGGACTCAACTTATGTGGAGATCGTTGAATTACCGGGGCATCCCTACTTCCTGGGCTGCCAGTTCCATCCGGAGTTCAAGTCCAAGCCGCTGGAGCCGCATCCGCTTTTCCGGGAGTTTGTGACGTCGAGCTATAGGAACCGGTCCAAGCGAGGCGCGGAGCAGACGGCCTCAGTTGCAACGGCCCCCTAGACTAGGGCTTCAAGAGGCAAGACCATGCCCGATGACGCTCTCGGTTTGAGCCGACGGGCCTTATGCGAATCTGCGACTTGAGAAGAGAAGCGAAGACTTCGTATGGGGTTGGGGGCGCTGGGCGCACATCCCGGCTGGGTTAGTCTTTGGCCTGTTCTTCCTCGCGTTCAGTGGCCATCCGTAGAGGTGGTACATGGCAATCGATGGCGCCTACACCGTCTATGCATTTGGATGGGAAATCGGATGATCCTCAAAGACCTGGACGAGCTGTTCGGAGACCCCCGGATTGCCAAGGACGCTAGGAAGCTATTGATTCCGCATGCTGCAGTTCTGGAGGTGCTCACTGGTGGAATCTCCCTTTGTTTCAGCTGCGGACACTCCTGCCATCCTGGATGACTCACGCGGGATGCAAGCAGTCGCTTTGGAACTTTCTGGGGTGGCTGGCGCTGGCGGCTGCAGGCATCACGCAAGGCATTTGGGCGGCCGGCAAGATAAAACGACGCCTCGGGAAACCTCAAGATTGAGCCAGGTCGAATCACGCGTCGTGCGCAAATTCAAGGTGGAATGCCGGCTCAGCCCAGCAACACCGCCCCTGGAGCTTTCTCCGACAGCGCCTTGTCGAAGGTGACCAGTGTGAGATCGCCTGATTCGGCGAAGGCGGCGAGATAGGCGTCTGCCCAAACTTTGGGCGAAGGAAGATCGGCGGACGTGAGCGCCTCGAACCTTTCCTCGACGCCCCCAGGATCAGCGAGCAGAGCCGCGCGGTCTCCGTCGATCCAATGGGCGTAAATCGCCCAGCACTGTTTCTGGGTCAGGACTTCGTCGCCCATTACGGCTTGGGTCGTCAGCAAGCGGAACATCCCGATCTGCGTGTGGCGGCAGAAGATCAGCCTGGAATCAGTGTCGAGCGAGCGGAACCACTGAACGGCTTTCAGATGATGGCGGTGCACTTGGTGATGCAGCGCCAGCCAGACGTTGATGTCAGGAAGAAAAGAGGATGTCATCGATCTGTTCGTTGGTCAGCTCCAGCGTGCCGGGGCGCGAGGAGCGAAGAATGGGAATCTCAAACTTGCGGATTCGCTTTGGCCCCGCCAGCTCGCGCTCCACTCCGATCAGAATAATCTGGCGCACCGACGTTCCTTCGGTCGCAGCCTTAATCTTCAGCGCGCGGTAGGTTTCGTCCGGGATGTCGATGGTGGTACGCATAGATACATATTAGCATATTTATGCATATATGGATTGCAGGTTCTACGAAGATCGATCGCTCCCGGCGGATCGGGGCACAACCATTTGAAAATATTCGAGATTTCATGTGTAGATCCTGGCGGTGTTCGCTTTACAGGCGCAGGCGAGCAGCACAACACATGTAGATCTTTCCTCCACCATGGCCGCCATGCGCGGCATCCCGGATCGCGGCCGGATATTCTTCCGGTCCAAACGCCACCGCGGTCGTCACTCCTGAACCTGAACCTGAACCTGAACCTGAACCTGAACCCGGTCAATGACTTTCGTTGAAGAGCTTGTCGGACCGAGCGGGCCCGCCTTCCAGATCGGCAGACACGATCAAGGGGAGGCCGTCCCTGATGACTAGGCGAGGATGACCAGGCGGGCTTCGGGGAGAACTCACGCTCGACGAGAAAGGCGTCCCCCAAATCGCGGCATACTCGAGGCCCGAGCCGCGTGCCCAGTATCCAGTCCAGGGCGTTCCGCCAAGCTTCTTGGGGATAAGCATTTGGCCCGCATTATCGATCTCGATCATGGTGGACATAACGCCATTTCACCCAAAAAATAGTATTTTCTCGCTCGCTTTCACCCTTCCCGGACTCCCTCAGCTCTCGAGGCGTAAAATTTCCTTGGTGAGCAACTCGTTTGAAATCGGTCCGGTGAGGGTGGGTGACGGCAAGCTGTTTCTGATCGCCGGGCCGTGCGTGATTGAGTCCGAGGCGCATGTGCGGCGCATGGCGGAGGCGATTCAGCGGGTGACTGCCGACCTCGGCATGCCGTACATCTTCAAAGCCAGCTTTGACAAAGCCAATCGCACCAGCGTGAAGAGCTTCCGCGGGCCGGGGCTGGTGGAGGGAACCGGGATCCTGGGGCGGCTGGCGAAAGACACCGGGCTGCCGGTGCTGACCGATGTGCATGAGCCGGGCCAGTGCCAGATTGCGGCCGAGGCGGTCGACGTGTTGCAGATCCCAGCATTTCTTTGCCGGCAGACGGATTTGCTGGTGGCGGCGGGAAAGACGGGACGCGCAGTCAACGTCAAAAAGGGCCAGTTTGTGGCCCCCTGGGATATGACGCATCCGGTTGAGAAAGTGCGCTCGACCGGCAACGAGCGCGTTTTTCTCACCGAGCGCGGAGCCAGCTTTGGGTACAACACCCTGGTGGTGGATTACCGGTCTCTGCCAGTGATGCGGCGGATGGCGCCGGTGGTGTTTGACGGGACGCACTCGGTGCAGCAGCCTTCCTCGGCGGGCCTGGTGAGCGGGGGGCAGCCGGAGTTTATTCCGCTGCTGGCGCGGGCGGCGGTTGCCGCTGGGGTGGATGGGCTGTTTCTTGAGGTCCATGACGACCCGGCGCATGCCCAGTCCGATGGGGCGAACGCGTTGGATCTAAAGCTGCTGAAGCCGCTGCTGGAAAGGCTGCTGGCGATTTATGCCGCCGCCGGCAATTGAGACGGATGGATCTGGACCTGGAAAGCGGCGCGGTAGGGCGATGGTTTCCGATTGCGATCTGGTCCATCGTGGGGCTGCTCGGCATCTTCAAGTTCTGTTACCTGTCTGCTGACTTTCCCAACGACTCGCTGTGGATGATTGACCAGGCGAAGTACACCGATGAGGGGTGGTGGGCAAGCGGCGCGGTGATGCACTTTCTCACCGGGCATTGGTACGTCGCCGGCGACTACAACCCGGCAGTGGCGTTGCCGGTTTGGCCCGGGTTGCTGGCTGCGCTGTTTCATTTTACGGGCGTGAGCCTAGTGGCGGCCCGCGCGCTGAATGTTTCGATATCCATTGCCACGCTGGGCGTTGTCTATGCGCTGGTAGGGCGGCATTCGAAGCGGACTTCGGCGCTGATTGCGGTGCTGCTGTTGGCCTCAAGCCCGTTTGCGTTTGTGTTCAACCGTCTGGCAATTCTCGATACGCTGGTGGTCTTTGAGTTCTGCCTGCTCCTGCTGGCCGCTTCTCTTGTTACCGAGAACCAACGGTGGCCGCTCGCCTCGCTCACGGCTCTTGTGACGGCGATGATCCTGACCAAGACGACGGCCGCGCTCCTGGTTCCCGCGGTTCTGTGGATTGTCTGGGCCGGCACGGGGTACAAACGGGGCGGATTTCTGCGTGCATTGCTGGCCGGATTGGTGGCGCCTGCGCTGTTGCTGAAGGGCTATGAGGCGCTGGTGAAGGCGCTCGGCTACGGCGGGGATTACCAATACTTTTTTGACGTGAACGCCATGCCCGATATCGACTGGCGGCACAGCTTATCGACACTCTGGCAGTTTCTCGACAATTGCCTGTGGATCGACCGGGTGTTGTATCCAGTTGGCCTGGCGATCCTGGTGGTCAGTGTGGCGTCCAAGCGCAGGCTATGGCGCAATCGGCTCTTTGCTGCTTCCTGGATTGCGTTGGCCTCGCAGGCAGTGTTTATCTTCAGCCGCCAGGATGATTATGCACCACGGTATTTTCTGGTGATGCTCGCGCCGCTGATCTGGATTGTCACTGTGACGTTTGGCGAAACGATGGTTCATGCCCGCAGGACCTCTCGGCTGATGATGCTGGCGATGGCGGCCGCGGTGATTGCCAACGGGGTGATGATTCATCATTTTCTCTCCGTTCGCGATTATGAGTTTCGCGACGCAGCCCTTTCGATTCGCGATATTGTTCGCAGCCATCCGGAACAGAAGCCGCTCCTGATGGGGGCGAGCGCGGACCAGTTGTCGATCATGGTCGGAGTGCCTTCGATCAATGACGGGTACGGCACGGAAGATATGCGGGAGAAGGTGAGCCGCTACCAGCCGGGTTGGTATGTGGGTTGGAAGGATGTGGACCCGGCGAGCGAGGATTTTCTCTCCGGATACCGGCTCGAGAAGGTTGCGATCTATCAGGCATTGGATGATGACGATCGCGGCTCGCTCGCTCTCTACAAGATGGTGCGGCGTTAAGCAATGCTGGAGCGGGAGCTCATCATTGGCCGCCCTTCGCTTCGGCTGATAGGATTTCCTCATGCTTTTAATGTCTGTTTCGACCTGTCTACGTGGCGCTCTTGTGGCCGCTGCAGCTTTGCTCCTGCCCTCGACTTTCAATCTTCCGCTGGCGGCGCAGGCAGCGGCTTCGGCAACAGCGGCTGACCGCGCGCACATCGAGGATGTGCTCAAGGGGCTGAATCGGGGAAGGTCGGTGGGGCAAGTGGCGGTCTCGCCGGATGGCAAGCGGCTGGCCTGGTTGCAGCCTGCCAAAGATGGCACTGAGATTCGGGTTGCGCCGCTCGATGAGCTGGCCAAGAGCGAGCGGGTTACGGCGGCCGCCAAGCCCGAGCAACATTGCCGCGAGGGCGAGATCGTCTGGGCGCCGGACGCCAAGGCGGTGGCGTTCTTCTCCGATTGCGCCAAACCAGGCGAGCAATCGGATTTGTACCTGGCACAATTTGACGGGAATCCCGCACGCCAGCTGACCCAGTTGAACGGGATTGCGCAGGAGCCTGCATTTTCCCCTGACGGAAGTAAAATTGCCTTCCTTTATGTGGAGGGCGCGACCCGACAGGCTGGGGCGCTTGCGGCGATGAAGCCGTGGTCGGGAGTGATTGGCGAGGATGGCGTGGAGATTCAGCGGGTGGCGGTCGCTCAGCTCGGGAATGCTGCGCCGAATGCAATGCAGGTAACGCCGGCCAAACTGCACGTCTATGAGTTTGACTGGCGGCCGGATTCGAAAGGCCTGGCCTATGTGGCCGCCGATCCGCCGGGGGAAAACAACTGGTGGGTGGCTAAGCTCTACACCGAGGAGCTGGGCGGGGCGGAAAACGCCATTCTGGCTCCGGCGGATGTTCGCGGGCCCCTGCATGGGCTGCAGATTGCGGTGCCGCGGTGGTCGCCGGACGGAAAGGCGATCGCCTTCATCGGCGGGCTGATGAGCGACCAGGGATCGACGGGCGGCGATGTATGGATGGTAAGCGCGGCGGGCGGCCAGCCGGTGAATCTGACTCCCGAGCGGCCTTCGTCGCCGGCATGGATTGAGTGGGACGGCAACGACCATCTCTATGTGAGCGAGCTTGCCGGCGGGAACACGCAACTGATCCGGCTGCAGCTCGAGGGCGACAAATCCGGCTCCGGGGTGAGGACGAGCTTCGGATCGCCGGTCTTCAGCCTTCCGGCCAGCGTGGGCGACGGGCGGATGGAACTGAGCCTTTCTTCGACCGCGGACCGGTCGGTATTTGTGTTTCACGCCAGCACGTTCGATCACCCGACGGAGGTCTACGAGGCGAAGCCGGGAACGGCGATGAGCGCAGGGCTGGAAGGGCTGACCCAGCTGACCCATTTGAATGACGGAGTGGAACCAGCCTGGGGCAAGTCGGTCTCGGTCAACTGGAAGAGCGACAGATTTCATGTGCAGGGATGGTTGATGCTGCCGAAAGACTACGATCCGGCCAAGCGCTACCCTCTGCTGGTCCTGGTGCACGGCGGTCCGGCGGCAGCGGTCGTAGCCCATTGGGGTGGCGGCGGCGGGTTGAGCGCTACGGCTTTCTCGGCGCTGGGCTATTTTGTGCTGCAGCCCAATCCGCGCGGCAGCTATGGGCAGGGCGAGGAGTTTACCCAGGCCAACCGGAAAGACTTCGGTTACGGCGACCTGCGGGACATTCTGGGCGGCGTGGATGCGGTGCTGGCCAAATATCCGGTCGATGCCAACCGTGTGGGCCTGACCGGCTGGAGCTACGGAGGGTTCATGAGCATGTTTGCGGTGACGCAGACCCGGCGCTTCAAGGCGGCGGTGGCCGGGGCGGGAATCTCCGACTGGCAGAGCTACTACGGGGAGAACTCGATTGACCAGTGGATGACACCGTACTTTGGCGCCTCGGTCTATGACGATCCGGCGGCGTACGCCAAAAGCTCGGCAATCAACTATATCAAGCAGGTGAAGACGCCGACGCTGGTCGTGGTAGGGGATCGCGACGGGGAGTGCCCGGCGCCGCAGTCATTCGAATTCTGGCATGCGCTCCGCGACGAGCATGTGCCGACCCAACTGGTGGTGTATCCGAATGAGGGGCATGGGTTCGTAGATCCGGGGCACCGGCGGGACGTGATGTACCGCGCGGTGGAGTGGTTCGACGAATACCTGGGGACGGGCAGCACGGCTCCCACGACCGGGAACTGAATTGCTACCCCAAACCGGCTCTGCGGAGTCTATGGAAACAGTGAAAGAAAACCCAGTTCAGGTAGACCGGGGAGCCTCGAGAGTGATCTGCGCAGGCGACGGGCTGCCCTGATACACTTTTGATTGGAGATTTGCCAGCGGTTTTCGCACCCAGGCAGCATGGGGAAAGCTACCGCCGGGAGCCGCGATGCAGGCGGTGTTCCTCGGCACCGGGCCAACCTGGGCCATGGAAGCGGACCGCAACTGAGCATGTTCAGAAGCAGGGTAGTGCCTGCACCGGAGTTGCGCGGCGCCGATTCCTGGGTTGCGATGTCGGAGGCCTTGAGGCCAGCGGCTGTGGTGCGGTGAGTTTCTGAGGGTGCTATAACCCAATTTTCTGACGTTATTCGCTAGAGACCGTTCCGCGGTTTGAAGAGGCGGGGCGGGGAGGATTCATGCGGCGGTTTTTGACGCTTGTTTGTTTATTGGTGGTGGCCATTCCAGCCGGGATTTCGATCTCAGGTTGCACGCGCAATCCGGACGCGAATTTTTGCAACGGCCTGGGCTATGGGTTGTTGATCACGAACGTGGCGAACATCTTCCTGACGCCGCAGACGACCGGCATCTCCATCGCCTTTGGGCAGACGCAGCAGCTCGCCTCGCCTTCCGCCAAGACCTGCAAAGGCACGGCGGCCAGCGTGGCCACGTATACCTACGGCACAACGAACAATCAGCTGGTGGATATTTCGCCCACCGGCAATATGTGCGCCGGAACCTGGAACCGCAACTCGGGCGGCGGTATTCCCAACTTCACGATCTGCAACTTCCCCAGTCCGCTGCCTGCAACCGGCAGCCTGCCCTATGGAGTGGCCTATGTTACGGCTTCGGCAGACTCGGTGACGTCGAATCCGGTGGAGATTTTCGTTCATCCACAGGTGACATCGCTCACTCTGGCAGGGCCAGCGTCGTGCCTTTCGCAGGGTACGCTCTTTGGGCAGCCGCTGGACGTGCAGGCCTGCTATGTGGGTGCCAACAATGCCCAGCAACTGCTGTGCGCGCCGCCTTCGATTACGGGCGCCGCTTCGCCCAATCTGGCCTGCCCGCTACCTGCCGGCGAGAGCCTGGCTTCGGTTCCCGATTGCACGGCGACGATTGGGTCGTTGACGTATAACGTCGGAACTGCGGCCGTCGCTTCGATCAACACGGTGACCAACCAGATTACCGCTGAGCAGCCGGGAACGACGGTGATCACCGCGCAGGTGGGGCAAGGGGCTTCATCGGCGGGATACTTCTCGACCTGCCCGCCGGCTTCCATCAGTGTGTCGTTGGCCAACGGCGCCACTTCGGGAACGATCACCCAGGGCGTTCAGCAGGACCTGACCACTACGGTGATCGATACGATGGGCAGCACGATCACCGGCCTCGCGCTGAATTATCAGTCCACTGATCCGATCGATATTTCTGTGGGGACCGGCGGCGCGGTGACGGCGGCGTTTGCGGGTGTGGCTTCCGTGAATGCGATCTGCCAGCCCCCCACCTGCAATCCGGCTCCGATCAACGAGACCGGTTTGAATGGCACGGGCACTTCGATCTCTTCCAACCCGGCGACGATCACCACCCCGGGCACGGCGAGCGACTTCGTGTGGTTCGGTGCTCCGGGGCAGTCACAATACTTTGTGCCGATCGAATTGACCAGCGGTACTGCGGCCTCAACGGTGCGTTTGCCGTTTGTGCCGAATTCCATGATGATGGACCGCACGGGCAACAATCTATACTTCGGCTCGCAGCACGAGCTGATGTACTATAGCGCCGTGTCCAACACCATTACCAAGCAGGACACCACCGTCCCCGGCGTGGTGCTGGCCGTATCCCCGACCAATTCGCAGCTGCTCATCAATGACCAGATCCGCCAGGTGTTCTATCTGTACAACATCTCCGGCGGAACTTCGCAGACGTTTGGCGGCATGGGCACCTCGGCAGCCTGGACTCCGGATGGGATGACGCTGTACGTCACCGATACGGCGGCCGCCGGAGCGGGTCACAGCAATACTGTTTACGTGTACAACGTGAATACCGGCTGGACCACCTGCAGCGCGGGAACCTCTTGCGCGGCCAACTATGCCGGAGCTGCCAATGAGACGGTGACCGTTCCGGGAGTAGGCGCGTACTTCAGCGGCAACCCAACTGTGGCCCGCACCTGGTGCCCGTCGGGAACTGTCGGCAACGCCGCCAACACCACCTTCTATCCGCAGGGCGACGTGGTGGCTACGCAGACCGATGTGCTGACGGCGACGACAAGTGGAAAGCATATTCTGGGCGCGGCTTTGATTGGCGGCGCGGTTACGCTGTCGGACATCGGCGTGACCATTCCGAGCAATACTTTAGCCAGCGGCGCGGTTACGCCGGCGGCTTGCCCGCAGACGACCTCGGCGGCGGGCGTAACGACCATGTCGCCCTTGACGATTGCGCACACGCTGTCCCAGGTTCCGATTCCGGGAGTGACTGCAACGTCGTTGAACCAAATCGTTGCTTCTCCGCAGTCCGAGCTCGCATTTATTACCTACAACGGCACGACGGCCGGCGCGCAGCTCCCCTACTACATTCCCGGAACAGGAACAACCGTGGGTACGGTGGCGCTGGGGGGCAGCGCGGCGGCTTCGATTACCGCTCCACTGACGGGCGTGTTTTCACCCGACGGCACGATGTTCTTTGTTTCGACGGCGGGCGATAATCTGGTTCACTTCATCAGCGTTCCGGCCAGCGTGACGCCGTCGACGCCACCTGCGGATTCACAACAGATTGCGCCCAACCTGCCGGCCTGCACGCCGGGTAGCGATCCGGATTGCATCCTCACCAACACCACGCTGCCGGCTTCCGGCATCGTGCCGGCGACAACCATTTTGGTCAAGCCGCGGTCGACCACCTAAGCACATCGACCATGAACCGAACACGGAGGGGCCGGCCAGCGCCGGCCTTTTCCCTGTGTGCTCAACCGCGCGTTGGAGCTAGACGAACTGCCCCCGCACGATAGAATCAGGCTATGAGAGTGAGACCATGATCAAGGGGATTTCCTTGCTTCGTCCCGCGGGGAGCGCCGCGGCCCATGACCGCCTGGTGAGCTTCCTGGCCGCGCTGGGATTTGCGCGCGGCGCCGGATGGACCGAAGACAACAGTCGCGGCGCTGCGTTTCTGGCTCCGCTGGGCAATCTGGAGATTGTCGACGGAGCGCTGCCTTCAACAGCGGACGTGTTGATTGAGGTGACTGCGCTGGACGCAGTGCATCAGGCGGCCGAGAGCTGGTTGCGTGCCGAATGCGGCGAGCAAGCCTCTCTCTGCTTGTCGCCGGTGACTGAGACCCAGTGGAAGTCGCGCATGTTTACCGTGGAGCCGGTGGCGGGATTCGCGCTGAGCTTCTGGGCGTGGACCGATCCACTCAAGGGAAAGCCGGTTGCGGTCGAAGGCGATCTGTCCGCGGCAGGAATGAAATTTTCCGTGATTGTCGCGCGCTGGAATGCGGTGATTACGGAGCGCCTGTTGGAGGGCGCGCTGGATGCATTGCTGCGCAGCGGCGCCCTGCGCGGCGATATCGACGTGATTCGTGTTCCCGGCGCCTGGGAGATTGCTGCCGCGGCGCGGACCGTGGCGAATGGAGCCAGGGTCGATGCGATTGTGACGCTGGGGTGCCTGCTGCGCGGCGAGACGGCGCACTACGAGGCGATTTACAACGAAGTGGCGCGGGGCATTGGACAGTCGCAACAGGAGACGGGGATTCCGCACAGTTTTGGCGTGCTTACTTGCGAGACGCTGGAGCAGGCGCTGAACCGGGCCGGGATCAAGGCAGGGAACAAGGGCTTTGAGGCGGCGCTGGCGGCCATTGAAATGGTGAGCCTGCGCCGCAAGCTGCTGGTAGGCGGCGGCTCGTGACAGCCGGTACGCGGCGCAAGTCGCGCGAACTGGCGATGCAGATGCTCTTTCAGGCAGACATCGGCAAGCAGACGCCAGACCAGGTGCGGGCTACTTTCTGGAAAGCAGGTGACGAGGTCGAAGCCGATGTGCGAGGGTTTGCCGAGGACCTGTTCCGCACCGCCATCGTGAACCAGGAACAGATCGACGAGTTGATCGTGGCCAACTCCAAGCACTGGCGCCTGGAGCGCATGCCGGCCGTTGACCGCAACCTGCTGCGCATGGCGGTGGGCGAGATGCTGGGGTTCAAAGGCACCCCGTTTCCGATCGTCATCAACGAGGCATTAGAGATCGGGCGGCGCTACTCGTCGCCGGAGTCAATTAATTTTTTGAATGGAATGTTGGACGCGATTGCCCGCATCTTGATTGAAACCTCGTGATGAGAGGAAGCGACAAGAAATGAGGCCGGCCGGATCTCCGGCCGGCCTCATTTCTTTGTCGCTTGATTGGTGCCCAACCTGGCGTCGGGTTACGGTCCGCTCGAGCCCTGCGTCGGGGAAGGCTTGGCCAGCGGATGGTTGGCCTCTTGGAGCCGCTGGCGGCCTGGGCGCAGGTCTGGGTACCGGCAGCGGCTTACGTTGCTGCGGCTTCACCGCATTCTCGTCAACCGGATGCGTGCCCTCGACAGCGGATGCGCCCGATGGCACCAGGTTTTCTTCCACGCTCTGAGTGCCTTCATCGCCGGTCACCACGGTGATGCGCGACGCGTCAATGCCCTTCTCGGTGCTGAGGTAGTTCTTGGTGTTGACGGCACGCGCACAGCCGTATCCTTCCGCATCGAGGCGTTGCCCGAGCCTACCCTTGAGGGGGAATTGAGAACCGAAGGATCATTCAATGAGGATGGAGCGTCTGAAGTCCGCAAGTCATAGGCCCGCAGTTACTTCGAGGCTGAATCAGTCCTGGCCAAGGACGTGGATTTCTCGATGGCCGCGCAGTTGGCGATCATTGTCCGCAGGAAACAAGCGACAGATCTGACTTCCCCTGAACTGTTATTCTGTCATGGTGATTGATCGCTCACAGCTGAACTTATCGGCGACCGTCGCTCGAACATTGGCGCTAGGGATGGCGATGAGCCTGACGGCGTGTCACAAGGAAGAACAAGCGGTAACTGGAGCCGCGCAGCAGGCGGTCAATGCCGGGCACCAGGCGCAGGCCGTGGCCACAAAGCGCAATCAGCTGCGCGCGCAACTGGCGCAAATTCCATTGCCGACCAAGAGCATTTATATGGACGTGCACGAGCCCGGAGCTTGGGTCAATCCATTTCTCTCCGTCAATGCGGACATGATGAATTTGCGGGTGACGATGGCCGATGCCAATCCGAGCACGCTCGGCGAAGGAACCATGTTGCGTCCGGATGCGGCGCGCCGGCAGGAGATTGAACTGCGCCCAGGCGACATAGGAGACGCGCTGGCGGCATTGCCTGCGGGGGCGTGGCATTATGGGCGCGTCATTGCCGTGGCGGAGTCGCCGCTGGCCGGCAGCAAAGATCGACCCAGGGTTCGCCGCAATGTGGAAGCGGTCATTCGCCAGCTGAATGACTTAGGCATTGTGGTTGAAGAATGGCCGACGCGATAAGTTCCTTTTCACGGTCGGGTTCCTTGAAGTTAACTTGGTTTCCGGCTCCATTCAATAGCCCGCCGAATTCGAGTGATCGCCCCCGGTCATGCGAAGGGCAAGCGCGGATGCTGCGTTTATCCTCTCTGAGCCGTGCATGGACCCGCTGAATTCGACTAGGATCTGAGGGTGAATATCCTTCCTATCTCAGTTTTGCTGGATCAGCCCGCCCTTGATCACGAGAAGTTCAGTGCGCAACGCGAACTGGAAGCGCTGCTGAAATCGACGGTGCGCGGGGACGTGCTGTTCGATCTGGGCTCTCGCGCGCTCTATGCCGCCGATGCATCGAATTACCGGCAGATGCCGGTGGGCGTGATTACGCCCCGGGATGCGGCCGATGTGGAAGCGGCGATGGCCGCGTGCCGGGCAACCGGTGCAGCCGTGTTGCCGCGAGGCGCGGGCACGAGCCTGGCTGGGCAATGTACCAATGTTGCGGTGGTGTTCGACTACTCCCGATACATGAGCGGGCTTATGTCGATCGATCGGGAGAAGAAGCTGGCGGTTGTGGAGCCGGGGATCGTGCTCGACCGGCTGCGCGAAGCCGCTGAGGTCTATCAGCTGACCTACGCACCAGATCCGGCAACCCACAGCCGCTGCACGCTGGGCGGCATGATTGGCAACAACAGCTGTGGTGTCCATGGGCTGCTGGGCGGCAAAGTCGTCGATAACGTGGAGCGGCTGGACATCATTCTCTACGACGGAACCCGCATGAACGTGGGCCGCACCAGCGACGAGGAGATCGCGGGGCTGATTCGCGGCGGCGGGCGCGTCGGAGCGATCCATGCGCGGCTGTCAAAATTGCGCGATCGATATGCCAGCCTGATTCGGGAAAAGTTTCCCCGCATTCCCCGCCGCGTTTCCGGTTACAACCTGGATGAATTGCTTCCCGAGAATGGATTCAACCTTGCGCGGGCGCTGGTGGGATCGGAGGGAACCTGCGCCACGGTTGTTTCTGCAACGCTCAATCTCACGGCCAGTCCCCCGCATCGCGTGCTTACTGCGCTGGCGTTCGAGGATCCCTTTCTTGCTGCGGATGTGGTTCCGCGGGTGCTTGAGTTTGGGCCCATTGGGCTCGAGGGGTTCGACGGATTGCTGGTCGACTTTATGCTGCGCAAGCGTCTGGCCGTCGAGGACGTGAAGCTGCTGCCGCCGGGCGGAGGATTTCTGCTGGTGGAAATGGGCGCCTGGGATGCGGCCGAGGCTGAGAGGAAAGCCCGAGCACTGGCAGCCACTGCCGAGACATGGCCGGAGGCGCCGCGGGCGCGCATTTATTCCCGCCAGGATGCCGAGCGCGTGTGGAAAGTGCGGGAGTCGGCGCTGGGCGCAACCGTCGCGGTGCCGGGCGAGCCCGACCGCTGGGAGGGGTGGGACGACGCGGGTGTTCCGCCCGAGCAACTGGGCTCCTATCTGCGCAAGCTGAATGCGCTGATGAGCGAGTATGGCTATCGCAGCCCGCTCTATGGGCATTACGGGCAGGGCTGCGTGCATCTGCGCATCAACTTCGATTTCCGTTCGGTGGAAGGGTTGCGCAAGTTTCGCCAGTTCATCGATCGGGCTGCTGACCTCGTGGTGTCCGTGGGCGGGTCGCTGAGCGGCGAACATGGCGATGGCCAGGCGCGTGCGGTGCTTCTGCCCAAGATGTTTGGCCCGGAACTGACACAGGCCTTCCAGGAATTCAAGGCAATCTGGGATCCGGAAAACCGGATGAATCCGGGCAAGCTCACGGATCGGGATCGTGTCTACGACCCGGTGGAAAATCTGCGCTACGGGCTGCGGGAGGAAGGCAAGGATCGAAAACCTGTCGCCAGGAAGCTGGAAACGCATTTTGCCTTTGCCTCGGATCAGGGATCGCTCGAGGAGGCTTCGGCGCGTTGCGTGGGTGTGGGCGCCTGCTTGAAGAAGGACGGTGGCGTCATGTGCCCCAGTTATCGTGCGACCGGCCAGGAACAGCACTCCACCCGGGGCCGCGCGCGGCTGCTGTGGGAGATGCTTGCCGGCGCGCTGCGCCCGGAGGGCCTGCAGAGCGAAGCGGTGCACGAAGCGCTCGATCTGTGTTTGAGCTGCAAGGCATGCAAGACGGAGTGTCCTGTGCAGGTAGACATGGCGCAGTTGAAGGCTGAGTTTCTAGGGCAGAAATACAAAGGGAAATTGCATCCGCTCCATCATTATGTTTTTGGATTCGCGGACAAGATGGCGCAGATCGGATCGTTGGCTCCGGCCTTGACGAACTTTGTGCTTTCGAATGCGCTGACGGGTCCGCTGATCAAGCACATTGTGGGTGTGGCCCAGGAGCGGAAGATGCCGCGGCTGGCCCAGACCAGTTACAGGGCCGCGCGCGGGGCCGATGAGAGGGGCCATGTGCCCCGACGCACCTCGGGCGCCTCGTCTGCAGTCGATCCGGCTCGCCAGCGCGTGGTTTTGTGGACCGATACCTGGAACAACTACTACCATCCGCAAACCCTGGCCGCGGCCGAACGCGTGCTGACCCAGGCGGGATTCGATGTGCAGACGACCGAGGGGCACATCTGCTGCGGCCGTGCGCTCTATGATTTCGGTCTCCTGGGCAACGCGCGCACTTATCTGGCCAAGGTGTTCGATCGCGTGTCTAGGGAGATTGATGCCGGGCTGCCGTTCATCTTTCTGGAGCCTAGCTGCGCGAGTGTCTTCAAGGATGAGGCGCTGGAGCTATTCCCCAACAATGCGCGTGCCGAGAAGCTGAGCAGCCAGATATGGCTGCTGGCCGACTGGCTGGAGGCAAAAGCTCCGGACTGGGTGGAGGGACGGCTTACGGGAACCGAGGTGATCGTGCATGGGCACTGCCATCACAAGGCGGTGTTCGGCGGCCCGAAGAGCGAGATTGCGCTGCTGCTGAAGGCCGGCGCACATGTGGAGATGATCGAGACCACCTGCTGCGGCATGGCGGGGCCATTCGGGTTCGAAGCCAACAAGATCGAGGTTTCCAAGGCGATTGCGAATCTGGGACTGTTGCCGGCGGTCAATGGCGCTGCGCCCGGGACGCTCATTGTGGCGGACGGGTTCAGCTGCCGGGAACAGATCAGCCAGCTTTCTCTTCGCGAGGGGAAGCACTTCGCGGAAATCTTAAATCAAAGCTCGGGAGGTTCCCGGACGGGCTGAGACTGGGCCGCAGTTGACTGCGGGCCCGGTGGAAGGTTCCGGCGGACCGGGTGTCTGCGGTTTTCGCCTTCCCCGCGATGAGGCTGCGCGGAAGCTGGGGCAGACGGCCTGCTGGCCCACAACACAACATCCAAGGAAGGTAAAAATCTCAAGTGCAATTCCCCTCTCCGGTGAGCCATCGAAATCGGCGCCTGCGAGGCAATTGCTGTATCGTTCTCGGTAGGGCTGAAACAGTGGCAGGTGGGTCGTTTGCCGAATCGAGTTACAACTCCGGCAGCCGAATCTGCGTCGAATTGATTTAGATTGGCGCGAAATCATTTTCAATCTGAGCGTGCGCCGATCTCGAAGGCCGGCACGACCGTGAATTTCCATTGCGGCGAACTGGCGATGTTTGCTACGCTCAGGCAATCTTCAGGCTGGGCGAAAGGAGAGTTTTCATTATGGCGGAAGACAACAAGATTCATCATCTCGGATGGTTCCTGGCAGGGTTGGGCGTGGGTGCGGTAGTGGGGATTCTGTATGCTCCCAAGAGCGGCCGGGAAACCCGCGAGGACCTTGCCAACAGCGCCCGCGAGGGGACCGAATATGTGCGCACCAAAGCACAGCAGACGGCCGAACAGGTCGGCGTACTGGTAGACAAGGGCAAGGAGCAGGTAGGCAGCTTTGTCGACAAGAGCAAGGAGACCGTGAGCACGCTGGTGGACAAGAGCAAAGACCAGGTGGTCGAGTACGTGGACCGCAGCCGCGAGGTTGTTGACCGCGGACGTGCGCAGTGGGAAGAGTTTGTGGAACGCGGCAAGAGCCTGGTTGCTGACCAGTCGACCCGTGTGTCAGCGGCTGTTGAAGCGGGCCGCAACGCGTATCGTACGACCACCGTCGATCCGACGTCCCTGTAGGCGAAGCTCGGGCCGGGGTTCGCTTCCGGCTTGAGTGAAGTCGGATGAAACGATCCGCTCCGGAGCGGGTTCGCGGGCACCATGTCCTGCGGGCATGCTCCGGACCAGAACGCCTCCTTTTAGCAGGAGTTGCGTTGAACGAACTGATCGACTTCCGCAGCGAAGGCTGCACGAGAATCTCCCGAGGCCAGGCATGAATCACGACATGATCGAGCTGGCGTTTGTGGGGGTCGCGGCGCTGGCCCTTGTGATGCAGACCATCATCCTGCTGGGGATTTATCTCGGCGTGAGCAAGGGCACCAAATCCATCAAGGGTGATTTCGAAGACATGCGCTCTTCGATCATGCCGACGGTCGACAAGGCGCGCGATCTGGTAGAGAAGACGCGAACACTCGTCGATCGAGTAAGCCCCAAGATTGAGTCTGCGACGACCGACTTTGCAGAGCTTTCGCACCTGCTGCGTGCGCAGGCGGCAGAGGTTGAGGCGGCCCTCGAGCAGATTCTGGAGCGAGTCAGTGCGCAGACCGGACGCATCGACCAGATGTTCACCGGAACACTGGACGTGGTGGACAAGGCGGGCGGCTTTTTGACCCACGCGGTGGAAAAACCGGTGCGGCAGATCTCGGGGCTGGTGGCTGCGCTGAAGGCTATTGTCGAGTCACTGCGCTCGTCGGAGGGGCATCACGACGACTACCGGGTTCCTGACGACAAGGACATGTTTTTTTAAAAGCCTCGCCTATCCGTCCTGCTTTTACATAGCCTTTTCTTAAAATAGGTCTGGCGAGGGACGATCATGAAGGCCCGTGTTCTCGATTCCTGCTTGTTGCTGCTTTGTTTCTGCTGGCTGTTTTCCGCTCGGCTGGGCGCGCAGCCTACTGCTCGCTCCGTTCTTCTTGCGCTTTCCAAACAGGACCACACGCTTTCCATCATTGATCCGGTCGCGCTCGGCGTAGTGGCGGCCGTTCCGGTGGGAGACGATCCACACGAGGTGACGGCATCGGCGGATGGCAAACTGGCCTATGTTACGAACTATGGATTCGGTGCGTTTCATACGCTTTCGGTGGTTGATCTGGCAGGCGAGAAGCGGCTGGACTCGATTGACCTGGGGGCGCTCGGTGGGCCGCACGGGCTGGACTTCAAGCTGGGCAAGGTATGGTTTACCGCCGAAGCCGCCAAGGCGATTGGGAGCTATGACCCGGGAACAGGCAAGATCGACTGGATCATGGGCACCGGGCAGGACCGGACTCATATGGTCTACGTGTTTGCGGACGGCAAGCGCATTGTGACCACCAATGTGAACGCGGCCACGGTGACGGTGATGGAGAAGACCGAGGGGCGTGCCGGTGGACCGCCTCCGGGAATGCAGCCGGGACCGCCCCCACCGCCGCCGGGCGGAGATTGGAAGCTGACCGTGATTCCAGTGGGACGCGGGTCGGAGGGCTTTGATGTTTCCCCGGATGGCAAAGAGATTTGGGTGGCCAACGCGCAGGACGGTACGATATCGATCATTGACGTTGCGGCCAAGAAAGTGACGGCGACCTTGGCGGCCGACGTGCGCGGAGCCAACCGGCTCAAGTTCACACCGAACGGGAAGCTGGTGCTGGTGTCGCCCGGTTCCGCTCTGCTGGTTCTGGATGCGGCCACGCACAAAGAGCTGAAGCGGCTGGCGGATGTCCATGCGTCCGGTGGCATCCAGATGCAGCCGGATGGAGCGCGTGCATATGCGGCTTGTGGGCGCGATGGATATGTTGCGGTCATCGATTTGAAGACGCTGGAGATGGTCGGGAAGATCGCCGTGGCGGGGCCAGACGGGCTGGCTTGGGCGGTACGACAGTAGCGATAGCTGCGAGGCACAGTTCCCTATAGCCCTTGGATCAGGGGAGTTCGCCACTCTGGGCATTGGCGCCCTCCCCCGGGCGATCCTCGCCCCCACTGCCGGTTCGAGGTGCGCGAACCAGCCGGAGTTCATACCGACTCTGACGACGCGCCGGAGACCAGAAAAACCAGCCCCGACGATTGCTAAGGACAGAATCCCTCGAGACAATGGCCTATGCCTGTATTCCCAGGCCAGGGACCTCACACACCGTCCAGCGTGCAAGGTGCGGTCGGGCTCCCCGTACTCCCAATCTCGTTTGATCGGCCAGGAGACGGCAGCTAGTCCTTGGATCTGAACGCCGGATCCGCTGATCGATGCCTCCGGGGCCGGCTACGAGCGATGAAACCGACTCTGCGGTCAAACAGAGGGCGAGCGTCCCCCACTCGGGCGGTCGCAGGCGCCGCCCGAGTGTTGAGATATCTCCTTGGCCTGGCTGGATTTCGGTGGTGGTTTCCCATCCTTGATTCACAGGGCGATTCAAGGATGGGGCGTCCGGCATTGCTGGCTGGCAGGCAGAGCGGGGACAGTTATTGCTCGTCGAGTTGGAGGATTTGGATCGAGAGTGCCGGCAGCGTGTGGTGGAGATGATTGCTGACGCCGGGGAGCGGGCTTTCTACGGGGATGATCTGGGTCGGTTGGTCGAATGTGTTGGTGGCCTGGGTGTCGGGAGCGCTGAGGCTGATGAGCTTGCCGGCCTCGGCCAGTTTGGCCCCGGAAAGGTTGATTTCGACCGGCTGGGCAGTTGTGGATGCGTTCACCATTTTCAGGTACAGACGCCTTTTTGCCGAGTCGCGAGTGATGGAGTAGAAGAGCTTGGGGTTGGACGGTTCCAGGCCCGGGCCTTCGAGCTTGGAGCTAAGCGTCTCGTCGCCCAGGTACTGGGCGAACATGACCTGCGCGTAGTAGCTGGGGGAGCCATAGCTGCGCATGGCGTCGTAGCCGATCAGGTCGGTCTCCCACTGCATGCCGCCGGGGTTCACATTGACGAGCAGCGGGGCGTAGGCGGCCATGACGATCAGGTCGCTGTTGCGTTCGAGCCCCGTCATCCAAGCAGCGTCGCCGAGGGCTGCGCCGAAGTTGGGTGTAGGAGCGCCTTCGCGCGTCGCCCACTCGCCGACAAAGATTTTGGGGCCGTTGCGGTCGGTCTTGTCGTAGTGGTCGGCGTCATGGAAGTTTGCGGTAGCCCGCACGTAATAGTGGTCGTCCTGGACGTCGGGCTTCATGCTGGTGATCGGGCGGGTGGCGATCAGTTGCAGGTCGGGGTACTTGGCCTTGATGGCTTTGTAGAACTGCGGGTAGCGGCTCTCGTAACTGCCTGACTTGTCGAACTGGTCTTCATTGCCGATCTCTACGTAGGTAAGCTTGAAGGGCTGGGAGTGGCCGTCACGGGCGCGCACGGCGCCCCACTTGGTGTCGGTTCCGCCGGTGACGTATTCGATTTCGTCGAGGGCGTCCTGGACGTAGGGGTCGAGATCGGAACCGGGATTCACGTGCTCCCCGGCCAGGGAGTAGCCGGCGTAGACCGCCAGCACGGGCT